>DATIMT010000234.1:0-26943 GCA_035475035.1 Arthrobacter sp.
CCCTGGCCTTCGTAACCGTGCGGGAGCATCAGGACCAGCGAGGAGCGCTGGCCCCACTTCTGTTCGGCAGAGGAGATGAATTCATCAATGATGGTCTGTGCACCGTTGACGAAGTCGCCGAACTGGGCTTCCCAGAGCACCAGGGCGTCCGGGCGTTCCACAGAGTAGCCATACTCGAAGCCCATGGCAGCGTATTCGGACAGCAGCGAGTCGTAGATCCACAGCTTGGCCTGGTCATCGGAGAGGTTGCCCAGCGGCAGCCATTCCTTGCCGTTGGCGCGGTCGTGGAAGACGGCGTGGCGCTGCACGAAGGTCCCGCGGCGCGAGTCCTGGCCGGCAAGGCGTACGGGGACGCCTTCCATGATCAGGGAGCCGAAGGCCGCGATCTCGCCGAAGCCCCAGTCGATGCCGCCCTGGCGGGACATCTGCTCGCGCTTTTCCAGCAGCTGCTTCAGCTTGGGGTGGACCGTGAAGCCCTCGGGGATCTCGACATGTGCCTTGCCGATCCGGGCCAGGGTCTCGGCGGTGATGGCCGTGGAGGCCGGCGCGCTGACGCTGGAATCGGACTGCTGCGACATGGGCCGCTCGATGTCGGACACGGCAGCGGAGTCCGCGGTCACGATCGGAATCGGGGAGGTTTGGGCGGCGTGGGTCTCGGCGAAGACCCGCTCCAGCCGTTCCTGGTAGTCGCGGAGCAGCTGCTCGGCTTCTTCCTCGGTGATGTCTCCACGGCCGATGAGCGACTCGGTGTACAGCTTGCGGACGGAGCGCTTGGCCTCGATCAGGTTGTACATCAGCGGCTGGGTCATCGAGGGGTCATCGCCCTCGTTGTGGCCACGGCGGCGGTAGCACACCATGTCGATGACAACGTCCTTGTGGAAGCGCTGACGGAACTCGTAGGCGAGCTGGCCGATGCGGACAACTGCCTCGGGGTCGTCGCCGTTCACGTGGAAGACCGGCGCCTGGATCATCTTGGCAACATCCGTGGAGTACGTGGACGAACGCGACGACGACGGGGCCGTGGTGAAGCCGACCTGGTTGTTGACCACGACGTGGATGGTTCCACCGGTGCGGTAACCCCGCAGCTGGGACAGGTTGAGCGTTTCCGCCACCACACCCTGGCCGGCGAAGGCAGCGTCGCCATGGACCATGATGGGCAGGACAGGGAAAGATTCGCCCTGGTCCAGGCGGTCCTGCTTGGCCCGGACGATGCCCTCGAGGACGGAGTCCACGGCTTCCAGGTGCGACGGGTTGGCGGCGAGATAGACCTTGGTCTCCTTGCCGTTGTCCGAGGTGAAGGTGCCTTCGGTGCCAAGATGGTACTTGACGTCGCCGGAGCCCTGGACGGAGCGCGGATCCTGCGTGCCTTCAAACTCGCGGAACACCTGGGCATAGGTCTTGCCGGCGATGTTCGTCAGAACGTTGAGGCGGCCACGGTGGGCCATGCCGATGGCGACCTCGTCCAGGCCGTCGTCGGCGGCATCGGACATGATGGCATCCAGCAGCGGGATCAGGGACTCGCCGCCTTCCAGCGAGAAGCGCTTCTGGCCAACGAACTTGGTCTGCAGGAAGGTTTCGAAGGCCTCGGCAGCGTTCAGCTTGGAGACGATCCGCAGCTGCTCTTCGCGGCTGGGCTTCGAGTAGGGGTGCTCCAGCTGGTCCTGGAACCACTTGCGCTCGGCAGGCTCCTGGATGTGCATGTATTCGATGCCGGTGGTGCGGCAGTAGGCATCACGCAGGACTCCGAGGATGTCACGGAATTTCAGCATCGGCTTGCCGCCGAAGCCGCCGGTGGGCCATTCGCGGTCCAGGTCCCAGAGGGTCAGGCCGTAGGTGAGGACGTCGAGGTCCGGGTGCTTGCGCTGCACGTACTCCAGCGGATCGGTATCCGCCATGAGGTGTCCGCGCACGCGGAAGGAGTGGATCAGCTGCTGGATCCGGGCCACCTTGTTGATCTCGTCGGCAGGATCCACCTGCAGGTCCGCGCTCCAGCGGACGGGCTCGTAGGGGATCCGCAGGGCTTCGAAGATCTCGTCGTAGAAGTTCTGCGCACCCAGCAGCAGCTGGTGAACCAGCTTGAGGAACTCGCCGCTTCCTGCGCCCTGGATGACGCGGTGGTCGTACGTCGAGGTCAGGGTGAGGACCTTGCTGATGGCGTTGTGGGCGATGATCTTTTCGCTGGCGCCCTGGAACTCGGCGGGGTAGTCAAGGGCGCCGACGCCGATGATGGCCGCCTGGCCCTTGGAGAGGCGCGGTACCGAGTGCACGGTGCCGATGCCGCCGGGGTTGGTCAGGGACACCGTGGTGCCCTGGTGGTCGTCCGCGGTGAGCTTGCCGTTGCGGGCGCGCTTGATGAGGTCCTCATAGGTGTGCCAGAACTCGGCGAAGTTGAGGGTCTCGGCCTTCTTGATGTTCGGGACCATGAGCAGGCGGGTGCCGTCGGGCTTGGGCATGTCGATGGCGATGCCGAAGTTGACGTGTGCCGGCTGGACCGCAACAGGCTTTCCGTCGACCTCGTCGTAGTACACGTTCATTGACGGGAACTGGGAAAGCGCGCGGATCACGGCGTAGCCAATGAGGTGCGTGAAGGAAACCTTGCCGCCACGGGCGCGGGCCAGGTTGGAGTTGATGACGACGCGGTTGTCGATGAGCAGCTTGGCCGGAATCGCACGGACGCTGGTGGCGGTAGGTACCTGGAGGCTGGTGACCATGTTGGTGGCGATGGCCTTGGCCGGTCCGCGGAGGACGGAGACGACGTCCTCTTCCGGAGCGGTGGGGGCTTTGACATTCTTGGGCAGCTGCGCCGGAATGGGCTGCGAGCCGGTCCCGGCTTCCGTCTTCTTGCCGCCATCGCGCGCTTCCGTGGCAGGGGCCTTCTTGACGGGTGCAGGGGCTGCGGCCGGAGCAGCAGGCGCCGGGGCAGCGGACGCCGGTGCGGCAGGGGGAGTGGCAGGGGCGGCTGCCGGCGACGATGCCGGAGCGGCCTTCACAACCGGGAGTTCCCGGGTAGCGGGGGTGGCAGCGTTGGCAGAATTTCCATTGGAAGAAGAACCGTTGCCTGAGTCGAAGGACTCGAACAAAGGCCACCACTTGGCGTCCACGGCGTTCTTGTCCTGCTGGTACTGCTCGTACAGTTCGTCAACGAGCCACTCGTTTCCGCCAAATTCCTCGGGTAGACGGTGGCTTGGCTGCTCTGGCACTTGAAATACGCCTCTTCCATGAGTTTGATTTCTCTTTGGCCCCCCGGTGCTTCAGCACTACGTTCGAACCACTCTCTCCGCGTCCTCTGAACCCGGACCTTTGCAAGTCTAGTGAGCATCGCGTGTTAACTGCCAATAAGGGTGACCCAAATCATGAAGTGACGAACCGGGGCCCAAAAATGGCTTCCTTCCGCAGTCCTCCGGGCCCTGCGGACACGGCCGGCGCAGGGCCTGCAGTACCTGGCATGAAGGCCGCTGCGGGCGTCCTGCCGCGCGTCCAGTGAGGGCACTGCTCCTGTAGACTGAAATTCTTATGGACAGTAAATCCAGGTGCCGGCCTGGGCACTGTCAGCGGAGCTCCAAGAGAAGCCCCGCGCAGTCCGCCCACAGCGCCGGCAAACCCCGACAACGCGCCCATCACCAGCCAACGGCCCAGCATGCCGCAACCCGCACGGACCAGGCCTCGGGCTCCGCTGACCATCCTCCGCCGGGCCGAAGCTTTTCCATTCCCAGGCCAATAACGCTCCCGGCGGTTTCCGCACTCCAGGCGGGATGCTGAATGGAGTGGCTCCTCCTGGCAGCAGGCCTGCTGCTGATCGCCGGCACCGGGTTCTTTGTGGCCGTCGAATTCTCCCTCATCGCTTTGGACCAGTCCACCGTCCAGCGCGCCATTGACGACGGCGACACCGGCGCAGTGCCGCTGCTCACCTGCCTCAAGTCGCTGTCGACCCAGCTGTCCAGTTGCCAGCTCGGCATCACGTTGACCACGCTGCTCACCGGTTACGTCATGGAACCCTCGGTGGGCCGGCTCCTCGAGGCGCCGCTGGCCGCCGTCGGACTCCCGGCCGTGGCCGTGCAGTCCATCTCGCTCATCCTCGCCATGGTGGTGGCAACGCTGCTGTCCATGCTTTTGGGTGAGCTGGTGCCAAAAAACATGGCAATCGCCCTCGCGTTTCCGGTGGGCCGGGCGCTTGCCGGGCCGCAACTGGTTTTCACGGCGATCTTCAAGCCGGCCATCCTGGTCCTCAATGGCTTTTCCAACAGGGTCCTGAACGTCTTCGGACTGGAAGCCAAGGAGGAAATTTCGGGAGCACGGACCCCCGCCGAGCTTGCCTCCCTCGTCCGCAGGTCCGCGGCGATGGGAACGCTCGACGCCGGGACTGCAAACTTCATCGCGCGTACCCTGAATTTCTCCACCCGTACAGCTGCGGATGTCATGACGCCGCGCATCCGGCTGGAGACGATCGACGCAGACCAGCCAGTAGCGGATGTGGTGGACGCAGCGCGCCGGACCGGGTACTCCCGCTTCCCTGTCATTGGTGATTCCGCCGATGACATCCGCGGCCTGGTGCACGTCAAGAAGGCCGTCGCCGTTCCCTGGGACCGGCGCAGGAACCTTGAAGCGGGCGCCATCATGACCGAGGTGCTGCGGGTGCCCGAGACCATCCACCTTGATGCACTGCTGGCCGAGCTCCGGGAGGGAAACCTCCAGCTCGCCGTCGTGCTTGATGAATACGGCGGTACGGCAGGCATCGCCACCCTGGAGGACCTCGTCGAGGAAATTGTGGGCGAGGTGGCGGACGAGCACGACAGGGTCCGGCCCGGACTCCTGCAAAGCGCCTCCGGTGACTGGTACTTCCCCGGGCTCCTCCGCCCCGATGAGTTGTCCGAGCAGATTCCAGGGTTGAGCGTTCCCGACGAAGCGGCATACGAGACCGTCGGCGGCTACGTCATGAGCAAGCTCGGGAGGATCGCCCTTGTGGGCGACACCGTCCCGGTGGGAGGCGGAACGCTCAGCGTCACCAGGATGGACGGACGCAGGATCGACCGGATCTGCTTCCACCCCGCGGATGAACCGGCCGCGCAGGACCCCAATGACAGGAGCAGGCCATGAGCGACTGGGCCGGAATACTCTGGCTGGGCTTCCTCCTGCTGGGCAACGCCTTTTTCGTGGCCGCCGAATTCGCCATTATGTCGGCCCGCCGCAGCCAGATAGAGCCTTTGGCGGACACTGGGTCCAAACGCGCCCAGACCACCCTGCGCGCCATGGAGAACGTCTCGTTGATGCTGGCCTGCGCGCAGCTGGGCATCACCGTCTGTTCGCTGCTGATCCTGCTGGTGGCCGAACCGGCAATCCACCATCTGCTGGCCGTCCCCCTTGAGACGGTGGGCCTGCCGGCGGAAGTTGCCGACGTGGCGGCCTTCGCGGTGGCCCTGATGGTGGTGACCTTCCTGCATGTCACGTTCGGCGAGATGGTGCCCAAGAACATCTCGGTGTCCGTTGCGGACAAGGCGGCGCTGGCCCTGGCCCCGCCGCTGTTGTTCATCTCGCGGCTGGTGCATCCGGTAATTTCGGCCCTTAACTGGTCGGCGAACCACATCCTGAAACTCATGCGGATCGAGCCCAAGGACGAGGTGACGTCCTCCTTCACCTTGGAGGAGGTGCAGTCGATCGTCCAGGAGTCCACCCGCCACGGGCTGGTTGATGACGACGCCGGGCTCATCACCGGCGCGCTCGAGTTCTCCGAACACACGGCACAGGACATCATGGTGCCGATCGAAAACCTGGTCATGCTGGGGGCTTCCACCACCCCCGTGGAGTTTGAGAAAGCCGTCAGCCGCACAGGTTTTTCCCGCTTTCCGATGCTGGATGACGAGGACATGCTCTACGGCTACCTCCATGTGAAGGATGTGCTCTCCATTCCGGAGTCCGCCTACGAACTGCCGATTGCCGAGAGCCGTGTCCGGTCGCTGGCAAACCTGGCGCTGGGGGACGAAATCGAAAAGGCCATGTCCGTCATGCAGCGCACCGGGTCCCACCTGGCGCGTGTAATCGGCCCCGACGGCACCACCCGCGGTGTCCTCTTCCTCGAAGACGTCATTGAACAGCTCGTCGGGGAAATCCGGGACGCGACACAGGCGACCGGCATCCGCCGGCTGGGGCAGCCGAACGGGAGCTGAGCACGCGGGGCGCCCCGGTTGGCTGGGGCGCCCCGCCGTGACTGTGCCACCCCGCCCTCAGCCTAAATAGGAATCATTCGCATTTAGCTATAGGCTTGCACTGTCCTCCTCCCCATTGGCCTGAACCGAGGTTTTCCGTGCGCCGTACAGCCGCTGCCAGTTCCTTCCTTGCTGCCTTGACGGGCGTTGGGCTCCTGCTGGGTGCGTGCAGCCCGCAGCCGTCCGGGGCGCCCGCCGCGCAGGGGATCAACATCGTGGCCTCAACGAATGTCTACGGGGACATCGCCAGGACCATTGGCGGGGACAAGGTCACCGTCACCGCCATCATCAACAATGCCGGCCAGGATCCGCACTCCTACGAGGCAAACGCCCAGGACCGTCTCACCGTCTCCAAGGCGCAGTTGGTCATCGAAAACGGCGGCGGCTACGACGACTTCCTCCATACCCTGGTGGAGGCCGGCAAGCTCGACAGCGGATCGGTGCTGACCGCCGTCGAAATTTCCGGCCTTGCCCACCCGGAAGCCGAAACCCAGGCACCGACCGGGCCGGCGGCAGGAGCGCCCGACGGACACGACCACGGCGACTTCAACGAGCACGTCTGGTACAGCCTGCCGGCGATGGAAAAGGTGGCCGAGGGTGTCGCGGAAAAACTCGCCACCCTGGATCCTGGTTCTGCCGCCACGTTCAGGGCCAACGCGGATTCCTTCAAGTCATCCCTGTCGGAGCTGCACAGCAAGCTGGAGTCAGGGAAAGGCGCCGCAGCCGGGGGCCAGGTTGCAGTCACTGAACCCGTGCCGCTCTACCTGCTCGAAGATGCAGGCCTGACGAACGCCACACCTGGGCAATACACTGCGGCCATCGAGGAAGGCACCGATGTGCCGCCTGCGGCCATGAAGGACGCCACCGACCTGGTGGCTTCCAAGGCGGTTCGGCTGCTCGCCTACAACGCCCAGACCGAAGGCCCCCAGACGGAAGCGCTGAAGAAGGCGGCCGAAGCCGCCGGGATTCCGGTGGTGGACTTCACCGAAACCCTGCCTGAGGGCAAGACCTACCTGCAGTGGATGACGGACAATGTGAACAACATCAGCAAAATCCTGGAGTCAAACCGGTGAAATCCGTCGTCAGCCTCAACAAGGCGTGCCTTAAGTTCGGCCAGCGCACGCTCTGGGAGGACCTGGACCTGGAGATCAGGCCCGGCGAGTTCTTCGCCGTGCTGGGTCCCAATGGCAGTGGCAAAACCAGCTTCCTGAAAGTCCTCCTTGGCCTGCAAAAGCTGCACTCCGGGCAGGCATCGCTGGGCGGCCGGCCGGTGGAACGCGGCAGCAGCCTGATTGGCTACATTCCCCAGCAAAAATCCTTTCCGCAGGACACGCCGATGCGCGCCCGGGACCTGGTGGCCCTGGGAGTGGACGGACACCGGTGGGGCGTCCGGCTTTCGGCGGGCAAGACGAACCGCAGCGTAGACCAGCTCCTGGAGATGGTGGGCGCCTCCGACTACGCCAAAGTCCCGGTTGGCCAGCTCTCCGGCGGAGAACAGCAGCGGCTCCGGGTGGCGCAGGCGCTGGCGACGGATCCGCAGGTCCTGCTCTGCGACGAGCCGCTGTTGTCCCTTGACCTGCACCACCAGCAGGCGGTGAGCGCCCTGATCAGCAAGCAAAGCCGCGAACACAACAGCGCCGTTGTCTTCGTCACCCACGAAATCAACCCCATCATCGAGTACGTCGACCGGATCCTCTACCTGGCAGGAGGACGGTTCCGGGTGGGAACGCCCGAAGAGGTGATGACCACGGAAGTGCTCTCGGATCTTTATGGCAGCCACGTTGAGGTGATCCACGCCAACGGCCGGATCATCGTCGTTGGCCTGCCCGATGCCACCACCCACCACCACGCCGCGGCCGACGCCCTGGCAGGGGAGGTGGCGTAATGGACGCCGACAGCATCCTGGGGGCGATCTTCAACTTCGAGAATTACGGCGAACTGCTGGTGCTGGTCCAGAACTCCATCTGGGCGGGCGCCATCCTGGGGCTTCTCGGCGGCCTCGTCGGCACGTTCGTCATGAAGCGGGACCTGGCCTTCGCGGTCCATGGCATCTCGGAACTTTCCTTCGCCGGCGCGGCCTTTGCCCTGCTGGTCGGCGCTGATGTGGTCTTTGGCTCGCTGATCGGATCAGTGGCGGCAGCCCTGCTGCTGGGCCTGATGGGGGTCCGGGCCAGGGACAAGAACTCAACCATCGGGGTAATCATGCCGTTCGGCCTGGGACTGGGAATCCTGTTCCTGTCCCTGTACCAGGGCCGCGCCGCGAACAAGTTCGGGCTCCTCACCGGGCAAATCGTGTCCGTGGACACCGTCCAGCTCCAGGCGCTCGCCGGGACAGCCGTCGTCGTGATGCTTGTACTGCTGGCCATCTGGCGGCCGCTCAACTTTGCCAGCGTGGATCCGGAGCTTGCCGAGGCGCGGGGAGTCCCGGTCCGGACGCTGGCCCTCGTGTTCATGGTCCTCTTGGGCGTCAGCGTGGCCCTGTCCATCCAGGTGGTAGGCGCCCTGCTGGTGCTTGCCCTGCTGATCACGCCTGCGGCGGCGGCGTTGCGGGTCACGTCCTCGCCGGTGGCGGCGGTAGTCCTGAGCGTCGTCTTCGCAGTGACGGCAACGGTGGGCGGAATCCTGCTGGCTTTGGGCGGCCGGATTCCCATCAGCCCCTACGTCACAACACTGTCATTCCTGATCTACGTCGTGTGCCGGGTCATCAGCTCGGTGCGTGCCGCGCGGGGCATCAACGGACGGGTGCTTACAGCTTCCCGGCAGCCTTGAGGGCGGTGCAGTCCGGGCACAGGCCGAAAATCTCCACCGTGTGGTCCACCTCGGTGAACCCATGCTCGGCGGCCGTGCGGACCGCCCACGTTTCCACGGCGGGTGCTTCCACCTCCACCGCCTTCCCGCAGTTCCTGCACAGCAGGTGGTGGTGGTGCGCACTCACTGCGCAGCGCCGGTACACCGCCTCGCCGTCGCCGTTTCGCAGCACGTCCACGAGGCCTTCGTCCGCGAGTGACTGCAGGATCCGGTAGGCAGTAGCGAGGGAAACAGATACGCCCTGGTTCTGCAGGATGCGGTAGAGCTCCTGCGTGCTGACGAAGTCGTCCAGGTGGTCCAGGGCCGCACTGACGGCCTTGCGCTGCTTGGTAACGCGCTGTTCCCTGCCGCCTCCTGCCGGGGATGGGGCGGCGGAATCAGCCTTGACGCCGATCGGCATGGACGAACTCGCTTCCGTGGGGGGCAAGCATCAAGATTACCAGCCGAAGCCCACCGGACGGGGTTCGTGGACAGGGGTCTCAGGCTGGGTTCGTGGACAGGGTTCCGGGGCTGACCCTAGGCTGGCGCTATGAAGCTGACCAAATATACCCACGCCTGCATCCGGCTCGAGAAGGAAGGCGGTGTCCTGGTCCTCGACCCCGGCACCTTCTCCGAAACAGCCGAGGCGCTCGCAGGGGCGCAGGCAGTCCTGGTGACCCACGAACACGCCGACCATATTGACACCAAGGCCGTGGTGGCAGCCCTCGAATCGGACAAGGACCTGGCACTCTATGCTCCGGAAGGCGTTGCAGCGCAGTTGCGTGGGGAAGCGCCCGCAGCAGCGGACCGCATCCACGCCGTGGAACCAGGCCAGTCCTTCCAGGCCGCCGGTTTCGACATCCGCAGCTTCGGCGGCCAGCATGCCCTGATCCACCCCCAGATCCCCGTGGTGGCCAACATTGGCTTCCTGGTGGATGACAACGTCTACCACCCGGGGGACTCCTTCATCATCCCGGACCGCATCAAGGTCCAGACCCTCCTGGTCCCGCTGCACGCTCCGTGGAGCAAGTCCGGGGAGGTAGTGGATTTCGTGATCGGGGTACGGGCGCCGCGGGCGTTCCAGATCCACGACGGGCTGCTTAACGAGAACGGCCTGGGCATCGTCGAAGGCCACGTCAAGCGGATCGGCGCCAAGTACGGCACCGAATACAGGCACCTGGCCGCCCGTGAGTCCATAGAGGTTTAGACCGTGACGGTCCAGTCGCCGGTGTCCAGGAAGCGCGAAATTGCCGCTTCGTAGGGCGCCGGATCCAACCCCTGGGAAGCCAGCCAGTCCTGGTTGTAGTAGTTGCCCGCATACCGTTCGCCGCCGTCGCACATCAACGACACAATGCTGCCCTGGCGGCCCTCGGACAGCATCTGCGCCACCGTCTGCCAGACTCCCCACAGGTTGGTGCCTGTGGATGGGCCGGCATGCAGGCCGGCGAACGAGTTCAGGTGCCTCATCGCCGCGACCGAGGCGGCATCCGGCACCTGGACCATCCGGTCGATTACCGTGGGGATGAAGCTCGGCTCCATCCGGGCCCGCCCAATGCCTTCGATGCGTGACGGCAGCCCGGTGCCCTGTCCGGTTGTTTCCCCGAGCCAGCCGGGATAGAACGCCGAGTTCTCGGGATCAACCACCAGCAGCCGGGTGGGATGGCTGTGGTAGCGCAGGTACCGGCCGATCGTGGCGCTGGTTCCACCGGTGCCGGCGCCCACCACGATCCACTCCGGCACCGGATGCTGTTCCAGGCTGAGCTGGCCGAAGATGGATTCGGCGATGTTGTTGTTCCCGCGCCAGTCCGTGGCCCGCTCCGCGAACGTGAACTGGTCCATGTAATGCCCGCTGCAGGTGGCAGCTACTTCCTCTGCCGTCGCATACACATCCGAGGCGTTCTCCACCAGCAGGCAGGAGCCGCCGAACTTTTCGATCAGCGCGATCTTTTCCCGGCTGGTGGTGCGCGCCATCACGGCGACAAAGGGGAGACCCAGCAGCTGGGCGAAGTATGCCTCCGAGACGGCCGTGCTGCCGCTGGAGGCCTCCACGATGGTGGTGTCCTCCCGGATCCAGCCGTTGACCAGCCCGAACAGGAACAAGGACCTGGCCAGCCGGTGCTTCAGGCTCCCGGAGCGGTGCGTGGACTCGTCCTTGAGGTACAGCTGGATGCCCCACTGTTCAGGCAGCGGCACCGAGTACAGGTGGGTGTCCGCCGACCGGTTGTTTTCGGCCGTGATGGTGCGGATGGCCTGGTCAGCCCAGTCCCGGTCCGTTCCGCCATGGTTGCTGCCGTTGCTGCCCTGGATCATCACCAATCCAGCCTACCCGGGGCGACAGGAGCTGCCCGTCTAGAGTGGGACCGTTGGCTGTGCCCGAATGATTTCCGCAGCCGAAATGCTTACCCCGCAGAAGGAGCGTCATGAAGCCGTTGATGGATGTCCCCGCCCTTGAAGCAAGGCTTGCCGCCGGGCGCAGGACGGTGCTGCTGGACGTCCGCTGGGTGCTGGGCGATCCGCACGGCCGCGAACACTATCTCGCCGAGCACCTGCCGGGCGCGGTGTACGTGGACCTGGCCTCCGAGCTTTCGGACCCGGCGGTCCCGGACCGGGGCAGGCACCCCCTGCCGGCTGCCGGACAGCTCCAGGAGTCGGCCCGGCGCTGGGGCATCAGGAAGGGCGACGTCGTGGTGGCCTACGACGACAGTGCGAACATGGCCGCGGCCAGGCTGTGGTGGATGCTCCGCGATGCCGGGCTTGCCGGGGTTTACCTGCTCGACGGCGGCCTGGCCGCCTGGCGTGCCGCCGGTCTGCCCCTCGAGCCGGGCCCCGTCCAGCCGGTCCGCGGCGACGTGGAGGTGGGTGGCGGACAGATGCCCGTGGTCGACGCCGGTGCTGCCGCCGCCTGGCCTCAGGAAGGCCTGTTGCTCGACGCCAGGGCAGGGGAGCGGTACCGGGGTGAGGTTGAGCCGGTCGATCCCCGTGCCGGCCATATCCCGGGGGCGGTGAGCGCCCCCACCACGGGGAACGTGGACGACGCCGGGCGGTTCCTGCCGCCGCAAGAGCTGCGCCGGAGGTTCGAGTCCCTCGGGGTCCAGGACGGCCGGCCGGTTGCCGTCTACTGCGGCTCCGGAGTCACGGCGGCCCATGAGGTGGCTGCGCTGGCGCTCGCCGGGTTCCCGGCCGCCCTGTACCCCGGCTCATTTTCGGAGTGGTCCAACCGGCCCGGACTGCCGGTGGCCACTGGCCCGGAACCCTGGGAGGGCGGGGCGGGGCGTGGGGCGGACGGATCCCCGGCTGGAAACTCCGCCGGGGGCGGGGGTAGCGTCGCACTATGACTCCAGGACGCCCTGTACCACCGCCCCTTGCCCAACCGATAGCCCCGGTTATCTCCACATCCTTGCGCGCGGTAGGCGTGGGCCTGCCCGCCGCAGCCTACGGTGCCGTCTCCCGTGACAGCGGGCTGGTCCCGCTCACGGTGGCCCGGCGCGCCCCGAAAGCGGACGACGTCGAGATCGCGATCGAATTCTGCGGGCTCTGCCACTCCGATGTGCACGCGACCCGCGGGGAATGGGGCGGCCAGGCCTACCCCTTGGTTCCCGGCCACGAAATTGTGGGCACTGTCAGCAGGGTTGGCTCGGACGTCACGGACTTCGCCGTGGGCGACCGGGTGGGCGTGGGCTGCATGGTGGACTCCTGCCGCGAGTGCGACAGCTGCCTTGACGGCCTTGAGCAGTACTGCGAAAACGGGATGACCGGCACCTACGGTGCAAAAGACCGCCGGAATGGCGACGCCATTACCCAGGGCGGCTACTCCTCGTCCATCGTGGTGGACCGCCGCTACGTCCTCCGGGTGCCGGACTCGCTGGACCCGGCCGCCGTCGCACCCCTGCTGTGCGCCGGCGTCACCACCTTCTCGCCGTTGCGGCACTTCGATGTAGAGGAAGGCGACGTGGTGGGCGTCGTGGGCCTTGGCGGCCTGGGCCACATGGCCGTCAAGATCGCCAAAGCGATGGGGGCAAAGGTGGTGGTGTTCACCACCTCCGAGTCGAAGGTGGCCGCCGCGCTGGAGCTGGGAGCGGACGAGGTGGTCCTGTCCCGGGATGAGGCCGCCATGGCTGCCGCCGACCGCACCATCGACCTCATCATCGATACGGTCGCCGCCCCGCACGACCTCAACCCGTTCTTCCGCACCCTCCGCGTGGACGGGGCATTGTTCCAGTTGGGACTGCCGTCCGAGGCCATGCCGCCGGTCAATCCGGGCGCGCTGATCCGTCGCAGGATCGCCTATGCCGGATCGCTGATCGGGGGCATCGCTGAAACCCAGGAGATGCTGGATTTCTGTGCTGAGCATGGCGTGGTGGCCGACATCGAGATGGTGACTGCCGGCCAGCTGAATGAAGCCTACGACCGGATGGTCGCAGGAGACGTAAAGTACCGGTTCGTGCTGGATACCAGCACGCTGCAGGCAGCCGCCAGGGAGGCAGACGCATGAGCACGCTTTTCAGCAGGATCCTGAAGGGTGAGATTCCGGGCCGCTTTGTGTGGCGCGAGGACGACGTTTCGGCGTTCCTCACCACCGGCCCGCTCGCTGACGGCCACACGCTGGTGGTTCCCAGTGAGGAAGTGGACCGCTGGACGGACGCCCGGCCGGAAACCCTTGCCAAGGTCATGGAAGTGGCGCGGCGCATCGGTGCCGTCCAGGTGGACATTTTCGGGGCACGGCGGGCAGGCCTGATCGTGGCCGGTTACGAAATCAACCACCTGCACGTCCATGTGTGGCCGTCACAGAGCATGGCGGACTTTGACTTTGGTTCGGCGGACCAGAACCCGGACCCCGCAGTCCTGGACGCCAACGCGGAGAAGCTGCGGGAAGGACTCCGAGCGGCCGGCTTTGGGGAGTTTGTGCCCGGCGGGTAGGGATAGGGCGCAGGCCCGGCGAGGATGCGCCTTGTGACGATGCCGGTGCGCTGGCGGATCCACTTAGGTGGATGGCCGCCGCTAGGCGGGGGCCAGCGCCTTGTTGAGCACAGCCCGGATGCGCTTCTCGGACACCGAGTACGCGGTCCCGAGCTCGACGGCGAACAGGCTCACCCGAAGCTCCTCAAGCATCCAGCGCACCTGGGTTAATTCCCTGCCTGCACGCCGTCCAGGCAGCAGCGCCGAGGCGGCATCGTCGTAGTCGTCCTCAAGCCGCTGGACCACAGCCATACTCAGGGCGTCGCGCTGGACGTTGCCGGGCAGGCGCTCCAGCCGCTTCTCGATGGCCGCCAGGTACCGTGGCAGCTGACTGAGCTGGGCGTAGCCCGTGCGTGCCACAAAACCGGGGTACACCAGTCGTTCGAGCTGGCTCTTGATGTCATTCAGGGCGCTGATCAGGGCGAGGCTGGTGGTGCCCTTGAGCTGCTTTTCGATCCGCCTGGTGCTGGCGAGGATGCGCTCCACCACCGCCGTCACCGTGAAGACGGTGTCGATCAGTTCCGCGCGCACCAGTTCATACAGCTGGTCAAAGGCCAACCGGTCCCAGGGAAGGTCTGCGGGCGTGAGCTTGTCGATGGCAGCCAGCGCGCAGTCGGCGATGAGCGCGGACACCGAGCCGTGCGGGTTTTGGCTGAAGGTGAGCTTTTCCGTGTTGCTGAGGTGCTCCAGGACGTAGCGGTCCGGCGCCGGAACCCGCAGCGCCAGGAGGCGGATCACCCCGCCGCGCATCGCGTCCAACTGTTCCTCCTGTGTCTGGAAGACCCTCAGTGACACGGACTTTCCCTGGTCCACCAACGCCGGATAGCCGGTCACAGTGTGGCCTTTGACCATGCTGCTCACCTGGCGCTCGATGGTGCCGAAGGTCCATTCCGTCAGTCCTTCCTGCTCCACGAACCCAACCCCGGCGGGGGCTGCCGGCAGGCCGGCGGCCTCCCGGCCTGCCGGTGCTCCGCCGTCGGACGACTTGCCGTTCCGGCGCTGCGGGTTACCGCCGGCCCCGGACGTAGCGGAGGCCGGGGTGGCACCGAGCGATTCGGCGATGGCGCGCCGGGTGGCGGGGGCCAGCCGCTCCTGCAGTTCCGCCAGGTCCTTTCCTTCGCCCAGGACTTTGCCTTTGCTGTCCACCACCTTGAAACTCACGCGGAGGTGCGGCGGGACCGCGTCCCAGTTCCAGGAGCCGGGCGGGATGACCACGCCGCGGATCCGCCGCAGCGCCAGCTCCAGCGACGGTTCCAGCTCATCGCTTGCCGGATCGAAGTCCGACTCGAGGACGGCCACCGCCTGCCGGGCAACATCAGGGGCGGGGACAAAGTTCTTCCGGATCTGCTTGGGCAGCGACTTAATCAGCGCGGTCACCAGCTCAACGCGCTGGCCCGGGATCAGCCAGCGGAACGGGCCGTCATCCAGCTGGTTGAGGAACAGGACGGGAACTTCGGCCGTGACGCCGTCAGAGGGATTGGGCGGCGAACCCGGAGCGACAGGGTGGAACTCATATGTCAGCGGGAGCTCAAAGCCCTTGTGCAGCCAGGTCTTCGGGTACGCGGATTCATCCAGGTCCTCGGCGTCGTCGCTGAGGAGCAGCGACTTGTCGTAGTCCAGGAGATCCGGGTTCTCCCTGCGGGCATCCTTCCACCACTTGTCAAAGTGCCGTTCGGACACCACGTCGGGGCCGATCCTGGCGTCATAGAACTCGAACAGTGTCTCGTCATCCACCAGCAGGTCGCGGCGGCGCATGCGGGCTTCGAGTTCCTCCACCTCATGCAGGAGGGCACGGTTACGGTGGAAGAACTTGTGGTGGGTCTTCCAGTCACCCTCTACCAGCGCGTGGCGGATGAACATTTCCCTGGCCACCACCGGGTCCACCCGGCCGTAGTTGATTCGTCGCTGGGCAATGATCGGAACGCCGTAGAGGGTGACCTTTTCGTATGCCATCACCGCGCCCTGCTTCGTGGACCAGTGCGGTTCGCTGTAGCTGTGCTTCACCAGGTCCGGCGCCACCTGCTCAGCCCACAGGGGGTCGAACTTCGCGGCCACCCTGGCCCACAACCGGCTGGTCTCCACCAGCTCGGCCGCCATGACGAACGTGGGGGACTTCTTGAACAGGGCCGAGCCGGGGAAGATCGCGAAGCGGCTTCCCCTCGCGCCCGCGTATTCGCGCTTGCGTTCGTCCAGGATGCCGATGTGGCTGAGCAGTCCGGAGAGCAGGCTGATGTGGATCCCGTCATGGTTGCCCACAGGGTCCGCCAGGCGCTTGTTGTCCAGGGTGATGCCCAGCGGCCGGGCGAGCTGGCGCAGCTGGGTAAACAGGTCCTGCCATTCCCGAACCCGCAGGTAGTTGATGAATTCGGCGCGGCACAACCGGCGGAAGGCTGACGACGACAGCTCCTGCTGCTTCTCCTGCAGGTAGTTCCACAGGTTGAGGTAGCCGGTGAAGTCAGAGTTCTCGTCACGGAAGCGGTTGTGCTTTTCCGCGGCCAGCTGCTGCTTGTCCGTGGGCCGTTCCCGGGGGTCCTGGATGGTGAGCGCGGCTGCCAGGACCATGACTTCGCGGACGCAGCCCCGCTTCCCGGCCTCCACAATCATCCGTCCCAAGCGCGGATCCACGGGCAGCTGGGCGAGTTTCTGTCCGACGGCGGTGAGGCCGCCGCCCGCTTCGGGCCTGCCGCCGTTGCCCTGGGGGCGTGGGGAAGCCAGGGCGCCCAGCTCCCGCAGGAGCATGACGCCGTCGTTGATGGCCCGTGTTTCCGGCGGCTCGACGAAGGGAAACTCCTCAACGTCCTTCGGGCCTTTGGCCACTCCCATGGCGGTCATCTGGAGGATGACAGCGGCGAGGTTGGTGCGCAGGATTTCCGGATCGGTGAACCGGGGCCGGGACTCGAAGTCCTCCTCCGAATACAGGCGGATGGCGATGCCGTCAGATACGCGGCCGCAGCGGCCCGAGCGCTGGTTCGCCGATGCCTGTGAGACACGCTCGATGGGCAGGCGCTGGACCTTGGTGCGGTGTGAATACCGCGAGATGCGGGCAGTGCCAGTGTCGATGACGTACTTGATGCCCGGGACCGTCAGCGACGTTTCCGCCACGTTGGTGGCCAGCACGATCCGCCGCTTGCTGCCCGGGTGGAAGACCTTGTGCTGCTCCTGCAGGCTGAGGCGCGCGAACAGGGGGAGGATCTCGGTGTTGGCCAGCCTGCGGCTGGACTGGATGCGGGCCTGCAGCGCCTCTGCGGCGTCGCGGATCTCGCGCTCGCCGGAGAAGAAGACCAGGATGTCGCCCGGTGCCTCCGCTGCCAGCTCGTCCACGGCATCGCAGACGGCATCCAGGGGGTCGCGGTCCTCCTCGAGTTCGTCATCCGAGGCGTCGTCATCGTCGGCTTTCGGCTGGGACAGCGGCCGGTAGCGGATTTCCACGGGGTAGGTCCGGCCGGATACTTCAATGATGGGGGCGGGGTTTTCCTCGGTGCCGAAATGGTTGGCGAACCGTTCGGGATCGATGGTGGCGGAGGTGATGATGACCTTCAAGTCCGGCCGCTGCGGCAGGATGCGCTTGAGGTAGCCGAGGATGAAGTCGATGTTGAGGCTTCGTTCATGTGCCTCATCGATGATGATGGTGCTGTACTTACGCAGCAGTCTGTCCCGCTGGATCTCGGCGAGCAGGATGCCGTCGGTCATCAGCTTGACCTTGGTTGCCTTGCTTACCTCGCCCGTGAAGCGGACCTGGAAGCCCACCTCCTGGCCCATGTCCACGCCGAGTTCTTCCGCGATGCGCTCGGCGACGGTCCGGGCTGCCAGCCGCCGGGGCTGCGTATGCCCGATCAGGCCCTTCTCGCCCAGGCCCAGTTCCAGGCACATCTTGGGGATCTGGGTGGTCTTTCCGGAGCCGGTCTCACCGGCGATGATGGTCACCTGGTTGGCAGCGATCGCGGCCATCAGGTCCTCGCGGCGCTCGGAAACCGGCAGCTCAGCGGGATAGGAGATATGAAAAGTCATGGCTGCAGACAGTCTACTGCTGTACAGAACAGCGCTTCATTCGGCTCCCTGGCTGCAGCACTCCCTTCAGCCGGCACCGCCAGCATCGGGTCCGAGAGGGCCCCCGCCGGAAGATTGCTCAGCGGCCGCCCGTGCGGTATCAACCAGCACGCGCCAGGGGCCGGTGAGGGCCTGTTCCGGCAGGGCAGCCCGTCGCTGCCCCGCCGTGATGGCGTAGAGGAAGCGGTCCGGCTGTGGTGCGTCGAAGGCCGCAGCGGCTGCCCGCGGGGTGCTGGGAACCGAGTCCCAGGGGCAGGCCTCCACAAGGGGCTGCCACTGGCTGAGGTCGCTGTCCGTCCGGGCGTCCACCGTCCACACCCGCGTGACCGCGGCGATCCCGCCGCTGCGTTCCACCTTGATCTTCATGGCCTGGCCTCTGGGCTTCCATACGGCCCGGCGGCCTGTGGGCGGCCGGCCGGGGCACTGGTTAAACCTTGACCTTTACAGTCTCCCATGCACCCCGCACAGCGCCATGCTCCTTTGACTGCGGGCCAAAAAGATCGGCGGCTGCACGCACCGTGGCCCGGGCAAAGACGGTGAAGGTGGCGGCGGCCGGCAATGAACCGTCCGTCAAGGTCTCGTACCAGATCCGGCCGGGCGCCTCCCACGCATGACCGCCCAATGCATCCGCAACCAGGTAAAACGCGCGGTTGGGGATGCCGGAATTGATGTGGACCCCGCCGTTGTCTGCGCTCGTGCGGACATAGGAGTCCATGGAGTCTGGTTGCGGGTCCTTGCCCAGCACGTCGTCGTCATACGCCGTTCCCGGTGCTTTCATGGAGCGCAGGGCCTGCCCCTGGACCTTAGATGTAAAGAGGCCTTCCCCAATCAACCAGCTGGCCTGGGCGGCGGACTGATTGTTGACGAACTGCTCAACAAGGGCGCCGAAGACGTCCGACATCGATTCATTGAGGGCACCCGCCTGGTTCCGGTACGCAAGGCCGGCCGAGTACTGCGTGACGCCGTGCGCCAGTTCGTGGCCAATGACGCTCAGGGACTTGGTGAACCGTTCAAAGACGTCGCCGTCGCCATCACCGAACACCATCTGGCTGCCGTTCCAGAAAGCGTTGTCGTAGAGCTTGCCGAAGTGCACTGTGGCATCAAGCTTCAACCCGCGTCCGTCAACCGAATCACGGCCGAAGGCGTCGGCATACAGCCGGTGCGTGTGCCCCAGACCGTCATAAGCCTCATCGGCGGCGGCATCGCTGGTGGCCGGCCCGCCTTCTTGCCGGACCGGCCTGCCGGGCAGTGTTTCTTCGCCGCCGGCATCGAAGATGGTGCGGTTCACCGGGCCAGGCTTCACCTGGCGCAGGCCAGGCGGCGATACGGTGACAGCCTGTGCACGTGCCGCCTGGAATGATTCGATGTGGCCCAACGCTGCCCTGGCGGCGCTCGCCGCCGAAGAGAATCCCGGCGCATCCTGCTGGGCCAGCCGCCGCAACAAGTACGGCGGAACGATGGAACAGAATTGAACTTGCATGGCGTACTCCCTCAGCTAGGTGGTTTCAGCCTAAGAGGAGCCACCGACAATCAACGGAAGGCGGCCGGCGGAAATTTTGCAGCCTCCGGGCGCTGTGGCAGGCCCACATGGGTACGGTAAGCCCATGGCTGAAACCGAAAAGGGAACCACGTCCAGCTCCACCCTGCTGACGGTCATCATCGCCTTCGTGGCCAACACGCTCGTGGCGGCGGCGAAGTCGGTGGCCGCTGTCCTTTCAGGCTCTGCCTCCATGACAGCGGAGGCAGCCCACTCCTGGGCAGATACCGGAAACCAAGTGTTCCTGTTCTTGGCGGAGCGCCGTTCTGCCCGGCCCCGGGACAAGAGCCATCCCATGGGCTACGGCCGGGAAGCGTATGTGTGGTCCATGTTCGCCGCGTTCGGGCTCTTTACCGCCGGGGCAGTAGTGTCCATCATGCACGGCGTCCAGCAGATTATTCAGCCCGAGCCGGCGTCCGATTTCGTGGTGGCCTACGTGGTCCTGGCCGCGGCTTTCGTCCTCGAAGGGATTTCGTTTGTCCAGGCATTCCGGCAGACCAGGAAGGCCGCCCATGAGCTGGAACGGCACACGCTCGAGCAGGTCCTCATCAGCTCCGATCCCACCTTGCGCGCCGTCTTCGCCGAGGATGCTGCCGCGCTGATCGGCCTCGTCGTGGCGTTCGTGGGCGTGTTCCTGCACCAGGTCACCGGATCACCGCTGCCGGATGCGATCGGTTCGATCGCCGTCGGCGTGCTGCTCGCCGTCGTCGCCGTCGTCCTGATCGACCGCAACAGGCGCTTCCTGGTGGGCCAGGGCGTTACCCCTGACATCGAACGTTCCATGGCCCGCCGGGTGCTGGAGCACCCCGACATCGCGCGGCTGACGTACCTGCACCTGGAATTCGTTGGTCCCCGCAAGCTGTATCTTGTTGCGGCCGTGGACCTGCAGGGGGATCATCCCGAACACGAGGTTGCGGTGACCCTGCGCCGGCTCGAGCGTGAGTTGGAAGACCACGAAACTGTCGAGGAGGCCGTGCTGACCTTGGCCACGCTGGACGAGGCCGCCCTGCGTTTTTGATGCCCGGCTGCGCGCCCGGAACGGAGAAACGAAAAACCCCCGCTGCTTCAGTGAAGCAGCGGGGGTTTCAAGGTGCCCTCGATAGGATTCGAACCTACGACCTTCTGCTCCGGAGGCAGACGCTCTATCCCCTGAGCTACGAGGGCAATCAGGATTTCCTGCCGTTCCCGGCGGGACGTCCTAGAGCTTAGCAGGAAGGTGGCCCGCAAGGGAAAACCGGCGCCAACGCCAGGACAAGGCAGGCGAAGAAACGGGATCAGTAGCCGGAGAAAGAGTCTGTCCGGACCCGGCGCGCACCGGCGCTCTTCGCAGCGCGGCGGAGGGATGCGACACTTGCCGGGGATCCCGAGATGTAGCACTCGCGGGCAGCGATGTCCGGTACGAGTGCCGCCAGGGATTCTTCGTCCAGCCGGCCTCCGGGGCCGGGGTTTGCCGCGGCGGCGGACAGGCCGGAAGGCGGCTCGGAACCGTCCGCCAGCCGCACCAGCACCCGGACACCGGAGTCCCGGAGCTCTCCCGCGTAGGCCACTTCAGCTGCGCTCCTCGCCAGCAGCAGCAGGACGGCGTCCCGCTCCCGCAGGCCCCCGGAGGACAGGTGCGAAACAAAGGGAGTGATACCGATCCCCGCTGCGATGAGCAGCACCGGCCGGCGCGGATCGCCAGGCAGGACAAAATCGCCGCCCACAGCGGTGCCGGTCACTTCATCCCCCGGCCGCAGGGCCAGGAGCGCCTCCTTTGCCGCAGACAAGGGACCGGCCGTCCGCACGCCAAACTTGACCACGCGCTCACGGGGGGAGCCCGTCAAGCTGAAGACCCGGCGTCGGCCCTTGCCATCCGGCTTGGCGTGCGGCAGGTCCAGTTCCATGTACTGCCCCGGAAGGAAGCGCACCGGCCGGGCAGGTTCGAACGAGAACTCGGTGGTGGCGGGCGTCAGCTGCCTTGTACCGGCGAACCGGAGCTGCACGGCACCGCGCTGGCCTGCCAGGAAGGCCAGCAGGTTGCCAGCCAGCAGCGCAGCCTCGGGCGAGTTCGCGAAGATGCCCAGATTCCAGGGCACCGCAAACAGCACCCCAACCACGCCTGCCAAGGCCAACTGTTGCCAGCGGCGCGGGGGCAGCGTGAGGGGCTCGGTCAGCATGAATCCGACAAAGAACAGCACCGGCCGCTGGGCCAGTGCCTGGTAGATGCCCATGCCGGCCGTCATGCCCGCGCGAAGCAGTTCAAGGGTGATGACCGCCGTGGCAGTAACCGTGAACACGGACGCCATCAGGACCTTGCGCGTCCGGTACAGGACCAGCAGGACGCCCGGCACCACCAGCCACAGCATGGCAGGAGTCGCTGCCCACCAAGTGGCGATATTCAGTCCGGTGAGGCCCGTAACGAAGGCTCCGGCCGCGGCAGGATTGAAGATGTGCCGCCCACGCCACGCCAACGCGTATTTGGACGCCGACGCCAGGACACACGCCGACGCGACCCCGGCCAGATCCATCGGCTGCAGGGAAGGCCAGAACAGGAAGTAGAGCAGCAGACCGGTGATGAGGGACGACTCTGTGTGGGGGTTCACCCGGAACAGGACTGCCAGCGCCCTGTTGGAGGCGTAGGTCAAGCCCACGCACAGCGCCAGGTGGACCAGCATCTCCGGAATACCAAAAGCCAGCCAGCCGAGTACGTCGAGCAGAATGCTGTAAGCGGCCAGCACCGCCAGCACCACCAGGACAATCCGGTACATAGTGAACCTGCCCACGGCAGTCCCCATCCGCCCGGCCAGGGAGGCGGCCGGGCGGGCTTGCGGCGTTTCCACAGGGCTCATGAGAAGAGGCTCCCTTCGAATTCGGCGGAGTAGGCAGCGCTGCCGTCGGAAAAGACGGTCAGCCACGAAAAATCGAACGTTTCCTGGAGCGTGGCGCCGGGAACAAAGAAGAGGGCGGTTGCAAGGGCGTCCGCCACCATGGCGGTTTCCGCCAGGGCCCAGGTGGCGACGGCGGTACGCACCGGCTGCCCGGTGGTCCCGTCCAGGACGTGGTGCAGCCCGTCGCCCCAGGCGCGGCGGTTGGCAGCGGAAGCGCACAGGGCCTGTCCGTCCAGGTTGATGGTGCCGATCGCCTGCGCCGCGTTGTAAGGGTGTTCAAGCGCCACGGCCACGGGTTCTGTCCCGCGTGCCAAAAGGTCTCCGCTGGCGTCGATGACGAACCCGCCGACACCGGCAGCCTCCAACTCCCCGGCCAGCAGGTCGACCAACAACCCCTTTCCTGCGGCACCGATGTCCAGGACCACGGGGGCGGTGGCCGTCAGGACTGTTCCGGACCAGGTGAGGACCGATTCCCAGGCCGGTGCAGGCAGCGCCGGCCCGGCTGGCCGGAGCGAATACCCAGCGTCGTAGCCCAGGCGCTCCAGGCTGACGCCAATCAGCGGCGTCATGGCGCCGCCGGTGGCCCGGTAGAGCTGGCTGTACAACCCGCCCAGGGCAGCGGCCTCGTCCGGAAACCCATAACGCCCCGGTGCCCGTGCCAGGTCGGCAACCAGGGAGTCGGTCCGGAAACGTGACCAGTCGGCGTCGAACTTTTCAACCCTGTCCAGAAGACGCGCGCGCAGGGACGGCGACATCGGCAGGGGAGTGGTGATGACCCACCCGGTACCGATGCCCTGGAACGAAAAGTCCTCCCAGTCCGTGAGGGGCACCGACTACTGCGCCTCGGCCTTGATCTTGTCCACGGCCTGGTTGAAGCCGCCGCTGGTCAGCGAGGACCCTGCAACCTTGGAGACGTTCAGTTCTTCGATGTTTTTACCCACCACCTGGGCAGCGATGCCACCGGCGAATTGGCCCTGGAACTTGCGGGTGTTTGGATTGGACGGGTGCTGGGTGATCTGCACATCCGTGACTTTGCCCGCCGCAAGCGTCAACTGCACGCCTACGGTTTCCGTGCCGTTGGGCGACACGTAGTTCCCATCCGCGCTGTAGGTGCCGTCCTTGTAGCTGGCGCCGCTGCCGGCGAGGGTGGAAGAACCGGAAGTCGGGGCGGCCGGGTTTCCCGCAGCCCCCGGGCCGCTGTCGGCCGTGGACGGTGCACAACCTGCGACGGTCCCCGCCAGGGACAGGCCGGCGATGCCGGCAAAGATACCTTTGCGGACTGCGGTGTTTCTGAGGATGAGTCCCGGCGTGGAGGGGCTTTTAGGGGTGGAGGGTCTCATGAAGGCTCTCGTTTCACTTTTGGGCTGTTACGCGCAGTGGCTACGGTCTAGTCAACGCCGAATCCGCCCGAATGGTTCATTTTATGGTTGGGGCTTTCCCGCCTTGCCCGTATCCGGACCCGGCAAGGCGGCCAAATTCTTAGCTGTCACTGGCCCCCGGTAGGCTAGAGGGGTGACTCCCGAAGAACTTTCCCTCGCCATATCCGCCTGCCTCAAGGACGCCGTCGCCGCCGGCGATATTGCCCTTGCGGCGTCAGCCATTCCGGCTGAGGTGCGCGTGGAGCGGCCCAAGAACAGGGACCACGGCGACTGGGCCACCAACATTGCCCTCCAGCTCGCCAAGCAGGCCGGCACCAACCCGCGTGAGTTCGCCGCCATCCTCAGCAGCCGGCTGAAGTCCATCAATGGTGTTTCCGCCGTTGACATTGCCGGCCCCGGCTTCCTGAACATCACCGTGGACGCGGCAGCCGCCGGGGCCCTGGCAAAGGCCATCGTCGAGGCAGGCAAGGACTACGGCACCAACACGGCGCTCGTAGGGCACACCGTCAACATGGAGTTCGTGTCCGCCAACCCCACCGGTCCGCTGCACATCGGGCACACCCGCTGGGCCGCCCTGGGGGACTCGATCGCCCGCGTCCTGCGCGCCTCCGGCGCCGAGGTCACCGCCGAGTACTACATCAACGACGCCGGCTCGCAGATGAACACCTTCGCCAACTCCGTATATTCACGCCTGCACGGCCTCCCCGTGCCCGACGGCGGGTACCCGGGACAGTACATCGCCGACCTTGGGCATGAGGTCCTCACCGCGCATCCGGACATCCGCGAGCTCACCGAAGTGGCGGCCCTGCCGGTGATCCGCGCCGCGGCCTACGAGGCACAGATGAAGGACATCAAGGCCACCCTGGCGGACTTCGGCGTCGAGTTCGACGTCTTCTTCTCGGAGCAGGAACTGCACGACGCCGGCGCCATTGAAAGTGCCGTGGCGCGCCTTCGCGAACAGGGCCACGTGTTCGACGACGGCGGCGCGGTCTGGCTGCGGACCACGGACTTTGGTGACGACAAGGACCGCGTGATGATCCGCGCGAACGGCGAGCCCACCTACTTTGCCGCGGACGCCGCGTACTACCTGTCCAAGAAGGACCGCGGCTTCACGGAGAAGATCTACCTCCTGGGCGCGGACCACCACGGCTACATCAACCGGCTCAAGGCAATCGCTGCCGCTGCGGGTGATGACCCCGAGGTGAACATCGAGGTCCTGATTGGCCAGCTGGTGTCCGTCAACGGCGCCAAGCTGTCCAAGCGCGCCGGGAACATCATTGAGCTCAAGGACCTGATCAACTGGCTGGGCAAGGATGCCGTGCGCTACTCCCTTGCCCGGTTCCCCGCGGATTCCCCGCTGACCCTCGATCCGGAACTGCTGAAGAAGCACAGCAACGAGAACCCCGTGTTCTACGTGCAGTACGCCCACGCCCGCTCGCGCGGTGCCGCCCGCAACGCCGTGGCGGCCGGCGTGGAACGCCGGGTGGAGGGCCAGGACAGCTTCGACGCTTCGCTGCTGGACCATGCCACCGAGAACGAGCTGTTGTCCTACCTGGGCAGCTACCCGTCGATCGTGGCCAAGGCGGCGGAACTGCGCGAACCGCACCGCGTGGCCCGTCACCTTGAGGCCATCGCGGGGGCCTACCACCGCTGGTATGACGCCTGCCGCATTGCCCCCATGGGCGAGGAACCAGTCACCGACCTCAACCGCACCCGGCTGTGGCTCAACGACGCCACCAGCCAGGTGCTGGCGAACGGACTTGACCTGTTGGGCGTTTCGGCGCCGGAACGGATGTAGCCCCATGAGCGCACAGGAAACCGCCAACGCCTCGCCCCTTGCCCCTGAATGGCTGCAGGTCCCTGAGGACCTAAACGCCCTGCAGGAACCGATGTGGGCCAAGACTGTTGAACGGAACGACGACGGCGGGCTGGCAGTTGCCGGCGTTTCCGTCGCCGCACTGAAGGAACGGTTCGGCACGCCCCTGTTCGTCATGGACGAGGCCGACTTCCGGGCGCGCGCCCGTGCCTTCAAGGACTCATTTGATGCCGCGTTCGCCGATATCTGCGGCGGCGTGGACGTCTACTACGCCGGGAAATCCTTCCTCTGCACCGCCGTGGTGAAGTGGGTGGAGGAGGAAGGGCTGCGCCTGGACACCGCCTCCGGCGGCGAACTGGCCGTCGCCGCGCGTGCCGGAATCCCGGGCGAGCGCGTTGCGCTGCACGGCAACAACAAGTCCGACGCCGAGCTCAACCGGGCCCTGGACATGGGCCTGGGCCGCATCGTGGTGGACAGCCTGGCCGAACTGGACCGGGTCGGCGCACTGGCCCAGGCCCGGGGCGGGCAGGCGAAGGTCATGCTGCGGCTGACCCCCGGCGTCCACGCCCACACGCACGAGTTCATCGCCACTGCCCACGAGGACCAGAAGTTCGGCCTCTCCATGGCGGCGGACACGACCGACGAGGCCGGCATCTCCGCCGCCGAGGAAGCAGTGGCGGCAGCAGCAGCCCACCCGGGCATAGAGCTGCTGGGCCTGCACTGCCACATCGGCTCGCAGATCTTCGAGCCGGACGGTTTTGCGCTGGCCGCCGAGAAGCTCCTGCGGTTCCTGGCCGCGATGCAGGAGAAATACTCCATCATCATGCCGGAACTGGACCTCGGCGGCGGCTACGGGATTGCCTACACCCCGGTGGACACCCCGCGCCCCGCAGCCGAAATCGCGACGGCGATGGCCGCCGTCGTGCGTTCCACCTGCGCCGAGCTGGGAATCGACGCGCCCCGCATCTCCATCGAGCCCGGCCGCGCCATCGTGGGCAGCACCACCTTCACCCTGTACGAGGTGGGCACGCTGAAGACAGTCCGCGTGGACGCCCCGGCAGCTTTCGCCGACGGTGACGAGGGCAACAACGTTACGTATCCACGCCGCTATGTTTCGGTTGACGGCGGCATGAGCGATAACGCCCGGCCGGTGCTGTACGACGCGGATTATTCGGCCGTTCTGGCCTCGCGCACGTCCGACGCGGCTCCGCAACTGTCCCGCGTGGTGGGCAAACATTGCGAGAGCGGCGACATAGTTGTTAGAGATGTATATCTGCCCGAGGACGTGGCAGCCGGTGATCTGCTTGCTGTACCGGGAACCGGCGCCTACTGCTGGGCCCTCTCGAGCAACTAC
>DATIMT010000235.1:0-1898 GCA_035475035.1 Arthrobacter sp.
CTGGCCTGTCGCCTGGAGTCCACTCGATACCTGGCCCTGCGCTTCGGGAGCGCCTGCGGTGAGGCCGCGGGTGAGGCGCCCGGCCAGGACACCGGCGCCGGCGGCGAGGAGCAGGAACGTTCCCGGGCGGTTGCGGGCGAACCGCTGGACCTCGTTCAGGAGGTCGCCCGGCTCCCGGTTCTCCAGCCAGGACGCCATGGAGGAGGTCCGCTCGGCGGCCTGCCGGACCAGGTCCGCGGCCATGCCCTGCTGGTCCGGGGCGCTGGCCATGCTGTGCAGCTGGCTGGAAATGTTGCGAATGCCCTCCGCGGCCTTCTGCTGCTGCGTGCCGGCCTGGCTGGTCAGCCCCGACTTCGCCTGATGCAGCAGGTCCTGCGCGTTGGCCTTGGCTTCGTGCGCCACGTTCGCGGCCTCGCTCTTTGCAGTCTCGGCCACGTTCTGCGCCGATCCCGCGGCAGTACGGGCTACATCGGCTGCTTCTTCCTTGGCAGCCTCTTTACGCGAGGATCCAGAGGTTTCGTCGGTGGTGGCGTAGCCGGTCCCGGCCTCACCCCCGTACGGGCTGGCGGTTGATGGGAAGGTGGCGGGCTCCCGCTCGCCGGGGATTCCTGTACTGGCCGGAGGAGTGGTGTAAGCAGGGTCCTCGGGCCATTGGTTCTCTGTCATCTTCGCTCTCTCTTTCCAAGAAGGCCGGCTGTAGATCAAGAACCAGCGATACTGGCCGTAAAATGATAAGCATGATTACTAATAAAAGGTAAGTACCCTTGCTAAGCGAGTTATAACCGACCAAATAAATGTCGGCCGGAATGGCGAGGGCCTGCCCGGTCACAACGAAGTGGAAAGTGGTGGGAAACATGGATACAACCCCATGGGTATGGGTGATCGTTGCCATTGTTGTCGTGGCGCTGATTGTGGTGCTGCTCCTCGCCGGGGGAAAGCGCCGGAAGGCCATGCAGGAGAAGCGCGACCAGGAGCACCGGGAAAAGGCTGCTGATATCCGCCGGAAAGCGGAGAATATGGAAATTGACGCCCGCGAACGGGAGGCTAAAGCCGCGCGGGCCCGTGCCGACGCCGAGCAGGCCCAGGTAAACGCCGCCCGTCTTCGGCAGGAGGCCGAGCAGCGCAGCAAGGAAGCGCAATCCTTGCGGGGCGACGTTGCCAGCCACAGCCGGAAGGCGGACGAACTGGATCCTGACGTCGGCACGGATGGCAGCCGGCGGGATCACCGGGAGGACCATGGCGGGCGGCAGGAGCACCTTGGGGCTTCCGCCCATGAGGAACGTGGTCCTGTAGACGCGGGCACCGCCCGGGATGCGGGCAGGGAAGCGGGCTCTGTGGACGGTGGACATAGTGGCGCGGGACAAGGCGATGCCGGACATGCTGGTGCCGGACACTCTGGTGCCGGGCATGGCGGCGGCGGGAGTCACGACACCCTCGCGGGCGCCGATGCGGAAATCACAGACGCTGAACCGGGGCGGAGGCACCAGGCCGACGCCACAGACACCCCAATGCGCCGTGACGTACGTGACGACGGGAACCCGGGTACCGGCATCTGAGCCGGCTGTCATCTAATCCGGCTGTCCCGGGGTTGCGTTAGGCTGTCCCGCAGTTGCGCCGACGGCCAAACCCGGGCCAAACCCGTGGCCAGGCCAACGGTCAAACAAGCCGCAGCGGGCTAGGATCGCCGCCGCGGCGCGAGGACGGGGGAAGGGTCAACACCTTCCCCCGTTCCCATGCCCGCGAGGAGTTCCTTGACGGCATCTACCGATGAGATTCGGGCTTCCCACCCCAGAATCCGCTGTGCCCTGCTGGTGTCCATGACGGGCGCCCCCGCTGCCATATCCACCCATCCCGAATCCGTGGTCTGGATCCGTGCCCGCCAGGTCAGGTCCACCACT
>DATIMT010000236.1:0-7155 GCA_035475035.1 Arthrobacter sp.
GGCATCCCGCATCTACTCGGTGTCGAAGGCGGCCTGCAGCCTCTCCATGACGTAGTCCCAGCGCAGCAGTTCCTGCTCCAGCCGGAGTTTGGGCTGGTGCGTCCCGGCCTGCAGGTCCGTGTAGAGGGCATTTTCAGCCGCATTCAGGTGGGTCAGCACCGCCCGGCTGGGTGTTTCCTCGCGTCCCCAGAAGTCCCGGTGGGCCAGCAGGGTTTCCTCATCCATTAAGAGGCTGCGCACGTGCGGGTGGTGGGAACGCAACTGGTCCAGGATATGGAATCCGTGGGTGTCGATGTCGCCCCAGTACAGCACCTCGGTGCCCCGCAGCCAGGACGCCTCGCGGACCCCTTCGAAGCCATACCCGCCGCCGAACACGGCCAGGGTCCGCGGCGCAGGCGGCAGGGCCAGGAAATTGACCAGGTTCTCCGTGGTGATGATCCGGTCCACGTCCGGTGCCAGGCTGGAAAACGCCGCAGCCGTGACCTCCAGGTCTGTTATGCCGGGCACGGGGGCCTGGGCGGCGTCGAGGAAGCGCAGCCGGACCCGGTCCGGTGCGGCCAGGAAGCCATGCCGGCGGGCATAATTCTTGCCGGCCAGCGGGCGGTCGGGTGCCAGCGTTGCCAGCTGGTCGTCGATCAGCCGCCGGTGGGTTTCCACAAATTTCGTGTGCACGCCGGGCAGCGAGAGTTGCCGCAGATAGATGCCAGGCTCCGGGTTCGCAGCAAACCAGAGGGCAACCCGTGCAGCGGTCAAGGCATCCTCGCCGTGCCTGAGCAGTTCCGGCGGCCGGCGCAGTGCCCAGGTTTCGAGGACCGGATCCAGGGCGGTCAGACGCTGGACCAGGTCCAGGTACCGGCCGGCTTGGCCGCCCAGGCCCAGGAAGGCAATCTCGTCCTCAGCCGAGGCGAACACCACGGCGCCGGGCAGGGTGTTGGCGCCGATCGTGTTCGCGCCCACCGTCACGGTCTCAAGCCGGCAACCCGGCGGTAGCGGATCCCAGGTGGCCGCCCAGGCCACGGCGCTGGCGTAGTCCGTCCGCAGTTGGCTGGCGGTTGGGTGGCGCAGCGGACGCCGCCGCGGGAAGGCACCTGAGGGCGTGGCCAGCTCGCGGAGCAGGTCCCCGCTGTTCCAGGCCCGCATAGCGGCGGTGCGAAGATCAGCCGGTGTGGTCCAGCCCGACGGTGCAGGTTTAGGCGGTGCAGGTGCAGTTACTGGTTTAGCGGCCACGCCTGTCCCGTTCGGCCCGGTATTCGTGGATGGTCATGTTGCGCAGCTGGGAATCGTCGCCGGCTTCGTTGGCCACAAATCCCACGTTGGCAACGAACGGTTCAATCACGTGGATCTTCTGCAGCGGCGTGACGATGAGCAGTTGGAGCTTCAGGCGCTTGAACAGTTCCAGGCCGTACCTCGCAGACTCGTCGGAACCGCGGCCGAAGGCCTCGTCGATCACCACGAAGCGGAAGCTGCGGTGGCTGCCGGTACCCGCCGCGATGCCGAACTGGAAGGCCAGCGCGGCGGCCAGGATGGTGTAGGCGAGCTTTTCCTTTTGACCGCCGGACTTACCGCCCGAATCGGTGAAGTGCTCGTGTTCCTCGCCGGTTTCCGTCCACCGTTCCGAGGCGGAGAAGGTGAACCAGTTGCGGACGTCGGTGACCTTGGCGGTCCACCGTTCGTCCAGGCTGGTCAGTCCCGGACGGCCGCGGAAGCGCTCCACCAGGCTTTCAACCTGCAGGAACTTCTGCTCGGAATACTGTTCCTGGGCACCGACTGTTCCCTCCGAACAGGCCCGCAGCTCCGTGCCGAACTCCCGGACTTCGGCGTCCGAGGTGGCCTGCGGCTCGAGCTGGATGTGCCGGCCCGGGTTGTACTCAATCCGGGCCAGGGACTCGTTGATCTCTGCGATACGGGAGGCTATGTCCTGCTTGCGCGCGTCAAGGAAGGCATTGAACGCCACGATTTCGTGGATGGTGTTCTGGGTCAGGGATTCCTTGAACCGCTCGGCGAACCGGGGAAGGTCATTGTCCACCAGTTGCTGCAGAATCCTGTTGAACTCCCCGGCGGCCTCCAGCGAGGCGTCCAGCTCGGCTGACTCCACCGGGTACTTGTTGCGGAAGTCCGCCATGAACCGGATGGTGGTTTCCGAGGCACGGATCACCTGCTTGTTCAGCGCATCGATGGCGGCGGTCAGCGTCTCGCGCACACTGCCCTCCACCTTCGCCGTGTTTTTGTACGTCAGCACTCCCGACGCGAGCGTTGCCTCGGTGAGCCTGGCCAGCTCGGCCAGCAGGCCGTCGTCGTTCGTCAGCGGGGACGCCGCGAGGCCGTCGCGGCAATCCTGGATCTGCTCGGTAATGTCCTTCACGGCGGCCTTATTGCTGCCGATACGCTCGTGCACCTGGGTGAGCTTGGCGCTGGCCCGCTCCAGCCGTGCGGCCGTGGCGGTTTCCCTGGCGGTCAGGTCGCGCAGGATGTCGCTGGAGGATTCCAGCGCTGCTTTTTCCTCCGCCAGCTCGGTCATGGTCCGGGCCGTGCCCTTCCAGTCCAGGGCAGCGAAGCCTGCGACGGCGGAGAGGGTGCCGATCAGCCGCTGCGAGCGGCCCAGGTTGCCCAGTTGCGTGTCGATCCGGACCAGTCCGTCCCGGCTGGACCGTACCTTGCCCTCCGCCTCGTCGAGAGCGGCGCGCAGCCGGGCGATCTTGTCATGGTTGTCCCAGCCGAGGACGAAGCTGGAGCGGTCCGTGAGCGCGTTGCGGTCGTCCTTTTCGTGCCGCCCGCCACCGCTTTTGAGCTGCCCGTTGATGGTCAGCGCCTTGGGATGCCGCCGGAACTCGGCCATGTCCTTGCAACAGTGGTGGTCAAAGCGCCGGCCCAGCTCCTCGAGCAGGAACTCGCGCAGCGGTGTGCCCGGCTTGATGCTGATTTTGCTGGCCAAGGTGTCCGGTGAGAGGGTGCGGGGCATCGGGTTTTCGCCCACCTTCAGGTAGACCAGCCTGGCGCGAAGGTTGTTGGCGTCAACCCAGTCGCTGACCGCAGCGTAGTGCTCGCCGGTCACCAGCAGGGACAGCGCGAAGCCGTGCAGGGTCCGCTCGGCCGCGCCTTCCCACGCCGCTTCGGATTCGCGCACCCGCAGCAGTTCGCCAGCGAACGGCAGGGCGGCCTCGGCGATGCCCGTCCCGGCACAGAGCTTTTGGCGTAACTGGATCAGCCAGCCGGGAAGCAGGTTCTGCCTGTTCAGCAGGCTTTTGAGCTCGTCGGAGTGGTCCCTGACCTGATCTGCGGCGTCGGAGCGCTGCCGGTCCAGAGCTGTGCGCTGGCCCTGCAGTTCCGTGTTGTCGGCGGCGAGCTTCCGCTCGATCCCGGGCAGCGCCGCGGTGTTGGCGTCGAAGACTACCTGGTTTTCCGGTGCCTGCAGTCCAAGATCGGCGGCGGCCCGGGCATAAGTCTCATAGTTAGTGCGCTGAGCGGCCGACTCGGTGGCCATCCGGGCCAGATCGGCTTCGATCGCCGCGATCCGGCCGCCGCCGCTGTTGCGGATGTCGTCGCGCAGGTCGGCGAGCTCACGCCCGAGGCGGCCCGCTTCCGCTGCCAGCGCGGTCTCTTCCTCGCTCACCCTGGCGGCGGTCCGTTCCAGTTCCTGCAGGTGGGCTTCGCTGAGCCGCAGCTTCTTTGTGGTGAACCAGGGGGAGAGCTGTTCGCGTTGCCGGTGGGAGCGGTCGTAGTCGGCGAGCAGCGCGTCGTGCCGGGCTGCGTTATCGCGGATGGGTTCGAGCATCCGGATCTGGTCCTTGGCCCGCAGCACGGCGTCGTGGGCCTTCTTCAGATCGTCGAAGTGGTGCAGCAGGTTCTTGATGCGCGTTTCAACATCGTCCTCCTCAAGCATGTTGGTGCGCACGAAGTGGGTGATGTTCTCGACCTGCTTCATGGAAACGGTTCGGTGGAACAGGTCCATGGCCTGCGCCGAGCCGATGCCGAAGTGGCGCTTGAACGTGGCGGCGTACTTTTCAAAGACGTCGAAAACGGCCACGCCCTCTGAGCGCAGCCGCCGCTTCAGCTTGGCAAGGTCGGTGCCGAAGCCGGAGAAGTCGGCCTTGATCGATTGTTCGCCCTCGGCGATGGAGTAGAAGCGGGTGGGCTGGCCGGCCTCCTGCGTGGCCCAAAGTGTGATGGCCAGCGTGACCGATTTCCCGGCCGCCGCATTGTGGAAGACGCCCAGCACCACCGTGAAGGTCCCCGGCCCGCGAAGCGCCACCGGCCGCGAGGTGTCGCCGATGCCGCTGCGGGCGCTCTTGTGGAAGCCGCGCACATAGGACATCAGGCTGCGTTCCTTCTTCTGCGCGCCGGCGGCCTTGTTGTACTCGATCTTGCTGGCGGGCAGCAGCAGCGTGGTGATGGCGTCGACGACGGTGGACTTTCCGGAGCCGATGTCCCCGGTGAGCAGGCTGTTTTCACCGTCCAGCCGGAAGGTGCGGACATCCCTATTGAACGTTCCCCAGTTCAGCAGTTCCAAACGGTGCAGCCGGAAGCCCGGCCGTGTTCTGGCATCGTCGTCCGCGAGGTCATCCAGGCTGAACAGGCCGGGCTGGGCCTGGGTGCTCATGCGTCCTCCCCTTCGGTGGATTCCCCGCTGGATTTCTGCCCTGCGGTCTTGTTTCCTGCGGTCCTGTCTCCCGCCAGGGCGGCCCGGTAGTCGGCCAGCCGGGCGTCGAACTCCTCCAGCCATTGGGCGTCCACATAGGCCTTGAGGATCCGGGCCACCTCGTAGGTCTGGTCGGTTCCGCGGAGTTTGCGCAGGAAACCGAGCTCGGAGACCTTCTTAATGTTGCCTGCCAGCTGGTCCAGGATACGGGCTTCGTTGCTGGATTCGGGCAGGAAAACGGAGACCATGTCGCCGATCTGCACCGCGGTCATGATCAGCCGGGTTTCGCTGTTCTGCTGGTCGAATTCGGCCAGCCGGGCGCGCAGCAGGGCCAGCAGCAGGCTGACGTGGAAGCTCAGTTGGCGGCGCGGGATAAGCCGCGGCAGGTCCGGGTCGGCCTGGGGACTGGTGCGCAGGAAGGCATAGCCTTCGGTGTCATCCAGGACCAGTTCAAGGCCGAGTACGGCCACATAGTCCCGGGCCTGGGCGGAGAGCTCCACCAGCCGCTGCCACAGTTTTTCGTCGGCTTCGCGGTAGACGACGCCCTTAAACAACTTAGTGACAACCAGTGGGAGGCCGTCCGGGGCGCTGTTTCCGGCGGCGCTGGTCGCGGTGATGTCGTCGGGAATGGTGCTCATGATGGCCTCACGAAGATGATTTGGTCGACGGTAGCCTCGCGCAGGCTGCCGTCCGGCAGGGTCCAGGCAAGAGTTTGTGTTCTGTCCGCGCTGATGGTGGCCCAGCTGGATTCGGTGGCCAGCTGGAAGTACGTGACGAGTTCGGCCAGGCCCTGGCTGAGCGGGAAGGCATCGGTGATGTCCGCCAGCGTGGCCTGCGGTGCGTCTGCCAGCACCGCGTCGATGTTGCCTTCGAGCCGGTGCGGGTCCACGTGGAATTGGTCAAACAGCGCCCCGGCGTCCACATCGAGGTCCTCGGCGACGGAGACGGCGTCGTTGATGGCCATCTGCCGGCTGGGCTCGTACAGGGGCCGTTCGAAGGGGAGGGCGACGGGGACGTCCTGGCCGGGGAGCTCGGCGAAGGGGCCCGTCGGCGGCTGGGCGCGGACGGCCACGGCGGCAGACTCGATGCTCCGGATCAGCGCCATGATTCGCTTGTTCTCCAGGAAGACCTTGTCATCCAGGAGCCGTCGTATCTGGGCGGAAAGCTGGCGCACCGTGGCCTGGGTCTGTTCGACGGCGGGAAGCCAGTCCTTTTGCATCGAGGTGATTGACTGCAGGCCGTCCTGCTGCGCCAGGGCCTCGATCCGGGTGGCCCGGTCCAGTAGTTCGTGCAGTTCGGAGCGAAGCTGCGGGGACATCAGGTAGTCCCAGAAACCCTGGAACGTCCGGCCCTGCAGGGAGCCGGTGATGTCCTGCTGGCCGGAGAAGATGGATTCCAGCAGGTCGCCCTGGCTACCGTCCCACATCGAGATCTGCTCGCGGAGGTTGCGGTCCAATTTGCGGAAGTTCTGCTCAACCTCCCGGAAGTCGGAGAGCAAGTCCTTGGCCTGGCCGGTCAGCTGGTGGAAGTGGTCCACCGCTTCCGGCCCGGTCATGACGGGGATGTTGCCGGAGCGTATCTGTTCCATCTGTGCGTCGATCTCGTCGCGCTGGCGCGCCAGCTCCGCCAGCCGGGCTTCGGGATCCGTTTCCGAGCCGTGCACCAGGGTCTTCAGCAGGCTGAAGATGCCGGAGAGTCGCGACTGGGTGGGCACAAAGTCGCGCCCGCGCAGCGCTTCGACCCAGCGGATCACGTCCTCGGTGGCCGGAGTGAGATCATAGACCGGCTCGTCCCGGTTGTCCGTGTAGAACTTGCGCAGCCATGCCTTGTCCGGCTCGGCCCAGTCGTCCAGGTACTCCGCGGCGGAGCGGGGAAACCTGTCCTCGCCAAGGGACTCGCGCAGGCTGAACAGGACGTCGTCAAGGACATCGACCAGATCCTGGCGACCGCGGTTCCGTTCGTTGGGGTCGGTGAACGCGGTCATGAAGAAGGTCAGCGCCAGCGGCGCGTTCTGGGCGCGCAGCAGGGACCAGCCTGCATGCGTCTCACGCAGGGAGCTGACCGAAAAATAGTCCACCGAAAGGCTCCAGGGGTGTCGATTGGTTCACCGAACATCGTATGCTGGCGGACCGACAAAGTTCATTCGACGCGTGCGCGGGGTAGCAGGGCTCTCGGCGCAGGCCGGCTACCGCGTCGGGGCCATCTCCAGCGCAACCCGGGAACGCCGTCGTCGGACATCCACCAGACCGCTCCAGCCGGCAATCCCCAGCCCCAGCACCGCCAGCACCGCCCCCACCAGCGCCGGCGCCACATATCCCCAGCCCCAGCTGATCACCACCCCGCCCAGGAAGGCACCCAGGGCGTTGGCGACGTTCAGCGCCGAGTGGTTCAGCGAGGAGGCCAGCGTGGGCGCGCCGGGGGAGACGTCCAGCAGCCGGGTCTGCAGCGCCGGGATCAGCAGCGAACCGGACGCGCCCACGATGAACACCAGCACCAGCGCGCTCCACTGCGCGTGCACC
>DATIMT010000237.1:0-14912 GCA_035475035.1 Arthrobacter sp.
GCGTGCCTTCAGTGAAAACAGAATTTCAGCGCCGAAACGGGCACTCATTGAATACCACCGTAGCGCCACTCGCATCATCCCTGGAGGAAAATTGAAGAAATCCCTGCGTGCCAGCGTTAAGCGCGGTTCAATGGCCGGTGCGGCCACCCTCAGTGCATCCGCCCTGCTGCTCACTGGCTGCGGGGCCCCTCCGTCCTCGTCCGGCCCCTCAGGTTCAGCCGCAACATCGGACTACACCGCGTGCATGGTGTCCGACTCCGGCGGATTCGACGACAAGTCATTCAACCAGTCCGGCTACGAGGGACTGCAGAGCGCCGTGAAGGACCTCGGCATCCAGGAGAAGCACGTCCAGTCCAAGGCTGACACGGACTACGACCCCAACCTTCGCTCCATGGTCCAGCAAGGCTGCAAGCTCACCGTCACCGTAGGCTTCCTGCTCGGTGACGCCACGAAGTCCATTGCGACAGCCAACCCGGACAGCCACTTCGCCATCATCGACTACAACGACCCCACCTTCCCCAAGAACGTCAAGCCGATCGTCTATGACACTGCCCAGGCTTCGTTCCTGGCCGGCTACCTGGCGGCCGGAACTTCCAAGACCGGTAAGGTTGCTACCTTCGGCGGCATCAACATCCCGACCGTCACCATCTTCATGGATGGCTTTGCCGATGGCGTGAAGTACTACAACCAGAAGAAGAGCAAGAACGTGCAGCTCATCGGCTGGGACAAGGACAAGCAGGACGGCACCTTCGTCGGCGACTTCAAGCAGGTCGACAAGGGCAAGGTCCTGACCCAGGGCTTCCTGGACCAGGGCGCCGACATCGTCCTGCCCGTGGCTGGACCCGTCGGAGGCGGCGCGGGCAGCGCAATCCTCGACGCCAAGTCCAAGGGCAAGGACGCAAAGCTCATCTGGGTCGACTCGGACGGCTACCTGACGGCCCCGGACTACAAGTCCGTGATCCTGACCTCCGTCCAGAAGACTATGTCCTCCGCTGTGGAGGCGGTCATCAAGGACGACAAGGACGGAAAGTTTGACGCCGCACCGTACGTGGGCACCCTTGCCAATGACGGCGTTCAGCTGGCTCCGTTCCACGATCTCGATTCCGCCGTGCCGGCAGAGCTGAAGACCGATCTGGACCAGCTCAAGAAAGACATCATCTCCGGCACCGTCAAGGTGGAGTCGAAGTCCAGCCCGACCAAATAAGCACACCGCGGGGCGCGCTGCCCTTCCGCCGGTACCTCGGCCGAAGGGCAGCGCGTTCTATTTTGCTGGCAACTCCTGCCAGCAGTGAGTTGCCGGCTTCTTTTTTGCCTGCAGCCTGCCCTGCCCAGGAACAACCCGCGACACTAGGCTGGGATTACCCGCTGCCTTGCCGGCCGACAGCGCGCCGGAGCAGATCCATACACACACAGATTGGTTGGGGTTTTGAAACTCGAACTGAAAGGGATCACGAAGCGATTCGGGTCCCTGGTAGCCAATGACCACATCGATTTGGTAGTCGAACCGGGCCAGGTGCACTGCCTCCTCGGAGAAAACGGAGCCGGGAAATCCACTTTGATGAACGTGCTCTATGGCCTGTACGACCCCACCGAGGGTGAGATCCTGGTCGACGGCAAGCCGGTCGTCTTCAGGGACCCAGGCGAGGCTATGGCTGCCGGCATCGGGATGGTCCACCAGCATTTCATGCTCATCCCGGTCTTCACCGTGGCCGAGAACGTGGCGCTGGGCAACGAGACCACGAAAGCCGCCGGCCTGCTCAACCTGGAAGCCACGCGCGAGAAGATCCGCCGGATCTCGGACCAGTACGGGTTCGACGTCGACCCCGACGCCATGGTGGAGAACCTGCCCGTCGGCGTCCAGCAGCGGGTCGAGATCATCAAGGCCCTGGTTCGTGATGCCGAGGTGCTCATTCTTGACGAACCCACTGCGGTGCTGACACCGCAGGAGACCGATGAACTCCTCGACATCATCCGGCAGTTGAAGCGGGACGGGAAGTCGATCGTTTTCATCTCCCACAAACTGCGTGAAGTCAAAGCCATTTCGGATACCATCACGGTCATTCGCCGCGGCAAGGTCGTTGGGCAGGCCGATCCCACGGCCTCGCCCACCGAGTTGGCCTCCGCCATGGTGGGCCGCACCGTGAGCCTGACGCTGGACAAGGCGCCGGCCAAAACCGGTGAGGTGACCTTCAAGGTCCGCAACTTGACCGTGACGGACCACAACGGCCAGCACGTCGTCGACAACCTGTCGTTCGACATCGCCAAGGGTGAGGTGCTCGCCATCGCCGGCGTGCAGGGCAACGGCCAGACTGAACTGACGGAGGCGATCCTGGGTGTGCAGTCGCATGTAGCCGGATCCATCACCCTCGACGGCGAGGAACTGGTGGGCAAAAGCGTCAAGCACGTGCTCGGTGCCGGGGTGGGCTTCGTGCCCGAGGACCGCACCCTCGACGGGCTCGTTGGCACATTCACGATCTCAGAAAACATGATCCTGGATCTCTACGACAGGGCGCCCTTCGCGCGGGGCGTGGGTATGAAGCCGGGCGTGATTGCGGAGAACGCCGCCAGGAAGGTTGAAGAATTCGATGTCCGCACCCCGTCAGTGTCGGCCGCGGTGGGCACTCTCTCCGGCGGCAACCAGCAGAAGGTCGTCCTGGCCCGTGAGCTCTCCCGCCCGCTGCGCCTGTTTATCGCTTCCCAGCCCACGCGCGGGCTCGACGTAGGTTCGATTGAGTTTGTGCACAAGCGCGTCATCGCCGAACGTGACCACGGAACGCCGGTCATGATCGTTTCAACCGAACTGGACGAAGTGTTGCAGCTGGCCGACCGAATCGCGGTGCTCTACCGTGGACGGCTGGTGGGGATCGTACCCGCCACCACATCCCGCGACGTGCTGGGCCTGATGATGGCCGGGGTCCCGGCCACAGCAGCCGAAGCCAGCACCTCCGCCCACACCGGCACGACGACGGCGGCGGTAGCGGAGCCTGCCGGCCACGAAGGAGAACCCCATGTCTGAGAAGACAACCCCGGAGCCCCAGGCCCCGGGCCATCACGGTGCGGCCACGCCCATGGAAATACAGGTGCCTGGCGGCACCACGTCCGAGGCTGTGGCCTCCGACGTCGTTCTTGACACCGCCGGTGGCCAGATGCCGCCGTCCGCCGTTCCGCCAGCTACCCAGCGGCGCAGCCGGGGTGGCGATGGTGGCGGCTCTGTGCTGCACCAGGTCTTCACCGGCAACGCCATGGTGTCTGTGCTCTCCGTGCTGCTTGCCATCGTGATCGGCGGCGTCCTGATGGCCGTGACCAACCCTAAGGTTGCTGCCGCAGCGGGCTATTTCTTCGCGCAGCCTGGGGACCTTCTGGCTGAAGTCATTCGTCCCTACACCGCGCTGGTGCAGGGTTCCATCTTCAACTGGGCCGGCGCCGGCTTGGCGGCACAGCTGTACCCGATCACCGAGACCCTCACCGTCGCCACCCCGCTCATCTGTGCCGGGCTCGGCGTCGCGCTGGCGTTCCGCGCCGGCCTGTTCAACATCGGTGCGCAGGGGCAGATCATCTTCGGTGCGCTCTTCGGCGCCTACGTCGGCTTTGCCTGGCACCTGCCAATCGGCCTGCACCTGCTGGTCGTCATCCTGGCCGGCCTGGTCGGCGGCGCGGTGTGGGGCGGCGTCGTCGGCCTGCTGAAGGCAAGGACCGGCGCGCATGAGGTGATCGTGACCATCATGCTCAACTACATCGCCAACTTCCTGCTGCTGTTCCTGCTCACCACGCCGGCTTTCCAGCGCAAGGGTTCCACCAACCCAATCTCCCCGTTCCTTGACTCCACCGCGCTGTTCCCCGAACTGCTCGGACCGCAATTCCGGCTGCACGCCGGCTTCCTGGTGGCCATCGTGGCCACAGTCTTCGTCTGGTGGCTGCTGAACCGCTCCACGATCGGTTTTGAGTTCCGGGCCGTTGGCGCGAACCCCAGTGCGGCCCGCACCGCCGGCATCAATGTCGCCCGCAGCACCATCCTGGTGATGGCGATCGCCGGTGCGCTTGCCGGCCTGGCCGGCGTGGCCCAGGTGTCCGGCACGGAAAAATACCTGTCCGGCGGCGTCGCCGCCTCCATCGGTTTTGATGCCATCACGGTCGCGCTGCTGGGACGTTCGACGCCGTGGGGAACCTTCTTCGCCGGCCTGCTGTTTGGCGCCTTCCGCGCGGGCGGCGTGGCCATGCAGGCCCAGACGCAGACACCGATCGACATCGTGCTCGTTATCCAGTCCCTGATCGTGCTGTTCATCGCAGCACCGCCGCTGGTCCGTGCGATATTCGGACTCAACCCCCGTAAAAAGAAAACCACCACAAGTGGGACCGCCGGTTCGCAGACCGGCGGCGTTAAGAGCGGAGCGGCAGCATGAGCGCCACGACACAATCTCCCGCCGGCAAGCAGCCCGGCGCCGGTAAGGGAACAGGCAACGCTCCCGGTGCTGGCCGGACCGGGGGGCAGGCGGGCGCAGCGGAACTGGTGAGCTGGAAAGCCGGCATAGGCCTGGGCCTGCTTGCCATCCTCGGCACCACACTGTTCGGGTTCCTGGCCAACACGAAATCGGCCGGGTTCCGGATCGCCGAGGCGCGTGACCCGAATGCCTCCTCCACCGCGGCGTGGATCACGCTTGCCGTGGCGCTGGCAGCAGCCGCCTACCTTGGCTACCGCTGGATCAGCCAGCGGCGCGAGGGCGGGGGAGTGGACCGCTGGATTCCTGCGACCACCATCGCCGCCGTCGTCGTTCTGGGACTGGCCGCCCTGGGCGTTGCCCGGGTGGAGAAAATCAGCGTGCCTTCGATGGCGCTGGGCTGGATCTGCTCCATCCTCCTGCTCGCCCTGGCCGGATACGCCTGCTTCTTGACCGTGCAACGGCGGCGCACCCCCGGCTGGCTGGGCGGTGTCTTCGCGGTGGTCTTCCTCGTCGGATTCATGATCTGGATCGTCGCGGGCGGCCGGGACCCCGAGCCCTCCATTTCCCTCGGCGGGCTCATGGCCGGTGCCGTCACCCTGGCCGTACCCTTGGTGTTCGGCTCACTGTCCGGTGTGCTGTGCGAACGGGCCGGCGTGGTCAACATCGCCATCGAAGGCCAGCTCCTGCTCGGCGCGTTCTCCGCCGCCGTCGTGGCCACGGTGACCGGCAACGTCTATGTAGGGCTCGTCTCCGCGGCCATCGCCGGGGCTCTCGTGTCCCTGGTCCTGGCCGTGGTGAGCATCAAGTACCTCGTCAACCAGATCATCGTCGGTGTCGTGCTCAACGTGCTGATCAGCGGGCTCACCAGCTTCCTGTTCTCCACCCTGCTCACAGCGAACCCGGAGCAGCTGAACAAGCCCGGCCGGCTCCAGGCCGTTGATATTCCGTTCCTTGCCGACATCCCGGTCATCGGGCCCATCCTGTTCCGCCAGTCCCTGGTCGGCTACCTCATGTATGTGGCCGTGATCGTCGTGTACGTGGGGCTGTTCCACACGAAGTGGGGACTTCGGGTGCGTGCCGTCGGCGAACACCCCCAAGCGGCGGACACGGTGGGCATCAACGTCAACCGGACCCGATTCGTCAACGTCCTCATTGGCGGCGCAATCGCCGGAATCGGCGGTTCCTTCTTCACCCTGGTGTCGGTGGACGCGTTCAGCAAGGACATGTCAGGCGGCCGGGGCTACATCGCCCTTGCCGCCATGATCTTCGGGCGCTGGAATCCGATCGGGGCGTTCCTGGCCGCGTTGCTGTTCGGGTTCGCCGACAACCTGCAGAGCATCATTACCATCATCGGCTCGCCCGTGCCCAGCCAGTTCATGGCGATGCTGCCCTACGCCCTGACCGTCATCGCGGTGGCCGGCCTGGTGGGACGGTCCAGGCCGCCGGCAGCCGATGGCATACCGTACGTGAAGGGGTGACGAAGATGACCGACATTGTTCCCGGCGCTCCCGGCACCGCGGGGGAAAACGGCGGGGTGGATTGGGCAGCCCTGGAGGCAGCCGCCGTCGCCGCCATGAAGAACGCCTACACCCCGTACTCAAAGTTTCCGGTGGGGGCTGCTGCCCTTACCGGGGACGGCCGGATTGTCAGCGGCTGCAACGTGGAGAACGCCAGCTACGGGCTGACCCTCTGCGCCGAATGCGCCCTGGTGGGGAACCTGCACATGACCGGCGGCGGCCTGCTGCGCGCCTTCTACTGCGTCGACGGGGCAGGGAATGTCCTCATGCCCTGCGGCCGGTGCCGCCAGTTGCTGTACGAGTTCCGGCACCCGGACCTGCAGCTCATGACCACCCAAGGCATCAAGACCATGGACCAGGTGCTGCCCGACGCCTTTGGTCCCGAACACCTGGAGGAGACCCGGTGACCGACACCCGCGCAGCGAACAGCAAGGCCGAGGCGTTCGACGCCGTCGACATCATCCGCACCAAGCGGGACAAAGGGACGCTGAGCCCGGAACAGATCGACTGGACCATCGACGCCTACACCCGCGGTGCCATCGCGGATGAGCAGATGGCGGCCCTGAACATGGCCATCCTGCTCAACGGGATGGACCGCGCCGAGATTGCGCGCTGGACCGCCGCCATGATTGCATCCGGCGAACGGATGGATTTCTCCAGCCTCCGGCGACCCGATGGGGGCCTGAAGTACACCACGGACAAGCACTCAACCGGTGGTGTGGGGGACAAGATCACCCTGCCACTGGCCCCACTGGTGGCCGTGTTCGGCGTCGCCGTTCCGCAGCTGTCCGGCCGGGGGCTGGGGCACACGGGCGGCACCCTGGACAAGCTGGAATCCATTCCGGGGTGGCGGGCGAACCTCAGCAATGAAGAGATCCTGGCCCAGCTCCAGGACGTCGGCGCGGTCATCTGCGCCGCCGGTGCCGGCCTTGCCCCCGCTGACAAGAAGCTCTACGCCCTGCGCGACGTCACCGGCACGGTGGAAGCAATTCCGCTGATCGCCTCATCCATCATGAGCAAGAAGATCGCCGAGGGCACCGGCTCATTGGTCCTGGACGTCAAAGTGGGCAGCGGCGCGTTCATGAAGGACGAAGCCAAAGCCCGCGAACTCGCCGAAACCATGGTGGCCCTCGGCAAGGACGCGGGGGTCAACACCGTTGCACTGCTGACCAACATGAACACACCGCTGGGTCTCACCGCCGGCAATGCCATCGAGGTGGAGGAATCCGTTGAGGTGCTGGCCGGCGGCGGCCCGGACGACGTGGTGGAGCTGACCGTCCGGCTCGCTGAGGAGATGCTCGCCTGCGCAGGAGTGCACGACGCGGACCCCGCCGCTGCCCTCAAGGACGGCCGGGCCATGGATGTCTGGAACCGGATGATCGCGGCCCAGGGAGGCGACCCCCGGGCTGCGCTCCCGGTGGCCAGGGAATCGGACGTCGTCTACGCCCCGGCCGACGGTGTGCTGGTGGAACTCGACGCCCTCGCGGTCGGGGTGGCCGCTTGGCGGCTGGGCGCCGGACGGGCCCGCAAGGAGGACGCAGTCCAGGCGGGGGCCGGCGTGCGCATGCATGCCAAGCCGGGCGCAACGGTGCGTGCAGGGGAACCCCTGATGACCCTGCTCACGGACACCCCGGAGCGGTTTGCCCGGGCCCGGGAAGCCCTCGAGCACGCCGTGGTCATCGCTCCGGAGGGTTCGCGGCCCGCCCAGCAGCTCATCATCGACCGCATAGCGTAGGCACCCATGCAGGCCATCAACGACTTCATCCTCGCCGCCGCCGGACAGCCCTGGGTGCTGGTCCTGGTGCTGGCCTGCTGCGTCATTGACGGCTTCTTCCCGCCCGTCCCCAGCGAATCCGTGGTGGTGGGGCTCGCAGCAGTAGCTGCCACCGCGGACGTTCCCAACCCGCTGCTCCTGGCCCTGGTGGCCGCCGCGGGCGCCTTCTCCGGTGACAACATTGCCTACCTGCTGGGGCGCCGGGTGGGCACCAGGCGCTGGTCCTGGATGCGCGGACCACGGATGCAAAGCGCGTTCCGCTGGGCGGGCCGGGAACTGCGGAGGCGGCCGGCGTCGCTGATCCTCGTGGCCCGCTTTGTGCCAATCGGCCGGGTGGCGGTCAACCTGACCGCAGGAGTCACCCACTATCCACATTTGCGGTTCGTAGGCCTGACCATCCTTTCGGCCAGCCTGTGGGCCGCCTACTCGGTGGCGGTCGGGCTCTTCTTCGGCCAGTGGTTCGAAGACAATCACGTTCTGGGCGCGGCGATCGCCATTGTCTGTGCGGTGGCCCTGGGCATCGTAGTGGACCTGGTAATCAACAAATTCCGGGGCAAACCCAATGTTGTGGAACGGATCCGGGAACCCGGGGCCTGACCAGCGCGTTTAAGGGGATAATTCCGGGCACGGGGGCGTAGCGGACTGCGCCCCCCGCATGGGACACTTAGGAACGATTTCCGCTTTGGCTGCGGCACTTTGGCTGTGTCATTTTTATACAGGAGCAACACCGCGTGGAGTTTATTAATGAGGCCGTGCTCCATGCAGCGGGCCAGTGGTGGATTTACCCCGTCCTGCTGGTGTTCTTCTTCGTGGACGGTTTCGCCATGGTGGTACCCAGCGAAACCCTCATCGTGGCACTGGCAGCGTTCTCCCGGCACAGCGGCGAACCCAACCTCTGGATCCTCGGCCTTACAGCCCTGATCGGCGCCATTTGCGGTGACAACATGGCATACATGCTTGGGCGCAGGATCGGCCTGGACCGGTGGGGATGGATGCGCCGGCCCAAGGTCCGGAAAGTCTTCGCCTGGGCCCGGTATGAGCTTGAAAAGCGGGGCGCTGTCCTCATCTTCACGGCCCGCTACATCCCCTGGGGCCGGGTGGCCGTCAATTACGTCGCCGGCAGCACTGGTTTCTCCCACCGCAGGTTCTTCGTCTTCGACGCCTTTGCTTGTGTCACGTGGGTTGGCTACTCCCTTGGCATCGGCGTGCTGGCCAGCTCTTTCCCCTGGCTGCACCACAACCCGCTGCTAAGCGCGGGCATCGCGGTAGTATTCGCGATTGTCCTGGGCGTCCTCATCGACCATTTGCTGCGCTGGTGGCACAAACGGCTGGGCAGGCACGACGCACCTGGGACGGACGCGTGGGACAAAGAATCCCCCGGCTCCGGCCATGAGGGGCGGCCCGGCACCCAGGCCCTCGTGGTGCCCTCGGCGGAGGCCGGTCCCTCGGCCAACTGACGGCTGGCTTTGAACTCCCCCCCACCCTAAGGTGGGAACGTGACTGAGCCCATTGTTGACGCTGCCCCTGCCATCGATTTTGACCTGAAAAGCCTGCCCAAGGTTTCCCTCCACGACCACCTGGACGGCGGACTCCGTCCGGCCACCATCATCGAACTGGCCGAGGCCGTCGGCCACACCCTTCCCTCCACGGATCCGGTGGCCCTTGGGCAGTGGTTCCGTGAGTCAGCGGACTCCGGATCTTTGGTCCGCTACCTGGAGACCTTCGATCACACCGTGGCCGTCATGCAGACGTACGACGGCCTGTTCCGCGTGGCGAAGGAGTTCGTGGAGGACCTCGCGGACGACGGCGTGGTGTACGGCGAAGTCCGCTGGGCGCCCGAGCAGCACCTCCAGAAGGGCCTCAGCCTTGATGAGGCCGTGGAAGCAGTACAGGACGGCCTGGAGGCAGGCGTGGAAGCCGTGTCCGAGTCCGGGCGCGAGATCCAGGTGGGCCAGTTGATCACGGCCATGCGCCACGCGGACCGCGGCCAGGAGATCGCCGAACTGGCCGTCCGCCACCGCAACCAGGGCGCAGTGGGCTTTGACATTGCGGGGGCCGAGGACGGCTTCCTGCCCAGCCGCTTCAAGGATGCCTTCACCTACCTTGCCCAGCACAATTTCCCTGCCACGGTTCACGCCGGCGAGGCCGCCGGCCTGGACAGCATCCAGTCTGCGCTGGTGGACGGCCGCGCCCTGCGGCTGGGACACGGCGTCCGCATCGCCGAGGACATCATGGTGGAGTTCGACGACGACGACGAAGCCGGAGACACCGTGGGACTGGTGACCCTAGGGGACCTTTCCAGCTGGGTCCGCGACCGCGGCATCGCCCTGGAAATCTGCCCCTCGTCAAACCTCCAGACCGGAGCGATTGCCGAATTCGGCGAAGGCATCGAAAGCCACCCGCTGGACATGCTCTACCAGCTGGGTTTCAACGTCACCATCAACACGGACAACCGGCTGATGAGTGGCGTCACCCTGACCGACGAGTTTGACCTGCTGGTGGAAACCTTCGACTACGACCTCGATGACCTGCTGGAGCTGACCCTCAACGCTGCCGAGGCCTCCTTCCTGCCCCTTGAGGAAAAGGAAGCGCTGGTGGAGTACATCAACGACGCCTACGCCAACCTTGGCTGACCATAATCCTGCGCCCGGCAGCTCCGATATAGGGGAGCTGCTGGGGGAGCTGCTGGGGAGGATAGCCCAGCTGCGGGAGCACTGCCCCTGGATGGGTGCCCTGACGCACGCCTCCCTCGTGGAATACCTCCTGGAGGAAGCGTACGAGGTGGCCGAAACCATCGAGGACGGCCATCCGGACGCCGAACTCCAGGGGGAACTGGGCGATGTGCTGCTCCAGGTGGTGCTGCACGCCCGGCTCGCCGAGGAACGCCGCGCGTTCACGTTCGACGACGTGGCGCGCGGCCTGGATGCCAAGATGATCCGCCGCAACCCGCACATCTTCAAGCCGGACGGTTCGCTGCAGGCCAGCTTTCCCGCAACGGTGGAAGAAATCGAGCAGAAGTGGGATGCGGTCAAGCGGGCCGAACGTCCGGAACGGCTCAACGCCTTCGAGGGAATCCCGGAGGCCCTCCCGGCGCTGGCCAAGGCGCAGAAATCGCTGGACCGTGCAGCCCGCGCCGGCCTCGGGCTCCCCGAGGGGGCGCCCGTCCCCAAAAGCGAGGAAGAGCTCGGAACGCTGCTGCTCGCCGTCGTGCGTTCCGCGCGGGACCAAGGCATGGACGCCGAGCGTGCCCTGCGTGCCGCGGTCCGCCGCTACCAAACTGACCAAGCGCCATCATGACGTCCTGGCCTTGACCGGTTTGAGTAACCCGGAGCACTCTCGACTAGGCTGGTGCCTGACGAGTACGTCGAGTTTTCTGCCTGATTCCCCCCGTTAATCGCCCATAAGGAGCAAATTCATGGCGCTTATCGATGCCATCCACGCCCGCGAGATCCTCGATTCCCGCGGCAACCCCACCGTAGAAGTTGAAGTCCTGCTCTCCGACGGCCAGATCGGCCGTGCGGCGGTTCCCTCCGGCGCCTCCACCGGCGAACACGAGGCCGTCGAACTGCGCGACGGCGACAAGGGCCGCTACCTCGGCAAGGGCGTGCAGAAGGCCGTCGACGCCGTGATCGACCAGATCGCCCCCGCCCTGACCGGCTTCGACGCCACCGACCAGCGCAGCATCGACCAGGCCATGCTGGACCTGGACGGCACCCCCAACAAGGGCAAGCTCGGCGCGAACGCCATCCTGGGCGTCTCCCTGGCCGTTGCCAACGCAGCCGCAGCCTCCGCTGACCTGCCGCTCTACAAGTACCTGGGCGGACCCAACGCACACGTCCTGCCCGTGCCGCTGATGAACATCCTCAACGGTGGCTCGCACGCCGACTCCGACGTCGACATCCAGGAATTCATGATCGTCCCGATCGGCGCCGAAACCTTCTCTGAGGGCCTGCGCTGGGGTGTCGAGGTCTACCACAACCTCAAGTCCGTCCTGCAGGCCAAGGGCCTCTCCACCGGGCTCGGCGACGAAGGCGGCTTCGCGCCGAACCTGCCGTCCAACCGCGCAGCGCTTGACCTGATCCAGGAAGCCATCAAGAACGCCGGGTACACCCCGGGCAAGGACATCGCCCTGGCCCTGGACGTCGCTTCCTCCGAGTTCTTCAAGGACGGCGCCTACCAGTTCGAAGGCAAGTCCCTCTCCGCCAGCGAGATGAGCGCCTACTACGCAGAGCTCGTGGCCGACTACCCGCTGGTCTCCATCGAGGACCCGCTGGACGAGAACGACTGGGACGGCTGGAAGACCCTCACCGACGCCATCGGCGACAAGGTCCAGCTGGTGGGCGACGACCTGTTCGTCACCAACCCCTCAATCCTGCAGCGCGGCATCGACACCAGGACCGCGAATTCCCTGCTGGTCAAGGTCAACCAGATCGGCTCCCTGACCGAGACCCTGGACGCCGTCAGCCTGGCCCAGCGTGCCGGCTACACCACCATCACCTCGCACCGCTCCGGTGAGACCGAGGACACCACGATCGCCGACATCGCGGTGGCCACCAACGCCGGCCAGATCAAGACCGGCGCACCTGCCCGCTCCGAGCGCGTTGCCAAGTACAACCAGCTGCTGCGCATCGAAGAGGAACTGGACGACGCCGCGCGCTATGCCGGACGCAGCGCGTTCCCGCGTTTCAAGGGCTAGTAACCGCCTAAATCCATCCGCGGTGGCTATGGTTGAAAGACCATAGCCACCGCTGTTGTTTGCGGCAGCATTTGTTCCAGCAGTGTTCGTCAGCGTTGTTCGTCCAGCACAGATAGTGGCGGCCCAGGCAGGCTGCGTTTCAGGAGTGTCATGGCTACCCGCCGCCCCAAAGTCCCCAAGGTTGCCCCTACCCGTCCTGCCAGGGAAACGGCCGACGACGGATCCTCCGGCGGTGCCGAGGTCATCCGGGCGGATTTCCGCCCGGCCAAGGGTGCGGCCAGGGCGGACGCCGCACCGTCGAGCGGCAACCACGGGCGTGGTACCGCAGCCCAGGCCGCCGGGACCGCGGGGGAGGCGAAAAAGCCCAGGCCGCCCGCCGCACGCAAGGGCAGCAGCTCCACTGACGGCAAGGACGCCGGAACCGGTGATGGTGAGCAGCACCCCGTCCCAGCCAAGGCGTTCTCCGGCCGCATGCTGGCCCTGGCCGTTGTCATGATCGCCATTACCATCATGCTGGCGCCCACGGTGAAGATCTTCTTCGACAAGAAAGCCGAAATCGACGCGCTGAACGCGGATATCGCCGCACGCCAGTCCGAAGGCGACGCCCTCCGGCAGCAGCTTTCGCGGTGGCAGGATCCCAATTACGTCAAGCAGCAGGCCCGCGACCGCATTAACATGGTTATGCCGGGCGAAACCGGCTACTGGGTTTTTGGCAGCGATGAGCCGGCCGGAGAAAGCAGTAGCCCCGCCGGCGCAGCAGCACAAGACCCCGCCGATCTGCCGTGGGTGGATTCCCTGTGGGAGTCCATCAGGCGCGCGGCCACAGACTGAACCGCACAGGAAGGACGGCCCGCGACAGTGGAACACAACACGGCAGCCGCCCGGGACGAATCCCGCCAACCGACAGCACACGACCTTGAAGTACTGAGCAGGCAGCTGGGACGCCCCGTCCGTGACGTCGTTGAAATTCCGGCCCGCTGCGTCTGCGGAAACCCCCTGGTGGCCGCGACCGCCCCCCGCCTCAGCAACGGCACCCCGTTCCCCACCACCTTCTACCTGACGCACCCCGTGATCACTTCCGCGGTTTCCAGGCTCGAGGCGGCAGGCGTCATGAACAGCATGAATGACGAGCTGGCCGCCGACGCCGGGCTCGCCGCCGCGTACCGGGCAGCCCACGAGGAGTACCTGGCCGCCCGGGCAGCCATTGGACAGCGCTCGGGCATCGGCCCGGTGCCTGAAATCGACGGCGTCTCTGCCGGCGGGATGCCCAACCGCGTCAAATGCCTGCACGTCCTGGTGGGCCATTCCCTTGCGGCTGGCAGTGGCGTCAACCCCCTGGGCGACCGGGCGCTCGGAATGATCAGCGAATGGTGGACTGCTGACAGGTGCTACTGCGACGGCGCCTGGGACACCACCGGCGAGGCACCGTCCAGGGACCTGAGCCGCCACGGACCGCAGGGCCTGCCAGGTATCGTGGGCCGCCCTGCCCCCGTGCGGAAGTCCACCGGCTCAACCCAGGCTGCCGAATGACCCGCGTGGCCGCCATCGACTGCGGCACCAACTCCATCCGGCTCCTGATCGCGGACATCGACCGCAGGGACGGCAGCACGGTCCTTGCCGACGTCGTCCGAGAGATGCGCGTGGTCCGGCTGGGCCAGGGCGTGGACGCTACGGGCGAACTGGCTCCGGAGGCGCTGGAACGCACTTTTGCCGCAACGGCTGACTACGCCCGGCTGATCAAGGAGCACGGCGCGGAGCGGACCCGCTTTGTGGCCACCTCCGCAAGCCGTGATGCACGCAACCGGGACGTCTTCGTGGCCGGCATCCGGGACCTGCTGGGCGTCGAACCGGAGGTTATCTCCGGGGATGAGGAAGCGGCATTGTCCTTTGCCGGCGCCAGCAGCGTCCTGCCCATCCTCGACGGCCACCAGGTGCTGGTGGTGGACCTCGGCGGCGGAAGTACCGAGTTCGTCCTCGGGACCGCCGCAGGAGTAACTGCAGCAAAGTCCGTGGATATCGGCTGTGTCCGCCTGACCGAACGGCACCTGCGCGACGATCCGCCCACCGCCGAACAGATCGCCGCGGCGGAAGCCGACGTGGACGATGCCATCGCCCGCGCCGGGCGCGACGTGCCGCTGGAACGTGCCACCGCCGTCGTCGGCGTTGCCGGATCCGTCACCACCATCACCGCGCATGCGCTCGGCCTGCCGGAGTATTCACCGGATGCAATCCACGGCGCTGAGCTGCCCATCGGGGAGGTGCACGCCGCTGCCACCGACCTGCTGGGCATGACCCGGGCGCGCCGCGCCACGCTGCCGTACATGCATCCCGGCCGCGTGGATGTCATTGGTGCCGGGGGACTGGTATGGCGCCGCATCCTGGACCGGATGGGGGAGCTGAGCGGCGGGAGGATTACCACGGCCACCGCAAGTGAGCACGACATCCTCGACGGCATCGCGCTGAGCATCGGTTAGACCCATGCATTC
>DATIMT010000238.1:0-2928 GCA_035475035.1 Arthrobacter sp.
GGGAGCGGTCCTGGTCCACGCAGAGTGACACCGTCACCGGCGAGTGCCAGCCCGGGATTCGGCGGGGGAGGCTGAGGTCCACGTGCTCCTGGCCGGAGAGGATCTTCCAGTTGAAGTCCCCGTAGCCGTCATCCCCGAACGCTGCAGCCAGCCCGGTCCGCAGCCCCAGCCTGGCAGCGGCAATAGCCTGGTTCGCCACCCCGCCGGGGCAGCTTCCCATGCCGTCGCTCCAGATTTCCGTGCCGGGTTCGGGCCCGTGGGGCAGGCCGGTGAAGATGATGTCCTGGAACACGGTCCCGGCCAACAGGAGGTCCAATCCGGGTTCGACGGGTGAGCGGACGGCGGCCAGGGGATCGAACGGGCGGGCTGGAGTCGCGTCCATAGTGCGCAGGATACGCCGTGCCAGGGGGCTGCGGTAGGGGCCTTGGGAGGATGTGGACAGGCTGTCGGCCTACACTGCAGGGTATGCGGCTTCTGATTGCAGGCGGCGGCGGCTTCCGGGTGCCGCTGATCTACCGGGCTTTGGTAGCCGGCCGCTTTTCCGGGCTGGTCACCGAATTGGTGCTGTACGACGTCGATCCCGCCCGCCTCGATGCCGTCACCGCCGTGCTGGCCAGCATGCCCGGGGGCGAAGGTGCCCGGCTTCCTGTCCATGCCACCACCGATCTTGCCGGAGCCCTGTCCGGTACCGGCATGGTGTTCGCGGCGATCAGGCCGGGCGGCACGGCTGGCCGCGTGACTGACGAGAAGGTGGCGCAGGACCTTGGACTGCTGGGGCAGGAGACCACCGGGGCCGGCGGAATTTCCTACGCATTGCGGACCATCCCGCACATGCTTGGCCTTGCCCGGCTGATGCAGGAACACTGTCCGGACGCCTGGCTGATCAACTTCACCAATCCGGCGGGAATGGTCACCGAAGCACTGCTTCCCGTCCTGGGGCACCGGGTCATCGGGATCTGTGACTCTGCGGGCGGCCTCGTGCAGCGGGCCGCGGTGGCAGCCGGTGTGGCTTTGGCGGAGGGACGGCTCGACGGCGTGGGCTACTACGGGCTGAACCATCTGGGCTGGCTGTACAGGCTGGAGTCCGGCGGCCGGGACGTCCTGCCTGACCTGCTCGCGGATACCGGGGCCCTGCAGTCGTTCGAGGAAGGCAGGCTGTTCCCGCAGCCGTTCCTGGCCGGCCTGGGAATGCTTCCCAACGAGTACCTGTACTACTACTACCGGCGCGATGCCGCCCGGCAGGCGATGCAGGCCATGGCGCGGACGCGCGGCGAGACCATCCACAGCCAGCAGCAGGAGCTGTACCCGCGGCTGGCAGCTGCCGGGCCGGAGGCGTACCGGTTGTGGGAGGAGGCGCGGCGCTCGCGCGAAGAGGGGTACCTGGCCGAGGCACGCCGCGACGGCGAGCGCCGGAACGAGGAGGACCTGGCCGGCGGCGGCTACGAACGGGTTGCGCTGTCCGCCATGCAGGCCCTTGCCGGCGGCGGGGATACGCAACTGATCCTGAACACGCGGAACACGCTCGCTCCCGCTCGGAAACCGGAACCCCAGGCGCACGCGTCCGCCACGGCCAACCCGGCCACTCTCCAAGTCGCCATTCCCGGCCTGGCCGCGGACGCCGTCGTCGAAGTTCCCTGCACAGTGACGGCCGAAGGCGCCGTCCCGTTGCCCCAACGGGCTCCGGCTGGCGCGCAGCTGGGACTGCTCCAGCGGGTCAAAGAGGTGGAACGGCTGGCTGTGCGGGCTGCCACAACCGGCAACCGTGGGGCCGCACTTAACGCCTTCGCCCGCCACCCGCTCGTGGATTCCCCGAACCTGGCCGCAAAGCTCCTGGCAGGTTATGAGCAGGCTTTCCCGGGTTTAGGGAAGATGTGGGAGGGCGGTGAGCGTTAGGGGAAGGAGTAGTGTTTTATCGAATGCGCATTGAACCGGCCCCCTTGACACGCGCCGGCGGCCGGAAGGAGGTCCCGTGGCACTGATCCGCAGGGTTGCTTTACTCTCCCTCCACACCTCCCCCATGGAACAGCCGGGCTCCGGCGATGCCGGCGGCATGAACGTCTACATCCGGGAGCTGGCATCGGCGCTGGCCGAGGCCGGTGTGGAGGTGGAGATCTTCACCCGTGCCACCTCAGCCGACCAGCCCGCCGTTGAACATCCTGATCCCGGCGTATGCGTGCATAATGTCCTCGCCGGCCCGCCCACCAAGATCCCCAAAGAGGAGCTTCCCGGGCTGCTGCATGCCATGGTGGCCGAGATCGAGCAGATCCGCCGCCGCCAGCCGCATGGCCGCTACGACGTGATCCATTCGCACTACTGGGTGTCCGGGGTTGCCGGCCTGGAGTTGTCGCAGCTGTGGGGCGTGCCACTGGTGCACACGATGCACACCATGGCGAAGGTCAAAAACCTGCTCCTGGAGTCCGGCGAGCAGCCTGAGCCCCGGCGGCGCGAGCTGGGCGAACTCCGCATCGTGGAGGGAGCGTCCAGGCTCATTGCCAACACGAGTTCCGAGGCCGCGGAACTTGTCTCCCACTACGGCGCCACGTACGAACGGATTGACATCGCGCCGCCCGGTGTGGACCTCAGCACCTTCACCCCGGCGTTCCGGGCGCGGTCCCGGTCCCAACACGGCATCAGCCCGGACACCTTCCACCTGGTGTTCGCGGGCCGCATCCAGCGCCTGAAAGGCCCGCAGGTCCTGGTCAAGGCTGCGGCGCTGCTGCGGAAACGCCGCCCCGACATCGACCTGCGGGTCACCATCCTGGGCGCCTTGAGCGGCAACAAGGAATTCAACCTGCGCTGCCTTATTGCGGAAGCGGGAATGGCCGACGTCGTCACGCAGCTTCCGCCCGTGAAGGCACCTGAGCTTGCATCCTGGTTCCGCGCGGCCGACGTCGTGGTGATGCCTTCCTTCAGCGAATCCTTCGGGCT
>DATIMT010000239.1:0-2489 GCA_035475035.1 Arthrobacter sp.
GACTGAACCGGATTCTCACCGGCCGGTACTGGCTTCCTGCACGGGCTTCCAGGCCGTCAGCACGCCGCCGGCCAGCCACCTGAGCAGGGAGCGTAGCTGAACCTTGAGTATACCCGGCAGCCCCCTCCAGGCCACAGATTCGGGCCCCCTAAAGGCACGTTTTGCGACATATCGGGTTCACATAAGGCAGGATTGAACCAGGGCGGACCAGCCCTGCCATGAGGGGGCGGACCAGCCTTCCGGCCGACGCCAGGATGGGACAACAGCGCAGTGAGTGCACCGACGAAGCACAGGCCGGGCCCCGCATGACGGCGGAACTGACGGCACCCGTGCGTTCGCTTGGTTCCTGGACCATCGGCCTCATCGGGATTGTCGGGCTCATCGCCATCATCGCCGGAGTCTATGCCTCGCCTGAAGCACTCGTCGCCGTCGGCATCCTTATAGCCGCGGGGGTAGGCATTGGATGGCCGCATTTCCTGCGGATCCCCGCCAAGAAGACCCTTGCCGCCGTCATCGCCTTGCCAGGCGCAGCTGCCGCGGTGGCGGCAGGCGTGACGCCGGCCCCGGGATACCTTGACTGGACCCCGGCCCTCGTGGCGGTGGGAATGATGGCCGTCTTCGTGGTGCAGCTGATCCGCGGCACCGGACAGGCACAACGGCTGGAGTCCACTTTGGGATGCTGCGCCGGCGTCCTGCTTTCATGCCTCGGGGCGGGCTGGATTGCGGGCGCCCGGTTCAATGGCGTCCGCGAGATGCTGCTCGTCGCGGCGGTCAGTGCGGCAGTGGCCTTGCTCGCCGGCCTGATCCGCTGGCCGGACAGCATTATTGCGCCGCTGGGCATTGTCCTCGCCGGCCTTGCCGGGCCGCTCGCAGGGCTCGTCCTGTCGGACATCGCCGTCCTGCCGGCCGCCGTCTTCGGTGTGGTGGTGGGCGCCGTCCTGGCCAGCTTCCGCCGGCTTGCCACGCTCCGGGGTGCCCCCTTGAACATTCCCGCCGCGCTGAGCATGGGCCTTGCCCCCGTTTCAGCCGTGGGATCCCTCGCGTACTTCATAGACAAACTACTCATCTACTAACGGGTTAGGATGGCACCATGTCCGTACTTGCTTTTGAAATCTTCTTCCTTGTCCTGCTCGGCATCGCGAGCTTGTCCATGGCCTGGTTCGCCGGTTTCGTGGTCTACCGCCTCTTCAAGGGCCAGAAGTAGCCACCCCCTTTCCGAAGCCAGCCGTATCTCGAGGTAATACCAATGCCCATTGAGATTCCTACAGACCTGACCCCTGAACTCGTCCCCCTTTCGTGGCTCATCGGTGAATGGGAGGGCCGCGGCAGGCTGGGCAGCGGCGACGAGGACTCAGAGCATTTCCTGCAGCACGTCTCCTTCACCCACAACGGCCTTCCGTACCTGCAGTACCGTGCAGAAAGCTGGTTGACCGACGACGAGGGCACGCGGCTGCGGCCGCTCACCGTTGAGACGGGCTTTTGGGCGCTGGAGCGCAAGCAGCTTGATGCCGACGGCGGTCCAGGCCTGGTGCCGGCGGACATTGTCCCGGTGTTGAAGAGCGCCGACGAGGTGGAGGCGCTGCGGAACAAGGACGGCGGGTTCGACATCTCCGTGTCCATCGCCCACCCCGGCGGCATCACGGAGCTGTACTACGGCCAGATCAAGGGCCCGCAGATCCAGTTGACCACCGACATGGTGATGCGCGGGAGCCACTCCAAGGACTACAGTGCTGCCACCCGGATCTTCGGTCTGGTGGACGGCAACCTTTTGTGGCGGTGGGACGTTGCCACTGGAGGAGAAGGCGGAAACGGCCTCGAAGCCCACGCCTCGGCGTTCCTGCATAGAGTCTCCTGACCTCGAAGGGCACATCATGGAAGACGGCACGGACCAAGCGGGCAAGCCCGGCGGCTACAGCGGCCTCAAAGCAGTCTTCTTCAACGGCACCCTCAAGAAATCGCCGGAAACATCCAATACGGACGGCCTGATCGCCATCAGCCGCCGCATCATGGAAAAACAGGGTGTCAGCACCACGCTGATCCGCACCGTGGATCACGACATCGCCAGCGGCGTCTACCCTGACATGACCCAGCACGGATGGGCCACCGACGAATGGCCGGACCTCTATCCCGCCGTCCGCGAGGCCGACATCGTGGTGGTGGCAGGCCCCATCTGGCTGGGGGACAACTCGTCCCAGACCAAAAAGTTGATCGAACGCCTTTACGCACACTCCGGCGAACTGAACGACAACGGGCAGTGGGCGTTCTACCCGAAGGTGGGCGGCTGCCTCATCACCGGCAATGAGGACGGCATCAAGCACTGCGCCATGAACATCCTCTACAGCCTGCAACACATCGGCTTCAGCATCCCGCCCCAAGCCGACGCCGGCTGGATCGGCGCCGTGGGTCCGGGCCCCAGCTACCTGGACGAAGGTTCCGGCGGCCCCGAATCCGACTTCACCAACCGGAACACCACCTTCATGACCTGGAAC
>DATIMT010000240.1:0-13339 GCA_035475035.1 Arthrobacter sp.
CGGGTAGTACCCCCTGTAGTTGTTTTCATGGATCTAAGCATGACACGTCCCAGAATACATACCAAACGCACATACTGGTATCACCCAACGATCCTAGAGGAGAACCTATGGAACTGCACAACGACCAGGTGCCCGGCGACATAGTGTGGGCCACGGTGAGTGACTTCGGGAACGTTGGAATGGTCAGCGTCGACTGGTACCTGACCGCGGAGATGTCCAGCGAGGAGTACCGCCGAGCCGTGGCCTACATGACGGCCCACTCCGGCGGCCTGGCCCAGCGGTGGAAGGTCACCCTCCCCCGCCGGCGCATGGACAGCCAGGAGGTCGGCGACTACGTCATGTCCAAGCTGATGCAGGACCCGGACGGCACCACCCAACTGCTGGACATTAGCATCCAGTCCGGAAAGGAGTAGCCTGTGCACATCGGTCTCCCAGAGTAGAGGCGGAGGACAGCGATGATCGCAGCAGTGGCACTCATGGCGGCACTGGCAATGGGGCCGGCGGCGCCGGCAGACTTGGACACGTTCCCGCCCGATCCGACCCCGCCGAACTGCTACGGAAGCATCGGGTGGCACAATGCGTGGAACCTGGTGAACCCCATGACGGTCTACAACGTGGACTCCTGCACGGCGAACCAGCTGGTGGCCACCAGGAACCTGGCCGGCAACTATGCCAGCTATGTGGCGCTGCTGGCGGCCCGGGTGCCGGCGATGTTCCCCACCTCGGTCTACGCCCTGGCCTGGAACACCAGCAACGCGATCCTGGCCCAGTGCGCCAGCCGCGGGACGGGCGTGACCTTCTACCAGTCAGGATTCAACGGAATGGTGATCACATGCAGCGCACAGTAGTTGCACTCAGAGTGCTGTGGATCGTGCTGATGGCGGTCCTGCTGATGCTGATGCTGGACGGCCTGATCGACGGCTGGGGCACCACCCTGTACGGGGCCGTGGTGCTGGCCGTGGCGGGCACGGAGCTGGCGCTGCGGCGCAGGATCCGGCACACCTAAGATACCGACCAAGGCAGGGCCGTCCCATACGGGGCGGTCCTGTCCACGTTTAATTACACCCTTCCCCCGGTGAAGGGACACAACCGAGAAGGAGGACGCATGAGCTGGATGGGTGCTATCTACACCGACGTGACCGAGCTGGTCGACCTGGTGACCGCATCGGCGGCCGCCGGCGAGGAGCCGGGGGAGGTCGGGGAGGTCATACAGCACGTCCACGGCTGGGTGGCCCCGACCGTGTCGGGGCTGGCCCGTAGGCTAATCTCTGAGGTCATGGGGCGCACGCCCCAGAATGACGAGGACGCCAAGCAACTGCAGCGGGTTATCTCGCTGCTGGGAACAGGAACATGAGATGAGTACATTCGAGACTAGGGCGGCCCAGCACCGGCCCGTCCACGCCGTTCCGATCTTCTACGGGACACAGCCGGAGGTCTTCCAGTGCAGCAAGGTCAAGGAGGGCTGCCGGTTCGAGGTGGCGATCACCCCCGAGCTGCCGTATGAAGCGGCGGAGGCCAAGTTCATCGCCGAGCACACCGACAAGCAGCCAGGAGAGGCGGCAGAGTGAGCCTGAACAGCAACCCCGCCGTCAAGCGGGCCTTCGAGGAGCGGCGCTACACCGACGCCAGGGGCACCACCTGGGCCCGGGGCATGGACGGCTGGCACGACCTGTCCGCGGTGGAGGACGGGGAGGACACGTTCGTGGACGGCATCTTCCAGATCCCCCACCTGACCCTCATCAAGATGATCGAGGAGGAGAACCCGTCATGACCGGGAAGGGCCACGTCCCGGAGGAGAACCTGGCCCGGTACCGCCAGCGGGCGGACCTGGCCTTTACCCTGCAGAGGATGGGCGGCATGGTCTCCAACCTGGGGGAGTATGCCGACGCCAACACCCTGTGGGCCATGGCCAGTAAGTACCGAGAGATGGCAAACGAGCTGCGGGCAGACCTGCCCCAGCCACCACCGGAAGAGGAGGCACCGTAATGGAAATCAACATCAACATTGCCGGCGAGGATCTGGATCACAAGAACGCCGCCAAGCAGCTCCACCTGATCGCCGACATGATCAGGTCCGGCGTCAGCGACGTCCAGGGCTTCAGCATGGAATACGTCGGGTCGTTCATGATGAACATCGACTACGAGAGCAACGGCGGCCACGACCACACCGACTACTGGGACGGTGAGCACAACCACCTCCATGTGGATGAGGAGGGCATCATCATCTCCCGCCAGGGCCCGGACGCACCGGACGGCACCGTGGACGTGGAACAGCTCCACGAGAAGGGGATCAAGATCACCGACTGGGCCAAGGACCACGGCGGCATCACCCCGTTCGACACCCCGGAGCCGCACGGCCATGAGCACTGAGGTCAAGGTTTCCCCAATCCGCGCGCGGGAGGGTGGCGGCTGGGCCTGGACCGTCCTTGACACGTCCTACAGTCCGGAGGTCCAGAAGTGCAGCACCAACGCCGAGGGTCACGGCCTATGGCGGGATGGGCGGCAGATCCTGGGGACATCCCAGTTCAATCTGAATTGCAGTGCATCGGCCAGACGCGCCCGCGTCCTGGCGTTCTGGAAAGACTAGGGGCATGAGCACTGACAAGCCAACTGACGCGGAGATAGCAGACCGCCTCCGCAGCCTGGTGAAGGAGCTGGAGCGCATGGACAGGAGTGAGGACTACCGGATCCGCATTCAGCTCCGCGCCATCCTCGACGGAGAGCAGTAGCACCATCAACCACCGAGGTGGCCGCCGCCGGCGGCCGCCTTTTCTATTGGAAGGAGAACAATGGGCACCATGATTGAATCCCGCTGGGCGACCGGCACCTACGAGATCCTGATCGAAACCGGCGAGGGCGTCCTCGACGCCGACGTCGGGATCACCATCTTCGCCACCCCGCTGACCCTGGAGCCGGCGGATGACGAGGATTGCCCGATCCTGGCGCAGGTGGACGCCCAGGCCTGGGAGCTGGGCCTGGACCCGGAAAACCTGCCCGCGGACTGGAAGCGGAGCCTGCGGGAGATCGGGGAGCATGGGCTCAAGCCCGAGGAGGTGGAGGAGCAGTACGGCCCCGAGCTGGGCCTGCGGATCCTGCTGGCCCTGTACCAGGCGGCGATGCACGACTTCCAGGGCACCGACATGGAGGGACGGCCGTGGCGCCAGCCATCGGCAGCGGTCGAACCCTTCATGGAGCGGGTCCTGGACCTGGTGGTGCTGCTTACCACCCGCCTGTCCTGACCGCTTGCCTTTCCTTAGATCCACCCCCATACTTGGGAGAGACTTTGGATCTAAGGAAGGACAATCGTGCAGATCACGGCACAGGACACGACAGTGGGAGAACGCCCGCCCACCGTGTCGCGCAACACCAGCCTGGGCCGGGAGTTCCACCGCTCCGCCACCTGGGAGCAGGGCGACACCACGGTGAAGGTGACCGCCATCGCCTTCGTCACCGGCATCCGGGCCCGGCGCAACGCCGACGGCTCGGTGGACCTGCTGGAGCAGGTCACCCGCTTCGACGTCATGCGGGAGAACGAGTTCGTCCAGCCCGTCGAGCGGGCCATCTTCATCTGGGACCGTGAGCGCATCGAGGCCGGCCAGACGGTCTACGACCAGGACATCGACTACTCCAACGAGATCGGGCTGTTCTACCAGCCCGACGTGCCGGCCGCCGAGGCGCAGTGCCGGATCTTCCTGGAAAACCTGGACTTCGGCGAGCACTTCGACCCGGCAGCCTGGAACTAATGGAGACACAGGAGCTGGTGGAGACACCGGCACCCGTGGATATAGTGCCCCCGTTGGAGTCAATGGAGCCATTGAACCCATTTGTGGGCAAGGTGGTCGACCTCGTCGACCCCTATCTAACCGTCGACATCGCCAACCAGGGCGGCAGGCTCACTCCCCCGCCGCGGCTGCTCTGCCACTGGCTGGACACGCACCCGGGGCGCTGGGCCCTGACGGCGGAGAACGGCATGGGCACCTCGGTCGGCATCATGGCCCGGCTGGGCTACGAGACCTCCGCGCGGGACGGCGCCCGGCGGCACTACGCCCGGGTCCCCCACCCCGAGGGCGAGCCGCTGCGCGAGGCGCTGCACCGCTCCAAGAACCTCATGGAAGTCCTTCCGGCCGTGGAGCCGGACCCCTTCGGCTGGACGCCGGCCGAGCTGGCGGACGCCGTGCAGTGCGCGATGGCCAACCTGTTCCCGGTGGCGGAGGGGAAGCGATGACGATCCAGTTCCGCAAGGACGTCGGGCAGTTCATCAAGTACGCCAAGGGCCACGGCTTCCACGTCGAGGGCATGACCGGCGGCGGGCACTGGAAGCTCCGGCACAGCTCCGGGGCGATGCTCATCGTCCCGGCCACCCCGGGCGGCGGCAGCCGCTGGCGGCGCAACCTGGAATCCACCATGAAAAAGATCATCGCCAAGGAGGCGACATGACCGAGGCAATCACCGAGCCGGCCGCCCTGTTCACGGCCAAGGACCGGTGCGACCGGTGCGGGGCCCGGGCCAAGACCCTGGCGCTGTTCGTCGCCGGCCCCCTGCTATTCTGCCGGCACCACACCCACGAGTACCTGCCGGCGCTGCTTGCCGCCGGCGCCGAAGTAGAGACGGAGATCGAGCAATGAGCGAGACATTTGAGGAAACGGTGGAGCGCATCGCTGCCGCCTGGTTCCAGGACACCGGCCCGGAGCATGACTTCGTGCCGCTGAACTGGGAGAAGGGCCACCCGGAGGACAAGGCCTTCGCCCGGTACACGGTGGCCTTCGTCCTGGCCCGGGCAGGGCAGTGACGTACCACTACGGCCTGCAGTGGTGCTCCATTCCTGACTGCAGCTGCGGCAAGCCGGGCCGGGTGTGCGCGGAGTGGATGGGCTACCAGAAGGTCTGGGACGGCGTCTACCAGGGGCCGTACAACAGCAAGGACAAGGAGTCGTGGCCGCTCCGCTGGTGCCCCTGCTGCGGCTGGGAGAAGAAAGACCACAAACCCCTCATCCATAAAGGCGGAAAACCCCGTGGCTGACTTGTCCTTCGGCGTCCGTCCCATTGAGCTGGCCGACGCACTCTACAACGCCGTCGAGCTGGCCGCGGACCACGGCGGCAAGCCGGGCTGCCCCCATGTGCTCATCAGCTACCAGCCGGCCCCTGACGGGGTCGTGGGTGCGGTCGCGGTGTACGGGGTCAGCCGCCTGATCGGCGGGCGCACCACCATCATCCTGGACACGCAGGCACCGGAGGGCTACGCCTCCGTGGCGATCAGCCGGGACAAGGCCCAGGAGCTGCAGTCAATGCTGCGCGGCTACGGCCGCGCCAAGTCCACCAGGGTGGGCGTGCGGATCTGTGAGGAGGGCACGGACACGGTGGACTTCGACGAGGACGGCAACCCTGTCGTGGCCACGGTGAACCTGATCGTCACCAAGGACGAGGAGGAGATCGCCGCACTGGCGGACTCCGATCCGGCGGGCAGCTTCTCAGGCCACTTCGATATTGTGGACGACTACCTTGTCGGCTCCGGCGCTCCCCTGCTTGCGCCCACGCTGCTTTCCTTTGACGCGCTTCGGCGCCTCATCAACCTCAAGGGGCTGGAGGCCCGGGCCGTTGACCTCGCCATGACTAAACGTGAGCACGTCCTGGCCATGGCTGCCGGTCCCCACTTCCGGGGCATCCTCGGGGAGCTGGACCGCTACGTCTACACCGGCAGTGACGACGCCAGGCTCAGCCACCTGCTCGGGTGATTCCTCCGGCGGGGTCCAGTCCAGCGGCTCCAGCAGGTGCCGGCGGTCCCGCGGGTTCTGGGGGACGGGAAGCTTCTGCTTCCCCGCGGTCTTCCGCACGGACAGGGGGACCTGGAAGGCCAGGGGCAGGCCCTGGGAGGCCTCCACGATGGCCGTCAGGGGCTCGGCGTGCTCCGTGCACACGTAGGTAACGGCGGCGTTCTTGCCGTCGTCCAGCGTCCATAGCACGACGTCTTCGGCTTCGCAGATGATGCAGACCGGGATGACTACCTTCATGAGAGGGAGCTTACTACGGTGGATAGAGAGCGGACAATACTCCGGGGTCGGTGAGCGACACGACGCGCGCGGGAGTTACACCGGTGTGATTTTTAAGCTACAGTACAGAAAGCGAAACCCCCCGGGCCGGCAAGCCCGGGAGGTTTCTCAGCTCAAACGTTCAGATACCAGCTGAACGCTCTGCCTCTCGTTGTCCATGATACGGACTCCGGGGCGAGATTGCCAGCCGGTCGAGCGTTTAGCTCCCGGCTTTTTTCTTTGCCCCCAGCCGGGCACCAAACCAGGGGTGAGTGGGAAGATGCAATGCTCGCCTGTTTGCCCACGTCAGGACGGAACCGAGGCCACGGAACCGGAGCCCATACCGAAAGACACCCTCGAATGAGAGGGGGTCTACTCGTCGTGGATATTTCGGCTTCATGTTGCGGCTGCCGAGGCGAAACAGGGACTTTTCCCTAGGGGCTGTGGGATCAAGACCAGCCTCCGCAGGAGTCCTTTCGCCCTGTCTTTAGAGCCCTCCCCTCACCTGAAATCACCTCGCTTCCTGGCGGCAGCCACCATTGCCTTCAGCTTCCGCACGGCGTAGTGCTCGCTCCCGCCCGCGGCCCACAGCTCGGGGTAGGCGTCCACCGTTGCGATGTAGTTGCCGGTGTGCTCCGACTGCTTCACCGAGTACACCGCCCCCCTCCGCGGGGGATCAAGGACAACACTCTCAGCCCGCCGGGTGATCTCGGCCAGCCGCGCCTGCAGGACGCCGTCCTGCTCCATGTGGTGTATCACGTAGGCATCCTGCAGCTCCAGCCAGAACTCCGGCCGCATGTCCAGCGCAGCGCCAAGCTGCAGCGCCGTCTCCGGCGTGATCCCCTTCTTGCCGCTGACAATCTCGGACACCACCTGGTCCGGCCGGCCGATGATTTGGGCGAGGATCCGCTGGGGCCACTTGCGGAGCTGCAGCTCCGCCCTCAGCCGGTCTCCTGGGTGCTGGGGTGGGGTATCTGATTCGGTGTTCATGGGATCACCGTATCCCCCATCCGTTTATTCGTCTAGACAGCTCTGGACAAATAAGTTCCGAACTGGTTCTGTTGCTACATGCAACCACTATGATTGCAGATCACAATACGTTAGGAAGAATGGTTGCACAAGCCAACTGATACTGTTGCGGTTGGCAACCACGGTGCTATGGACATGCAACGCACATGCAGCTAACTTGGAACCAGTTCCCAACGAAAGGGGTTCCGATGATAGTCACACTGGGTAGCCACAAGGGTGGTTGCAGCAAGTCCACGCTCACCGTCAACATCGCCGCCGAGCTGGCCCGGCAGGGCCGGCGCGTCCTGGTCGTCGACTCGGACCCGAACAGCTCGGCCTCCCGCTGGATCGCCTACCGGGAGCAGCACAGCCCGGAGCTGCCGCGGGTCACCGGGATCCAGAAGCGCGGCGACCTCAAGCGCACGCTCACCGAGCTGGACTGGGCCTGGGACGTCGTCCTGGTGGACACCGGGGGATTCGACTCCCAGGAGCTGCGCTCCGGCGGCATCGCCTCCGACCTGCTGGTCACCCCCATCCGGCCCTCCTCCATGGACACCGACACGCTGCCCCGCTTCGCCGAGGTGATCACCGGCATCGAGGAGTACAACCCACGGCTGACCGTCCGGGGCCTGTTCACGCAGGCCTCCACGCACCCGCAGGACCGGTCCGTATCGGAGTCCAAGGACCTGCTGGCGGACTACCCGGAGATCCCCCTCTTCGACACCACCATGCGGATGCGTACCGCCTACTCCACGGTCAACCCCCTCGGCCGGGGAGTGGTGGAATGGACCGACCGCAAGGCGAAAGCCGAGATCCAGGTTCTAGTTCAGGAGATGATCGACCTTGTCTAACCGACCCCAGCCGGCCCGCAGGGCTGCCGTGCCGGCGCTTTCAGCAGAGGAGTTCGCCCTCCAGGCGGACACCCTGGCCGCCGTGCCCCATCCCGCCACCCGGCCAAAAAAGGACAAGGCCTACACCTTCCGGATGACCGAGGCAACGCTGGACCGGCTGCGCGCTGCCGCCGGCCGGGAGGACCGGAGCATCCAATGGATCTTCGACCGGGTGCTGCTGCCGGCGCTGGACGATCATGAGAAAAAGTAAGGCTTGACAATGATTGTCCAAACTTAGATACTTGAAGGACTATACTGGTTCTTGGCTCTCGGGCCGGGAGCGGCTGAATGGATGGTCCATCAGCCGAAGGTATAGTCTTCGATGTACGATTTGTCCATAGGACTTTGGTCCTACGTGTGTACTTAGAAGAGAGGGAATCATGCCTGCCAACCGGAAGCTGCCCGACAGCACTACGTTACGTCGACTGCAGACCCAAGGCCATACCCAGAAGGAGATTGCCGAGACCTACGGCGTATCCCAGTCCGCTGTCTGGAAGGCCATGCAGCGTGCCGGCTACACCGATCCGCAGGTCACCTACAAGGACATCCTTCCATGGGACATCGACGAGGCCCACAAGGCCACGGCGGTCATGGAACGGTTCCGTTCCATCGTGAAGCAGAAAAAGGGCGCACCACTACGGCCCGACGAGGAGGTTCTGCTGGAGCGGTGGCTGCGGGACCTGGAGGCGAACGAGCTGGTGGTCAACTACCACCCGGCCGCCCCCGCCAACTCCGCCAGCACCAAGGGCGGGTTCTACTACGTTCCCAAGGATGCGGACGTGGACGACTGGATCATCCGGCGTCCCACGCCCAGCTAAAAAAAACTAAGCACCCTTGTGACTTGACTTGCTGCCACAAATTCATTAACAAGTCTGGTTTTTGTCGCACCTCGCAGGCACAATTAGTCCAGCGTCTCGACTGAGTTTCGCATCACAGCAGTACACACGCTGTTTTCTGAGGGGGAAACATGGATACAGGCAGTACGGTCGGGACAGTTCCGACTCCTGCAACCGAGGGTGGAGGCGCCCTCGATGCCGAGGACTTCGAGGACTTCGAGGACATCTACACGGTTCCGTTCATCACGGTCAACCGTGTGGACGGGCGGTTCCTGGCACAAGTGGTCGCTTCGGACAATGACCTGGTCACCCTGGACAGGATCCAGGAGGCCATCGAGGTGGGCCGCCGGTACGGGCAGCATGTGTACGCCCGCAAGCACGGCGACATCATGTATCCGACACTGGCCGGCACCGATTTCGGGGTCATTGACCTCATCTTCACCCCCGACACGGACGGGGGACTGTGACAGTATCGGCCGAGGCGGAGCGGCTGGGTACGGCCGTGCTCCGCGGCCGCTACGCGGACGGCTCCCCGGAATGGCACGAGGCCCGCGCCTCCGTGATCGGCGGTTCCGAGGTGGGTTCGATCATGGGGGTCAACTCCTTCGAGTCCCGCTACGTGCTCTGGTACCGCAAGGCAGGCTTCCTCGGCAAGACGGAGGAAGTGGCCAACCCCTTGTTCGAGTGGGGCCACCGGCTGGAACCGGTGGTGGCGGAGAAGTTCGCCGACGTGCACCCCGAGTTCGACGTGCAGGTCTCCGGCTCCTGGGTCCACCAGGACCGGCCCTGGCACGGCGCAAACCCGGACCGGCTGCTGGCCTACAAGCTCAACTACATCGACGAGGCCGGCAACGACTGCGCCGACGTCATGGACGTCGAGGCCGTGCTGGAGATCAAGACCAGCATGTCCGGCTACGGCTGGGAAAACGACATGTGCCCCGTCAAGTACGTCCTGCAGCTGCGCTGGTACATGGAATGCTTCGGGCTGGAATACGGATACTTGGTAGTCTTGGCCTCATTGGGGGACTACCGCGAGTTCCTGGTCCCCCGGGACGTGAGTAAGCCGGTGGTCTCGATGCAGACCGGGGCCGAGGAGTGGTACTCCGCCGGCGGGCAGGAAATGCTCGACGCCGCCGAGGAGTTCTACCTCTCGCTGCCGGGCAAGCTCACGCCGGAGGGGACCCCCCCGCCGATCGACGGCGGGAACGACACGTACCAGATGATCCGGGAACGCCATCCGGACATCGTCAACTCCGACATCGAGGTCACCCAGGACCTGGCCGAGGAGCTGAAGGCGGCGCTGGAGGCCGAGAAGGCCGCCATTGCCGAGGCCAAGCGGATGAAGAGCGTCATGCTCGACCTGATGGGGAAGAACCGGCGGGCCATCATCCCGTCAGGGGACCCGGCGAAGCCGCACATCGTCGCCCGAAGACAGTCGATCAAGGGCGGCAAGCCGTATCTCGTGACCACGTAGGTCGCATTTTTTTTGGTGTGATTGTCCAACTTAGGTCGCACACCCCTTTTTTTCACCTGATTGTCCAATTTAGATCCAGTACGGGAGAATTGAATGACCACCGAAGCACCCCTTACCACCACCATCAAGGCGAGCGGTCCCTCCGCCCCGTGGGTGGTGATCCGTTCGGAGAACACCGTCCAGCTCTCCCAGCAGCTCGCCGAGCTGCAGGCGAACACCACCTTCGCCGACCTGGCCCGGGCCAACGAGGCCTTCCAGGCGCATTTCAGTGTCGGCTCCATCCTCGGAGCCCGGGGCGTGGACGCCCCGAAGGACACCGGCGCCTTCGCCCCGCAGCAGATCAGCGCCCCGGCCGCCGAGCCGACGCAGCAGGAACTGTTTGCCCAGTTCATGGCGGCACAGAACCCCGCCGGCCTGCCGACGGCCCAGCCGCTGGCCTCCGGCCCCACGGCGCCGAACGCCTACCCGCCGGCCGGCAACACCTACCAGCAGCCCGCCTCCCCCGGCACCCCGGGTGCCCCGCTCGTGGCCGGAATGGCCGCCAAGCTGGTCGAGGGCACGTCCGCCAAGGGCAAGTGGCAGGCCTGGGCGGATCCCCGCCCGAAGGACCTGACCGACCACATGCAGAAAACCGACGACGTGAACCACCCGGGCCTGCTCTCCGGGACCCACAAGCTGTGGAAGTTCATCCGCTGACATGAACGCGGACACCTCGCTGGACCTGTCGGTCCTGGAAGCCCTGGACTTTGCTCCGGCCTGCGGGCACAGCAGGCACAGCGACGGCGGTCCCTGGCACGGCGGCGATGCAGAGTTCGTCGCCGTGTCGCACCACCGCTGCTCCGAGCAGCCCGGCAAGCCGCCGCCCTACTACTACCCCTGCTGCGCAACCTGGGCCGAGTACGTCCGCATGTGCACGGCCAACTCCCTGACCATCAAGTGCTCCCGCTGCGGGGACACCGGGTACTGGGAGGAAATGGTCCAGATTGTCGGCACCCTGACTTAGCCCGAAGGGGTGATCGCATCTTCAGCCTCAATCAAGGGCGCAGGAAAAACACGGGCAGCGGTGTCCCGCTCTACAGCCCGTTCCACATTCTCAACCAGAACGAAATCTTCATCCGGAAAGGGCAGCTCACCATGGTCACAGCGGCCCCAGGCGTCGGAAAGTCCGCCGTCATCCAGGCCCTGCTGCAGCGCGGCAACGAGGAGGGCCAGGTCAACCAGGCCCTGTACCACTCGGCCGACACCGACGAGTCCACCATGTGGGTCCGCGGGGCGGCCATCGCCACCGGCTACGAGACCTCCGACATCGAGCGGGACGTCCGGAACGGGCAGGTCTCCGGCTACGAGGCGGAGGTCCGCGCCTCCGCCGGCCACATGGAGTTCGCCTACGACACCAGCCCCAGCGGTGACGACATCCTCATGGAGTTCGAGGCGTATGCAACCAAATACGGTTGTTATCCCGAGGCCTTCGTGATGGACAACCTGTCCAACTGCTACGCCGGGGAGGGCGATGAGTTCCAGGCCCTGCAGGGGAATCTGGACTTTTTGCACGATCTGGCCAGGGACACCAAGGCCGCGGTGATTACCCTGCATCACACCACGGGGGAGTACACCAACGGCGACAAGCCGATCCCCCGGGCCGGCATCAGGGGGAAGTTGGATAAATCCCCGGAACTGATCCTGACCCTGCACCGCCGGCTCGACCAGCTCTACGTCTGCCCCATCAAGAACAGGACAGGCAAGGCCGACGCCCGCGCGGAGTGGGCACTGCCCCTCTACACCGACCTCAGCCGCATGATTTTCCAGGGATAGGAACCCAATGAGCGACACCATCTACGTCCACGAGGTGACCAAACGCCCCGGCGTGCGCGTCAGTCTCGTCATGGACGCCGCCGAAGTCAGGGCGCTGGGGGACATTGCCTCTGCCGCCATTGATGCCTCCCTGCTGATCGAGGGCGACACTGACTCGGTCGTCGTCGGCAACGCCGAGAACGTCTACCGGTGGGCGACCAAGGCGGCGAACACCCTGGAGTTCACCGAGGGCCTGCGTCCCGCCGATGACAAGGACTAGGGCCTCCGCCAAGCAGGCGGGAGCGAGGTTTGAGCGGGAAATCGCCGACGCCCTCGCATGGGCGCTGGAGGACACGCGCATCGACCGCAGGGTCAAGATGGGCGCGAACGACCGCGGGGACATCGCCAACGTAAGGCACGCCACCGGCGCCAATGTCGTCATCGAGTGCAAGAACTACGGCGGCCAGGTGATCTTGTCCGAGTGGGTCGGCGAGGCCGAGGTTGAGCGGATCAACGACGGGGCCCTGGCCGGGATCGTGATCGCCAAGCGCAAGGGGGTCACCGACCCCATGAAGCAATACATGGTCTGTGAAGTATCCGAGTTTGTCGCCCTGCTGCGGGGCGACCGCAAGCATATGGAGGGCAAGGGGTAATGGCAGGACGGGTTCTTTCAGAGAGCGACGTGCTCATCATTTTCGAGGCCGTCAACGACGGCGAGCCCCAGGCGCTGCTCGCCAGCGACTTCGGCGTCACCCAGCAGGTCGTGTCGGAGATCATGACCGGGAAGTCCTGGGGCCATGTCACCGGCCAGGTCCTGAAGACCTCCCCCCGGTGCAAGCTCACCGTCGAGGATGTGCTGGCCATTGACGCCGCCATCCGTGCCGGCACCCCCGGCCACATCATCGCCCGGGACTTCTCCGTCACCGAGCAGGCCGTCAGCAACATCAAATGCGGGCGGAACTGGTTCTCCGTCACCGGCCGCACCCCCACCCGGAAGAAGGAAAAACGATGATCAAGAACCTTTCCAAGCTCAAGTACTGGGAGATCGTGGCGCTGGGCGTGTCCAGCTCCGTGGTCGCGGTCCTGCTGCTGGCCTTCATCACCCGCCTCCTGGCGGGCACCTGGCCGCAGACCAACGAGGCAGGCTACATCGCCTACATGATCCTCGGGGGCGGCGTGTCCTGGGCCATCTCCGGGGTCGCCGTCGAGGCGATCACCGTCAAGCGCCGCAACGCGCAGGTCCAGCAGGCCATGGACAACGTGATGGACCTCTACGCCGGCTACTACATTGCCGGCGCCGGCAAGCACCGGGCCGA
>DATIMT010000241.1:0-15091 GCA_035475035.1 Arthrobacter sp.
CCCGGGCAACGCCCACCGCCCGCCGTCGTTCTTTACGTCTATCCTTCGATGGCTGCCTTGGCCGTGGGGTCCGAGTCGTTCAGGAACTTCTCGATCCGTTCCGGCTCGTCGGCCTCGCCGATGGCCGAGGACGCCCTGCCAAGGGAGTACAGGGCCCGCAGGAAGCCGCGGTTCGGCTCGTGCTCCCAGGGAATGGGGCCAACGCCGCGCCAGCCGTTGCGTCGCAGCGCGTCCAGTCCGCGGTGATAGCCCACCCGGGAGTAGGCGTAGGAATCGATGGTGCGTCCCTCCGCCCAGGCCTCTTCAGCAAGCACCGCCCACAACAGCGAGGACGTGGGGTGCTTCGCCACGAGGTCAAGGGCCTCCTGGCCCGCTTCCAGCTGTTCGTAGACCTCGGTCTCGGCAGGCAGGAGCGTGGGCTCAGGGCCCATCAGGTTCCGGCGGAACTCGTCGGACATTCCTAGAAGGTCTTTCCGGCCGAACCGAGCTGCTTGGTGGCTTCCACCACGCGGGCTGCCAGGCCAGCTTCGGCGGAGGCGCCCCAGACGCGGGGGTCATAGGTCTTCTTGTTGCCCACTTCGCCGTCGACCTTGAGGACGCCGTTGTAGTTACGGAACATGTGGTCCGCCACCGGGCGCGTGTAGGCGTACTGGGTGTCGGTGTCGATGTTCATCTTGATGGTGCCGTAGGAGACCGCGTCCGCGATTTCCTGGTCGGAGGAGCCGGAGCCGCCGTGGAACACGAGGTCGAACGGGCTGTCCTTGCCGATCTTGGCGCCAACCTGGGCCTGGATGTCCTTGAGGATCTCCGGGCGGAGCTTCACGCCACCGGGCTTGTAGACGCCGTGGACGTTGCCGAAGGTCAGCGCGGTGATGTAGCGGCCGTTCTCGCCGGAGCCGAGGGCATCGATGGTGGCCAGGGCGTCCTCGACCGTGGTGTACAGCTTGTCGTTGATGGCGTTCTCCACGCCGTCCTCTTCGCCGCCGACGGTGCCGATTTCGACCTCGAGGATCATCTTCGCGGCAGCCGTGCGCTCCAGCAGTTCGCGGGCGATGCGCAGGTTTTCCTGCAGGGTTTCGGCGGAGCCGTCCCACATGTGTGAGTTGAACAGCGGGTTGCGGCCGGCCTTGACCTCGGCCTCGGAAGCAGCCAGCAGGGGCAGGACGAAGCCGTCCAGCTTGTCCTTGGGACAGTGGTCCGTGTGCAGCGCGATGTTGACGTTGTAGTTCTTGGCCACCTCGCGGGCGAAGGCTGCGAAGCCCAGCGAACCGGCAACCATGTCCTTGGTGGAAGCGCCGGACCAGTAGGCCGCACCGCCGGTGGAGACCTGGACGATGCCGTCGGACTCAGCTTCGGCGAATCCACGGAGGGCGGCGTTCAGCGTCTGCGAGGACGTCACGTTCACGGCCGGGAATGCGAAGCCGCCCGCCTTTGCGCGGTCGATCATCTCGGAGTAGATCTCTGGGGTTGCAATGGGCATGCTGACTCCTATGCTGAGGTTCGTCTGTGGGCTGGTAACCCTGGAGTACCGCTTACGGCTAGCACCATCCTAGTCATTTCCGGACGGGCGGAGTGTTTCGGGTCACCGCTCAGTAACACTCCCGCGGGGTTGGACGTGCTGGTTGAAAACGTGCCGGCGGACCCAGGCGTGCATTGCGATGGCGGCCGCGGAGGCCGCGTTGATGGACCGGGTGGATCCAAACTGCTCGATGGACAGGGTGGCGACGGCGGCCTCGTGGACTTCCGGGGTCAGGCCCGGGCCCTCCTGCCCGAAGACCAGCACACAGTCGCGCGGCAGCTCATACGTCTCCAGGGGCACCGAATCCGGGAAAATATCGATCCCGATGATCGCCAGCCCCTCGCCCTCCGCCCACTGGACGAAGTCCTCCACCGTGGGATGGTGGCGGACGTGCTGGTAGCGGTCGGTGACCATGGCGCCGCGCCGGTTCCACCGCCGTCGGCCAATGATGTGCACCTCTTTGGCGAGGAAGGCATTGGCGGTGCGCACCACCGTGCCGATGTTCAGGTCGTGCTGCCAGTTCTCGATGGCCACGTGGAAGTTGTGCCGCCGGGAGTCCAGCTCCGCCACGATCGCCTCGTGCTTCCAGTAGCGGTACTTGTCCAGCACGTTTCGGCGGTCGCCGTCGGCCAGGAGGTCGGGGTCCCAGTGGTCGCCTTCGGGCAGCTCGCCTTCCCAGGGCCCGACGCCGACCTCCGCCTTTGCGGTTTCAGCCTCCCCGGGCTCGTGGTGCGGTTCGTCTGGCAGGCCGGGCGTTTGGTTCACCCCTCAACACTAGACTGGACGACTGGAGCATTCATCACCGGCGGAGGTAGACGTGGCAGAAGAAGACCAGGTAGCAGGGAACCCCTCGGTTTACCGCAGCGGCCAGGAGATTGAGTGCTGGTTGACGGACATGGACGGCGTCCTGGTCCATGAGAACCAGCCGATCCCCGGCGCTGCGGAACTGATCCAGCGGTGGGTGGATACGTCCAGGCGCTTCCTGGTGCTGACCAACAACTCCATCTTCACCCCCCGCGACCTCGCTGCCCGCCTGCGCGCGTCGGGACTGGAGATTCCGGAGGAGAACATCTGGACCTCGGCGCTGGCCACGGCCCAGTTCCTGAAGGACCAGGTCTCAGCAGGCGGCTCGGAATCGGGCAACCGCGCCTACACCATCGGCGAGGCAGGGCTTACGACGGCGCTGCACGAGGCAGGCTTCATCCTCACCGACCAGAACCCGGACTTCGTTGTGCTCGGCGAGACACGCACCTACTCCTTTGAGGCGATCACCATGGCCATCCGCCTGATCCTCGCCGGGGCCAGGTTCATCGCCACCAACCCGGATGCCACCGGCCCGTCCAAGGACGGCCCCATGCCCGCCACCGGCGCAATCGCCGCCCTGATCACCAAGGCCACCGGCCGTGAACCCTACATTGTGGGCAAGCCGAACCCCATGATGTTCCGGTCCGCGATGAACCAGATCGACGCACATTCTGAGACGACTGCCATGATCGGTGACCGGATGGACACAGACATCATCGCCGGCATGGAGGCGGGCCTGCACACCGTCCTGGTCCTCAGCGGCATTACGCACAAGGACGACATCGCCGCCTACCCGTTCCGGCCCAACCAGGTGCTGAACTCCGTGGCGGACCTGAAGAACCAGATCTAGAAGATACTCACCCGGGTGCCACCCCGGGGCAGGGGGAAAAACCCGTCCAGCAGCTGCGTCACCAGCGGCCGGTAAATCTGCGGATTCCAGCCCGGGCTGGCGTGGGCGGGTGCCGCACCGGTGGTCCGCAGGTTGCTTGAGACCATGTTGTCCTTGAAGACCACGGCCCACGTTTCCGCTGCCGTTTCGTAATCGACGGTACTGTCCTTGGGGTTGCCGAGGTAGGCCATCTTTGCCGTGCCCAATTTCCCGGCGAACTGGCTTCCCTCGAAGTGGTAGATGTAGGCGGATTCGGTCTGGACCAGCACATTTGACGGCGCGATCGGGGACAACTGCTCCAGCGTCTGGTTCAGGATCTGGCGCCAGCTCCGCTCATCCTTATGGATGATCCGCTCCCCCAGCTCATACCCGCCGCGCAGGGTGGACGGGAACCTGACCCCACGCTCATACAGGAACACCACGCCGTCGAACCAGCTCTGGTCCAGGACATCGTGGGCGCTGTAGGGGCTGGAATCCAGGAGGATGAACTGGACCTGGATTCCCTGAAGTGCAAGGAGCCGGGCAGCTACCTGGGTGGCCAGCATCCCGCCGAAGCTGTGCCCGTAGAAGAACAGCTTGGTGATCTTTTCCGCCGCGACATAGTCGGTGATCGTGTTGACCACCTCCGTGATGTTCAACCCAAGGTTGGAATATCCGACGGCGGCGAGCCGGGCGCGCTTGTTCAGTGATCCGCGGAGGCTGTTGAGGATCCATTGGGCTTCTTCCCAACTGGTTTTGTACCCCGGGAAGAGAAACCAGCTGGCGTCCGGGTAATAGGCGTCGGCGAAGTCGTCCGGGACATTCAGGATTTTGGTGCTCCGGCGCTGCGACTGCACCTCACGGGTGACCAACATGTCGGCAGCAAGCAGTCCGGATGCCCCCGCCCCAGCCAGGAACGTGCGGCGCGAAAAGCGCTTGAGGGCAGCCGCTTCCGCCAGCAGCCGGGCGTGGGAGTCCCCGCGCCGGTTCTGCGGACCAATCTCCCCCTCATACGGCACACTCCTACCGTAAGCCCACCCAAAGGTGCCGCTGCAACGATCCGGTGTAACCGTTCGGAGACGCGGGGGTCAGCAGGCGGCTTGGCCCTCGGCAGGCGGGAGGGAGGCCACCGGTTCCTGCTGGCGGCGAAGGACTTCCAGGCCGATGTCGTTGTAGCGTCCCAGCAGGTCGGCCCCGTCCTGGGCCTGCGGGTTGTCCAGCAATGCGAAGAGCGCGTCACTGGCCTCGAGGAGCTCTTCGTTCGAATACTCGGCCAGGGGGCGTCCGTGGAGCTCCTCGATCCACATGACGGGCAGCGGCGGATACTCACCGGCATGGTCCCCGCCGGGGAACAGTTCCCTGATGTCGTTGTCCAGCAGCAGCGGCTGTCCGCGGGAAGGGTCTCCCGGGGCAGCATGGTAGGCGCCAGGGGAAAACTGGAGGGACACGCCGGCCCCTTGCGCTCCCGTCAGCGCATTCGTGTCCAGGGCATTCAGGTCGCGGCGCAGTCCCGCAAGCGCGGAGGACACCACCAGGGCGGCCTGCGAAAGGTCAACACAGACATGGCAGCCGATTCCCATGCGCCGAACGCGCCGGATCATATGGACCAGGTGGGGACGGGAATCGTGATTGAGGCTGCCGCGGACTTCAATCCGGACGATGTCTGCAGGGACATCAAGGTTAATAAGTGCGTCTAGAACGCGGTCCATAGGTACTCCAAAAGAGGTCTCTATGGCCGACGGCTCAACCTCCGCAAGCGTAACCTCCCCCGGGAGTTCCGCACAAGCCGCGGTTCAAAGGCCCTGGCCGCCGCCTACCTTCCGGGGCTCCTGGTAGTGGGTGTGGGAACCGGCTCCGCCCACTGAATCCACCAGGGACTTGGCAACGTCACGCAGCTTTTTATTGCTGTGGCTGGATGCCTCGGTGAGGATCTGCGCGGCGGCATCCTGGCTGCACCGGTTCTGGGCCATGACAATACCCACGGCGATGTCAATGATGGTCCGGGATTCAAGAGTGGCCCGAAGATTGGCCGCGCTGTCACTGTGGAGCGAAAACCGGACCGCCAGGCGGAGGGCCTGTGAGATTTCCCGGGTAAAGTGCCGCGCCCGCTTTGCCGCGTCACCGTCGAACTTACGTGGCGCGTCAGAATAGAGGTTCAGGGCCGCCTTGGCCTCCCCCTGCAGCGTGAACGGGAGGGAAAGCACTGAGCGCAGGCCGTGCGAGGCCACCGCTGACGCGTAATCGGGGCCCCAACGGTCCTCGTCGAACAGGTCAGGAACGTAAACTTCGCGCTCCTCCTTGGCCGCGGTGAGGCACGGACCCTGGGAGAGGGAGTATTGGATCTGGTCCACTTCCCGCGCCGAGTCGCTGCTCCAGCCAATGGTGGCGGCCTTGCGGTCGCGGAGCAGTGTGATGCCGCACAGGGCATCGTCTCCGTCCCCTGCCATTTGGTGTGCAGAGAAGCGCGCCAATTCGTTGAGGAAGTCCTCAAAATCAGCGCTTTCCAGAATCAGGTTCTGGACCTGGTCGGTTGCGCTCAAGGTCTGGTTCGGGGGGAGCAAGGGTGTAGATCTCCAAGCAACTGAAAAGTGTTATTGCATATCATAAAGCAGCGCCAAGAGCCCAGCCAACAAGCGGCCGAATGCTGCACCCCGCCGTCTCCGGTAAATCCCTTTCGAGGGCTAGGACAGACCCAGCTCGTCCTTGCCGAATGCGAACAGGTAGGGAATGCCGGTTTCGGCTTCGATCTTTTCCTTTGCGCCGGTATCACGGTCCACGATCACTGCCACAGCCACCACGTTTCCGCCGGCTTTCCGGACGCCCTCCACGGCCGTCAGCGCGGAGCCGCCGGTGGTGGAAGTGTCTTCGAGGACGAGCACCTTGCGGCCCTCAACGGAGGGGCCTTCCACCTGGCGGCCCATGCCGTAGGACTTCTGGGCCTTCCGGACCACGAACGCATCAACGGTCCGGCCGGCGTCAACGGCAGCGTGCATGACGGCCGTGCCCACCGGGTCCGCACCCATGGTGAGGCCGCCGGCGCACTCAAAGCCGATCCCGGCGTCGTCTGCCAGGGCCAGCATCACCTGGCCCACCAGCCTGGACGCCTCGTGATGCAAGGTGATGCGGCGGAGGTCGATGTAGTAATCAGCCTCAGCACCGCTCGAGAGGATCACCTTGCCGCGGACCACGGCGAGTTCCTTGATCAGTTCGAGCAGTCGGGCGCGGGCAGCTGCAGTGTCTACCGCAGTGTCAGTGGGCGAAGTCATGGGCTCAAGTTTAGTGGGTGGGCGGCGGGTGAGTGGGCGGGCAAAGCCCGGCGCGTGCTCGGGCCGGGGCCCGAAGGCGATCACGCGCGGCAGGACACGCTTGACCACGGGGTTGTGGCGCAGGATGAAGAAGACCACGCGCTGCGCGGCGTACCTGCTCCCGGCCCCCTTGCCGGCCGGCATCCCGGGTGACAATTTTCCGGCGAACAGAGGAACGAACACCACCCGGTGCATGATGCGCTGCACGGCCTGGACCACCACCGTGGGCATGCGGCGGCGCCGCTGGATTGCGGCAAGGGTCCTGGTCCGCACCTGGTCCCTGCGCAGGTCCGGTGCAAGCCGTTCCGCGGCGGCCACCGCATCCTGGATTGCCAGGTTGATCCCCACCCCGCCTACCGGGGACATCGCATGCGCGGCGTCCCCAATGCACAGGAATCCGTCTACATACCAGCGCGGCAGGCGGTTGAGTTTGACGTCCAGCCAGTGCAGGTCCTCCACGCTGTGGATGGCATCCACCCTGTCGGCCAGGTCGGGGCGGAGGGCGGCGACGCGCTGCCGGAACCGTTCCACGCCCTCCGCGCGGATCCTGGCATCCGCGCCCTTGGGGGCGAGATATCCCATCTGGTAGTAGTCGGTGCGGTTGAGGGCAATCACGGCATCCCGGTCTCCGATCGAGGGCACCACACCGGCCACCCCGCCCTGCTCGGAAGCACGGCGCGGGAGCCTGAACCACCAGGTGTCGAAAGGCACCGGGTACTCCTTCGGGACCAGGCCTGCCGCCTGGCGCAACACCGAATGCCGGCCGTCCGCGGCTACCACGACGCGGGCTCGCAACACCTGTTCACCCGTCCCTCCCGTATCGCCGGTGGTCCGGTAGCGCACACCGGTGACGCGGCCGCCGTCGAACTCCAGCCCCGTCGCTTCGCTCTCCATCAGCAGCGTGAATGTCGGCTCCGCCGCAGCGGCCGAGGCGAGGAAATCCAGGAAGTCCCATTGGGGCATCATGGCCACGTAGTTGTACGGGGGCTTCAGGGAGTCGAACGCCGCCAGGGTGACCAGCCCGACACCTGGGACCGGGACTGCGACGTTGCTCAGCCGGCTTTGTGGCAGGCTGCGGAACCCGGCACCCAGGCCAAGTTCGTCGATTAGCCGGATAGTGGAGGCATGCACCGTGTCGCCGCGGAAATCCCGCAGGAAGTCGCGGTGCTTTTCCAGGACCACCACCTGAACCCCAGCCCGGGCCAGCAGCAGGCCCAGCATCATCCCCGCCGGGCCACCGCCCACTACGGCACATCCCGTCCGCTCCATGCGGTTACGCTACGCCCCGCAACGCCCCGCCGGAACAGTTGAGGGTTGTTGACAGTGCTGGCTAGGCTGGACCACATGCGCGAACTCCAGGCCGAAATCATTGCAGAAATGGGCGTTCAGCCCCGGATCGATCCTGCAGGGGAGGTGCGCAAACGCGTCACGTTCCTCAAGGAATACCTCAAGGCCACACGGACCAAGGGGTTTGTCCTGGGGATCTCCGGTGGACTGGATTCCTCCCTCGCCGGAAAGCTTGCCCAACTGGCGGTCGATGAGCTTGAGGCCGAGGGCGTGGAAGCGAATTTCGTGGCCGTCCGCTTGCCCTACGGCGTGCAGCACGATGAGGAAGACGCCCAGGCAGCCCTGGACTTCATCAAAGCCAAGACGGAGTGGACATTCAACATTTCCGCCGCCGTGGACGGTTTTGAGGAAGAGTTCGAAAAGACGGTGGGCTCGGAGATCTCGGATTTCCATAAGGGAAACACCAAGGCCCGCACCCGCATGACCGCCCAATATGCCCTGGCCGGGGAATTCAACTACCTGGTGCTCGGCACTGACCACGGCGCCGAGTCCGTCACGGGCTTCTTCACCAAATACGGCGACGGCGGAGCAGACATCCTGCCCCTGTTCGGCCTCAACAAGCGGCAGAACCGGGCGCTGCTGGCCGAACTTGGCGCGCCCGCGCGTGTCTGGGAGAAGGTGCCCACCGCCGACCTGCTCGATGGCCGGCCCGGCCGCACGGACGAGGACGAGCTGGGCCTCAGCTACGACCAGATCGACGATTACCTCGAAGGCCGGGACGTTCCGGACGCCGTTGCAGAATCGATCGAACAGCGGTACCTTCTGACCCGCCACAAACGGACAGTGCCCGTGTCCATTTTTGACACGTGGTGGAAGGAGCAGGGCCCGGAGGAGCCGCGCGCGGGCCTGTAAGCCGGAACCCCTGCGCTGGATTTCCCCACCTTTAGGGAGCACGACGGCGCGTCGCACCACAAGGTGCGGCGCGCCGTCGTCGTCCGCGGCCAAAGCCGGGGAGACTCAGCGGGGTCGCCGCCGCCCTTCGCCACCGCCACCAAGCTGCTGCGTAATCCGGTGTGCCTCCGCCATCAGCAGGCCGCCCAGTTCCTCCTGCCGTTCCGGCTTGAAGCGCGGTTCGATGCCCGTCAAGGACAACGCCCACGCCGGCTTTCCGGAACGGTCGAATACTGCAGCCCCCATTCCCCAGCTCCCCTCCAGGACCAGTCCCGGATTGACGGAGTAACCGACCAGCCGGGTGCGGGCCAGGTTCTTCCGCACAAGTTCCGGAGTGTGGTTTGCGGCAAAGGCACCTGCGTGTTCAGCCCAGCCGGCCAGCAGCTCGTCCTGCTCGTTTTCCGGAAGGAAGGCCATGATGGCCGTCCCGGCCGATGCGACCCCCAACGGGAAACGGACGCCCTCGTGCAGGACGAAGGAGCGGACCGGGAAGCTTCCCTCCTCACGCAGCAGGCACACCGTCTCGGTACCACGGCGAATGGAAAAGAAGGCGCTCTCGCCGGTGGCCTGGGCCAGTCGGCGGAGGCTGGGCCGGGCGATGTCCTCCAGGGGGAACCGCGCCGAAGCGACCGAGCCCATCAGCAGGATTTCCGGGCCCAGCACCCAGTTGCCGGTGAGGGGGTCATGGTCCAGCATGCCTTCCGCGGCAAGGGAGGTCAGGAGCCGGTGGACCGTGGGGCGGGTCAGGCCCGATTCGCGAACCAGGTCCGCGAGCGGCATTCCCTCCGCGCCCCGGCCAACAAGCCGCAGCAGCCCCGCGATCCGCGTTACCACCTGGGCGCCCTGTACCGGTGTCGCTGCCATAATTCCTCCTGTTGTCCACAATATGGATAGACGTCATCCTACTGTCCATACTGTAAATACTTGCTTCTTCTTCCTTGACAGGTCCATTAGCCCGCCCGTAGTCTCCAAACTCAGATCCCCCAGCGTCCACTAAGTGGACGTTGTCGCGCTCAACGAGGAGACGTCATGAAGAAACTCCAGGCTTCTGCCGCCACCGCCCTGGAAGGGGCCCTGCAGGACGGCCTCACCCTCGCCGTTGGCGGGTTTGGCTTGAGCGGCATTCCAGCTGACCTCATCGAAGCCGTCCGCGATTCCGGCGTACGGGACCTCACCGTGGTGTCCAACAACATGGGCGTGGACGGCAAGGGGCTGGGCATCCTGATCGAGGCAGGCCAGGTCCGCAAGGTGATTGCCTCATACGTGGGCGAAAACAAGCTGTTCGCGGAGCAGTACCTGGCCGGCAGGCTGGAGGTGGAGTTCACGCCCCAGGGCACCCTGGCTGAGCGGCTTCGCGCCGGAGGGGCCGGCATCCCGGCCTTCTACACCAAGACCGGTGTGGGCACCCTGGTTGCCGAAGGCAAGCCGCACGAGGTGTTCGACGGCGAAACGTACGTCCAGGAGCGGGCCATCCGGGCCGACGTCGCGCTGGTCCACGCCCACACGGCGGACATGGACGGAAACCTCATTTACCGCTACACGGCGCGGAACTTCAACCCGGTAGTGGCCACGGCAGGCATCCTGACCATCGCCGAGGCCGAGGTGATTGTGGAGCCCGGCCAGCTGGATCCGAACCACATCGTCACCCCCGGGGTCTTTGTCCAGCGGCTGGTCCAGGCCACCGACCGGGTCAAGGACATCGAGCAGCGGACCGTCCGGCAGCGCGCCGGCCTCGTCCCCGCCTGACCCCCGGCCGCAAGCTGACCGCCCAGGAAAAGATCACTCAATGGGGAGAAACACCGTGACCACCGCACAACTCAACCAGCAGGACGTCCGCCAGAAGGGCCTGGCCCGAATGGCCGAAAGGCTTGCCGGGTGGACGCAGAAGTGGTTCCCGGACGCCTACATCTTTGCCCTGGCAGGCGTGCTGCTGGTGGCCATCGCCGCACTCGCCATCGGCGCCTCCCCGAAGGCAGTGGTGGATTCCTTCGGCAACGGGTTCTGGGATCTCACCGCCTTCACCCTGCAGATGGCCATGGTGGTGCTGACCGGCTACGTTGTGGCAACCTCGCCGCCCGTGGCCCGGCTGATCGAGCGGCTGGCCCAGGTTCCAAACACCGCACGTTCCGCCGTCAGCTTCGTGGCTGTCATGTCCATGTCGGTGTCGTTCGTGAACTGGGGCCTGAGCCTGATCTTCGGCGGCCTCCTGGCTCGCGCCATCGCCCGACGCAATGATCTCCACGTCGATTACCGGGCCCTCGGGGCTGCGGCCTTCATGGGACTGGGCGCGGTCTGGGCGCTGGGCATGTCCTCCTCGGCAGCCCAGCTCCAGGCGACAAAGGCCTCCATTCCGCCGGCGCTGCTGAAGATCACCGGCGTCCTGGACTTCGGCACCACCATCTTCACGTGGCAGTCCCTGCTGACGCTGGCCATCCTGATGCTGCTGACCACCGTCATTGCCCACTTCTCCGCCCCGACGGAAGGGGCGGTCAAAACGGCGGCCGATCTCGGCGTCGATCTTGATGACCAGCCCGAACCGCCCGCCGAAAAGTCCCGGCCGGGCGAATGGCTCGAATACAGCAGGGTCCTGCCCATCCTGGCCGGGGTACTGACCCTGGGCTGGCTGGTGTCCCAGCTGCTGACCCTGCCCATCCTGAGCGTGGTCAGTTCACTCAACGGGTACCTGCTGGTGTTCCTGATGCTGGGACTCGTGCTGCACGGAACCCCGCGCAAGTTCCTGCAATCGGTCACCAAGGCCGTGCCCGCAACGGCAGGGATCCTGGTTCAGTTTCCGCTCTACGCCGCCATGGCGGCCATCCTGACCAAGGCCCCCGGCGCAGGCGGCCTCTCAGTGTCAGAGCACCTGGCCCATTTCTTCACCAGCATCGGCGGCAATGGCGCGTTCGCCGTCATCATCGCCCTCTACACGGCCCTTCTTGGCATGTTCGTGCCGTCCGGGGGCGGAAAGTGGCTGGTGGAGGCGCCGTACGTGATGCAGTCCGCCACGGACGTGAACATGAACCTCGGCTGGACCGTGCAGATCTACAACATGGCCGAGGCCCTGCCCAACCTCATCAACCCGTTCTTCATGCTGCCGCTGCTGGCCGTCCTCGGCCTGCGCGCCCGGGACCTGGTGGGCTTCACGTTCCAGCAGTTCCTGTTCCACCTGCCGGTGGTCCTGCTGCTCGCCTGGCTGCTGGGGATGACGTTCGAGTTCGTGCCGCCGGTAATACCCAACTGAGAACAGCGAAAAGACGAGGAGAAACCCCATGGGATGGACCAGGGATGAAATGGCTGCGATCGCGGCCGAAGAGTTGAACGACGGCGACTACGTGAACCTGGGGATCGGCATCCCCACACTGGTGGCCAACAACCTGCCCGAGGGGGTGCGGGTGGTCCTGCAGAGCGAGAACGGGCTGCTGGGGATGGGCCCCTTCCCGTACGAGGGCGAGGAGGACGCCGACCTCATCAACGCCGGCAAGCAAACCGTCACGGTGCTGCCCGGCGGAAGCATCTTCGACTCCGCCACGTCCTTTGGCATGATCCGCGGCGGGCACGTCAAGGTGGCCATCCTGGGAGCCATGCAGGTGTCCGGCAACGGCGACCTGGCCAACTGGACCATCCCGGGCAAGATGGTCAAGGGCATGGGCGGCGCCATGGACCTCGTGGCGGGAACCCCGCGCGTGGTGGTCCTGACCGAGCACAACGCCAAGGACGGCACCGCCAAGATCGTCAAGGAATGCACCCTCCCCCTGACCGGGCTTAGTTGTGTGGACCGGATCATCAGCGACCTCGCCGTCTTCGACCTCTACAAAACGGACGACGGCGGGCGGCAGCTCACGTTGACCCGGCTGGCCGCGGGGGTCACCGAAGAGGACATCCGGGAAAAGACCGAGGCCGGCTTTGACGTCCGGCTGGAAACCAAGGAAGTGGCGGCATGAGCCTGAAGGACCAGTTCGGCAAGGATGTCCTCATCACTGGCTGGGGGCACAGCCGGTTCGGAAAACTCAGCGACGACACCCTGGAATCCCTGATTGTCCAGGTGGCCACGGATGCCATCAACAGCGCGGGAATCGAACCCGGCCAGGTCGACGAGATCTATGTGGGACAGTTCAACTCCGGGATGATGCCGCTGGCGTTCCCTTCCTCCCTGGCGCTGCAGGTCTCCCCTGGCCTGGCCAACGCCCCGTCCACCCGGGTGGAGAACGCCTGCGCCTCCGGTTCGGCCGCCTTCCAGCAGGGCACAAAATCACTGCTTGCAGGCACCGCCAAAACCGTCCTGGTGATCGGCGCCGAGAAGATGACCCACGCGGGAGCGGACGTGGTGGGTGCCGGGCTGCTGGGCGCCGATTACGACATGGCCGGCAAGCCTTCCACCACCGGTTTCACAGGGCTCTTCGCCGAGGTGGCCAAGCACTACGCCAAACGCTACGACGCCGACGGGAAGCTGGGTGATGTCCTGGGCAGCATCGCGGCCAAGAACCACCGCAACGGTGTGGACAACCCCTACGCCCAGCTGCGCAGGGACCTGGGCGAGGACTTCTGCCGGACCGTCTCTGACAAGAACCCGATGGTGGCCGATCCCCTGCGCCGCACCGACTGTTCCCCTGTCTCGGACGGTGCCGCCGCCGTCGTGCTGTCAGCGTCCCCCACGGGTGGCAGCGCCGCCCCCGTCCGGCTCGCCGGCTTTGGCCACGCCAACGACTTCTTCCCCGCCGCACGCCGCGACCCCACCGCCTTCGAGGCCACCCGGGTCTCGTGGCAGCGCGCCCTGGCGATGGCCGGCGTCGGTATCAATGACCTGGACCTGGCCGAAGTCCATGACTGCTTCACCATCGCAGAGCTGCTCATGTACGAGGCCATGGGCTTGACCGAACCCGGCCAGGGGGCCCGGGCCCTCGAGGAAGGCTGGGTGTACAAGGACGGCAAACTGCCCGTCAACGTCTCCGGCGGCCTCAAATCCAAGGGCCACCCGGTTGGCGCCACCGGTGTTTCCCAGCACGTCCTGGCTGCCATGCAGCTTACGGGCACCGCGGGCGACATGCAGCTCTCCGCTCCGCGGCGGGCAGCCGTGCAGAACATGGGCGGCGTGGGCATCGCCAACTACGTCAGCATCCTCGAAGCGGTGTAGCCGTTCCTGACAGACTGGCCCAGTTTTTAGGGCAAGGGGTGCGGCAACCCTCACTGGGGCTGCCGCACCCTGGCCAAAAACTGGGCCAGTTGGTGGACACGCGGCGGCCGCAATTGCGACCGCAATCCGCCCTGAGTGCATGCGGTAACTGCGCCTTTATGGCGCCTACCCTTGCACGCAGGCCCTGCGCCCCGTACGTTGGGGACTGCGGGGACTAACTCCCGCGCACTCCGGGATGATCCCCCGGGGAGAGAATCAGAGTCACATGAAGGAATGCAGCCATGGCAACAGGCACAGTTAAATGGTTCAACGCCGAAAAGGGTTTTGGCTTCATTGCCCCCGATGACGGGTCCGCTGACGTTTTCGCCCACTACTCGGCAATCGCCAGCAGCGGCTACCGCTCACTGGACGAGAACCAGAAGGTCGAATTCGATGTGACCCAGGGCCCCAAGGGCCCGCAGGCAGAGAACATCCGCCCGCTCTAAGTCTTCGGCGGCCGCCGGCACCTGCCGGGACCCCATCCAGCGGCTCCTCCAACACAGTTGGAGGGGCCGCTGTTTTTGTGCGGCAGCGCCCAGCGGTTCTGGTTTTGGGATAATTGATCCATGACGGGACAGGACAAGGACCGGGATCCGTGGGAGGAGTTTGACACCCTCGGGCCCGCCGCACCGGACCTGGTGCCAGGCCAGCCCGGCGGGGAGCCGCACGGCTTCGGCTTCCGCACCGGCGTGCGCAGCGCACGGGTGGCCGTCGGCTTTGCTGTCTACGCGCTGGCGCTCGGAACCATTCTGGCCCTGACCGGGTGCATCTTCTTCATCAGCCGGCAGCAATGGCTGCTGACTGGCCTCATGCTGCTGTTCGAGGCGGCCTTTGTTTTCGCTTTTACGCGCTTGGTGGCCCAGGCCAGGCGCCGCGCTCCCCGGAACCGGCACGGCCGGTGACACTCCGGCGCCCCCTAACCTTGACCTTGACCTTGACCTTGACGCAGCGTTAAACCCTAGGCTCAGAGCATGGAAAAAACCTCAGGTGGCGCCGGAAGGGACTGGTCCATCCAGGACGTGGCCAGGCTTGCCGGCACCACCAGCCGCACGCTGCGGCATTACGACGACATCGGCCTGCTGAAGCCCAGCAGGGTAGGCAGCAACGGTTACCGCTATTACGACGGCGCCGCCCTCCTGCAACTGCAGCGCATCCTGTTGCTGCGGGAGCTGGGCCTGGGCCTGCCG
>DATIMT010000242.1:0-31923 GCA_035475035.1 Arthrobacter sp.
GGACTTGAAGTGGTACTTGACCCAGAAGCGCTCACCCTCGGCGTTGATCCACTGGTAGGTGTGCGAGCCGTAGCCCTGCATCTCGCGCCAGGAGGCGGGCAGGCCGCGGTCGCCCATGAGCCAGGTGACCTGGTGGGCGGACTCGGGGGACAGGGTCCAGAAGTCCCACTGCATGTCGGCGTCGCGCAGGTGGGTGCCCGGGAGGCGCTTCTGGGAGTGGATGAAGTCCGGGAACTTGATGCCGTCGCGGATGAAGAACACGGGGGTGTTGTTGCCCACGAGGTCATAGTTGCCCTCGGAAGTGTAGAACTTCACGGCGAAACCGCGGGGGTCGCGCCAGGTGTCGGGGGAGCCGTTCTCGCCGGCGACGGAGGAGAAGCGGATCAGCATTTCGGTTTCGACGCCGGGCTGCAGGAACGCGGCCTTGGTGTGCTTGGAGATGTCCTCGGTGGTCTTGAACGTGCCGAATGCACCGCCGCCCTTGGCGTGCACGACGCGCTCCGGAACCCGCTCGCGGTTGAACTGGGCGAGCTTTTCAACAAGGTAGTGGTCGGTCAGGATGATGGCACCATCGGCACCAACTGACTTCGAGTGCGCGTCGGATGTAACCGGCGCACCTGACTGGGTTGTGGAAACGGCAGTCATTGTTCTCCTATTTCTCTTTTTCTTGCGAGGGACTATGGGGAGGAAGTTGCTGGGCCTGCTGGCAGTCCTGGCAGATGCCCTGGTACATGACATCGGCGATCTGGATGCTCATGGGCTTGGCGTCCGGGTTCCAGTGGGGCGTGAGGCAGGGGGCGTGGCCGACGGCGCAGTCGACGTCCTCCACGCGGCCGCAGCTGATGCAGATGGCGTGGTGGTGGTTGTCGCCCACGCGCGTCTCGTACAGGGCGGGGGAATGCGGCGGCTCGAAGCGGCGCAGCATGTGCAGGTCCGTCAGGTCACCGAGGACAACGTAAACGGACTGGGCCGTCAGTTCCGGCAGTTCGGCCCGGGCCGCGGCGAGGATGCTTTCGGCAGGCGAATGGGGGTGTCGTTCGACGGCGGCCAGCACGGCCAGCCGCTGCTTGGTCACCCTGCGGCCGTGGGCGCGCAGCGATGCAGCCCACGCGTCCTGTCCGTCAAAGTGCTCCGTCATGGCTCCATTGAAGCACTTATTGTGATCAACTCACAATAAGGCGTGGCTTACCTCATCGTGTCGCCCCGCTAGTGTTGCGGGGTGGGGAAATTACTGGCCGACGTCACACCGCTCAAGGAAAGCCCCGCATTCCGCCGGCTGTGGCTGGGATCGGCTGTGTCCGCCGTCGGCAGCCAACTCACCCTCGTGGCAGTGAGCCTTGAGGTGTACCGCCTGACCCAGGACAGCTTCTACGTGGGCCTGTTGGGCATCTTTGCGCTGGTTCCCCTGGTGGTGGGTGGCCTGATGGGCGGCTCGATCGCCGATGCCCACGACCGTAGGCGCATAGCCCTGCTGGCCACCACCGTGCTGTGGCTGACCACGGGTTTGATCGCACTCCAGGCCTGGATACAGCTCGGAAACGTGTGGGTGCTGTACCTGCTCGTTGCGATGCAAAGCGGGGCCCAAGCCATCAACCAGCCAGCGCGCAGCGCCATCATTCCCATGCTCATCCGGACGGAACTCCTGCCGGCGGCCAATGCGCTGAGCATGCTGTCGCTGGGCCTTGCCATGACCGCCGGACCGCTGCTGGCCGGACTCCTGGTGGCATGGCTTGGATTCGGCTGGACCTACACCATCGACTTCGTCAGCTTTGCGTTCGTCCTCTGGGCTGTATACCGGCTTCCCCCCATGGCGCCCTCAGGCGGCAATGGCAAGGCTGGGATCCGTTCCGTCATCGAGGGATTCAGGTTCCTTGGCACGCGGCCCAACCTCCGCATGACCTTCATCATCGACCTCGTGGCCATGATCCTTGCCCAGCCCCGGGCGCTGCTGCCCGCCGTTGCGGCCCTCATGATCGGCGGCGGAGAGGCGACGGTGGGCATCCTGCTGGCCTGCACCGCCGTCGGGGCTTTCCTGGCTGGCCTGTTCTCCGGCCCGCTGGGAAGCGTGCGCCGCCAGGGGACCGCCGTCGTGGTTTCCGTGATGGGCTGGGGCGCATCCATCGGCGCGTTCGGCCTGGTGGTGCTGCTGGCCGGCCACGCGCCGGACGGGACGGTGACCCTGTGGCTCCTTCCCGCCGCCGTCTGCTGCGCCCTTGCCGGCATCGCCGACTCCATCAGCAGCGTCTTCCGCAACACCATCCTGCAGGCGGCAGCCCCGGACCACCTGCGCGGACGGCTGCAGGGCGTGTTCATCGTTGTGGTGGCCGGTGGCCCCCGAATCGGCGACCTGCTGGCGGGCGGCGCGACTAAGCTTCTGAACGAGGGCTGGGTCCTGCTGCTCGGCGGTGCGCTGTGCATCGCCGGGGCGTGGCTGGCGGCGAAACTGCAGCCGGGCTTCCGGGCGTACGATGCGCGGAACCCCGTTCCCTAGCAAGCCGTTCCCTTACTGAGGAGGAAACGTGCACAAACATCACAACGGCCTGAAGACCGCCGCACTGTTCGGGGTGCTGTGGGCGGTGCTGCTGGGCCTGGGCGGCCTCATCGGGGTGGGGACGCGCAGTTCGGCGCCCATCCTGATCATGGCGCTGATCGGCGTCGGCACCACGTTCTACGGTTACTGGAACAGCGACAAGATCGCCATCCGGTCCATGCAGGCCTTCCCGGTGTCCGAAGCCCAGGCACCGCAGCTCTACCAGATTGTCCGCGAGCTTTCGATGCGCGCCAGCCAGCCCATGCCGCGCATCTATGTGTCGCCCACCATGAACCCCAACGCGTTCGCCACCGGCCGCAATCCGCAAAATGCCGCGGTCTGCTGTACCGAGGGCATCCTGCAGCTCCTGGACGCGCGCGAACTCCGCGGCGTCCTGGGGCACGAACTCATGCATGTCTACAACCGCGACATCCTCACCTCATCCGTGGCTGCCGCCGTCGCCGGTGTTATTACCTCGGTGGGGCAGATGCTGCTGTTCTTCGGCGGCGGTGACCGGCGGAACGCCAACCCGCTGGCCATGATCGCCATGGCCCTGCTGGCGCCCTTCGCGGCGTCGCTGATCCAGATGGCCATCTCCCGTACCAGGGAGTACGACGCCGACGAGGACGGTTCGCAGCTCACCGGCGATCCGCTGGCGCTCGCCTCAGCCCTGGCCAAGATCGAACGGGGCGTCAGCATTGCGCCGCTGCCGCAGGACCAGCGGCTGGTCAATGCCTCGCACCTGATGATCGCCAACCCGTTCCGCGGCGGTGCCATGAACAAACTGTTCGCCACCCACCCGCCCATGCGGGAGCGCATTGCCCGCCTCGAGCGGATGGCGGGCCGGCAGCTGTAACTGGGAACCCGCCGTCGGCAGAGAGTGTGTTCCGGGTGCGGCAGGTTGTTTGCGTCGCGGTTGAACTTTTGCGCGTCGGGAACGAGGGCGGGGCGGGCGGCTTCCTACGTGAAAAGCCCGTCGCCGATGAAGCCACCCGGCTTCACCCCGCCCGGCACCGCGAAAAGGCCGGAACCCGTGTGCTTCAGGTACTCGACGGCCAGCGTGTCGCCCTTGGCCATCGCCATCTGCATGGGGACGTAGTGGGTCCGCGGATCGGTGACGAACGCAATGAAGAACAACCCGGCGTCGAGGTGGCCAACGCCGTCGGAACCGTCAGTGTAGTTGTAGCCGCGGCGGAGCATCCGTCCTCCGCTGTTGTGGCTCGGGTGGGCCATCCGCAGGTGCGAATCCAGCGGAATCAAGGGTTTGCCACCGCGGCCCTGCCGGTCAAAGTCCGGCTCGCCGGCGCACCTGATATTTCGGGTGCACCGGCCTGTTTGCGCGGTATGAAACTTGTCCCGCTTCGAAGACGGCGGCGGGGGAGGACTAGCTGCGGAAATTCACGAACTGCAGGTCGGCTTCCTCGAAGTCCTTCAGCAGTGCCATGGTGGCCTGCAGGTCATCCCGCGACTTGGAGGAAACGCGCAGCTCGTCGCCCTGGATCTGCGACTTGACCGACTTGGGCGCTTCGTCGCGGATCAGTTTGTTGATCTTCTTGGCCAGGTCCTGGGCGATGCCCTCCTTGATGGAGGCTTCCAGGCGGAACTCCTTGCCGGACGCGTAGGGCTCGCCGGTGTCCAGCGACTTCAGCGAAATTCCGCGGCGGATCAGCTTGGACTGCAGCACATCCAGGACGGCCAGGACGCGTTCCTCGGAGTTGGCCTTCATGAGGATCTTTTCGCCACTGAAGTCCACCTCGGCGCCGACGCCCTTGAAGTCGTAGCGCTGAACGAGCTCTTTCTGGGCCTGGTTGAGCGCGTTGGCCACTTCCTGCTTGTCCACCTTGCTTACGACGTCGAACGTTGACTCGCCTGCCATGACTCTCCTTTGTTGACGGGAACCCTGTGGGGGCAGGGCCGGGATCACTGGCATCCAGCCTAGTACGGATGCCCCGGCTGGTGTGGGCGCTGGATTCACAGTTCCCTCTCAGCGGACGTACCGGGGGAACGAAGGAGGGCTGGCGAAAGTTGGACCAGTTGTACCGCAGTTCGAAGGGAACACCATGCACCGCAAAGCCGCCCATTACGTCACCCGGACCACGACAGCAGCAGCCGGGGCGGTGGCCACAGCGGCAACCTCGGTGGCGGCAGCGGCGGTAGCCGCCTCCATCATCCTCAGCCCCGCGGCCGATGCCTCCTCCCGGATGGATGGAGTACGGGCGGACCTTCAGCGGGCTGTGCAGCTGAACCAGATCACGGCGGAGCAGGCGCTCAGCTTCGAGGCCAAGCTGGCGGGGCGGATCCTGGGCGAGGCATAAACCACGGTTTTACCGCGCAGTTTCAAGGCTCCGGAGGCAGCGCACGGCCCGATTCGATTCTTCGGCGGAAGTTCTGTAAAGTTGTCTTGCCCGCGGTTACTGAAGCGGAACGGACCGGAAACGGACGCTCCGAACACTGCATCGGCGGGTACTTCTTTTGAAGTTCGGCAGATTACCCGAGCGGCCAAAGGGGGCTGACTGTAAATCAGCTGGCAACGCCTACGGGGGTTCGAATCCCTCATCTGCCACCCAAGGAAAAGCCTCCGGAACCATCAGGTTCCGGAGGCTTTTTCGTGCCTCCATGCGGGCCCCAAAGTGGCCCCGCAAACAGTGCCAAACCGCCGTCGACACGATGGTGGTGCGGGCGTAATCTGACAGCATCGGCGCGCGTGCCCGATGCCCTGCGTCGATGTTTCCATCGATGAAGGAGGATTCAATGAGTGCTGTCCGTGAATTCATGACCACTGATGCCCGATGTGTCCGTGAAAGCGAGTCCCTTGTAGACGCCGCTCGGATGATGATGGACCTTGACTGCGGAGCGCTTCCGATCTGCGGGGACGACGGCAAGTTAAAGGGGATGATTACCGACCGCGACATTGTGCTCAAATGCGTTGCCGCCGGCCGTGATCCGGGCCAGATGATGGCCCGCGACCTCGCCTCCGGCAAGCCGTTTTGCGTTGACGCGGACGCCAACGTTGATGCCGCCATCGACATGATGGAGAAGCACCAGGTACGCAGGCTCCCTGTAATCTCCGACCACAAGCTGGTGGGCATCATCAGCCAGGGCGACATTGCACGCAACTACTCAGAACAGCGCGTGGGCGAACTGGTGGAACACATCTCCGGGCGCCACGCGATGTAGGGCCGCTAACGCGTCATGGCCTTGTCCGCAGATCCAAACCTTCAAGGTTCGGATCCGCGGACAAGCTTAGGAAGATTCAGTTCAGCGCTATCAGGAGCATGGTGCTGGTACCCGGAATGCAGGTCTGCAGGATCGCCCGGGGGAAGCCGCCAAACACTGCAATCACGTCGTTGGTGGTTCCGGGGTTGGGAACAGTCCCGCGGCCCGTCACCGTGAAGGTTCCGTAGCCCGGGATGCTCACCGTCTCACCCACGCCGATTCCGGAGAACCGGGCCCAGCCGCCGCAGAAATCGTGTTCGGTGATGAACAGCGAGTAGCCGTCGTTGGGGGTGAAGTGGATGGGGCCGATGCAGGCGTCCACCATCGATTGCCCGCCGGATCCGGCCACGTAGATCGTCCGGACGGCGGGTGCTGCGGGCGCTGGCGCGGGAGCCGGAGCAGGTGCCGGTGCTGCGGGGGCTGCCGCAGGGGCAGGTGCGGCCACTGGTGCCGCCGCAGGGGCAGGTGCGGCTGCGGCGATGGGTGGCCCCGTGAGCAGGAGCGTCTCGCCCGGATAGATGATGCTGTACCCGCTGAGCCCGTTGGCGGCGAGCATGGCATTCATGTCCACGCCATGGCTGCCGGCAATCGCGCCCACGGTGTCGCCCGGGACCACGGTGTACAGGTTGGGGTCACCGGCCGGAGCGGGGGCTGGTGCAGGCTCCGGTGCCGGTGCCGGTGCAGCGGGGGCCGGTACGGCGGGGGCGGGTTCGTCAGGCGGGGCGGGAGCTGCCTCGGCTGCAGGGACTGCCGGCGCGGCTGCCTGTACCGCCACGGACCCTGCGCCTGAATCCGCCTGGCCGGCGGACTGGGCTTCGGTGCCCGGCGACGGCACCGTGGCGGCCTCAGCAACCTGGGCGGCCGTCGTCGTGCCTTGGCCCGTTGAGGCAGACGGGGCTGCCAGTGCCCCGACGCCTACTGCTGCCACCACCGCAGCGGTGGCCATGCCCGCCCACAGCTTGTTGCTGATGTGTGGACGGCTGGTGCTGAGCTCAGTGCGGGGTTCGTCGGTGGCGAAGCTTCTGCTGGTGCCGTCGGGGGAGCTGAAGGAAGACTGGTTCATGGGTGGCCCATCAGGGTTCGGTCCAGCCACGGCAGTGCACTGCACGGCAGGGGATGGACGCATCGAGATGTCATTGCGCCGCTGGCCCCGGCAGATGCCGGAGCCGCAGGCGGCGCAGGTTGGAGGCATCCGCACACCCAGAAGATGCGGAACTCCGCGTGAAGGAGGGAATTCCCGGAAGCTATCCGGGACCCCGCCATTGCGTGGTGGTCCTAGGAATCCCGAGTCTAGGAATTCCGCACACGCCGGGCACCAGTAGGGATTACCCGAGTTTCTCCACGCGGTACCCGTCCGCGGCAGCTCCGGCTACTCACGCCCAACAAGCCTGCTACCTGCCTGAACGGCGGGCCTTAAAGCGCCCGGTGTTCGCGCAGCTCCGCGATCTCCTCCGCCAGGGCCCGGTAGCGTTGCTGCGTCATGCAGGAAATCCTAGGGCGCGTGGCCCGCCCGGCAGCAGGAGCGACGATGTTACCCGCGGGTAGCATTGGCCTATGCACCTGCTCCTGAGAACCTTGCTCCTGCTCTTCCGCTCCTCCCGGCGTCCGCCCATGCATGTGTGGGATCCGTCATCCCTGCCCCTGCGCGTCCTGCCCACGGACATCGACATCGCCATGCACGTCAACAACGGCATGTACCTGTCCCTGATGGACCTGGGCCGGTTCGACCTGATGGTGCGCAGCGGCGTCTGGAAGCGGATGCGCCGGCGCGGCTGGACCCCGGTGGTATCGGCGGAGACCATCGCCTTCCGCAGGTCGCTGCAGCTGTGGCAGGAATACACCATCGAGACCCGCATCATCGGGCTGGATACCAAGGCGATCTTCTTTGAGCAGCGCATGGTGGCCGACGGCGAGATTTACGCGCGTGCCTACATCGCCACCAGGCTGGTGACCAGGACGGGCCCGGTCAGCCAGGAGGACATCATCGCGGAGTTCGGCGCCCCTCCGGCGGATCTCGTGCTCCCCGAATGGATCCACGAATGGCGCGCCTCCAGCGCCCTGCCCGGCAGCCGCACACCGGCCCCGCACCTCTGGGACGCCAGCGCCTGAGCCGGGCAGCCGCCGTCGTACTTCCCGCTATTCCCGATGACGCGGGAAGCGAACAGCCGCGACAGGTCCGGGTCCCGGCGCGTACCGTGGACACATGGCTACCCTTGACATCACAGGTGAACAGTTCGCATCCACGATCGAAGGCAACGATATTGTCCTGGTCGATTTCTGGGCAGAATGGTGCGGCCCGTGCAAGCAGTTCGGCCCCACGTACTCGTCCGTTTCCGAGAAGCACCCCGACGTCGTCTTCACCAAGGTGGACACTGAAGCTGAGCAGCAGCTCGCGGCGGAGGCAGGGATTACCTCCATCCCCACGCTGATGGCCTTCCGCGAAAAGGTGCTGGTGTTCTCGCAGCCCGGCGCGCTTAACGCCCAGCAGCTGGAACAGGTAGTGGACGCCGTGAAGGCGCTGGACATGGAAGAGGTCCACGCGCACGTGGCCCGCCAGCGGGAGGAAGCAGCCGCCGCGGCCAGCAAGCCCGTCGGGCAGAGCGGTCCGCAGGACGGCACCCAGATCCCCGACTTCTAAGACCCCTTAAACGCGAAAATGCGGGACTCCTCGGGGTCCCGCATTTCGTGTCTAAACGGCTGCGTCAGACGCGTTCCACCTTGACCGGTTCGGCCAGCAACGCGCTCAGCGATTCGTTCAGGTCCTGCAGTGCGGTGCCCCTGGAGTGCTTGTCCAGGTCCTCCTGGGAGGCCCACTGTTCGGTCAGTACCAGCTTTTCCTCGGTGGCTTCGGTCAGCTCATACTGGATGCAGCCTTGTTCGTTCACCACCTCATCGATCGCGATTTCCAGGGCCAGCTTGACGCGGAAAAACTCGCCGTCGTTGGGGATGAATGTTGCTTTCAAATCAATGGGTGCACTCATGGATTTCACAATACCGGCCGCTGCGGGGCCCTCCGGTTGTGTTGCGCTCTTTTCCGAGCCTGTCTTCCTTCTCCTGCCGCGCTCCTGTTGGTAGCGTGCCATCATGCGTGCTTACACAGCCGGGGACACTGACGTCCCGCTCCTGGAGGAAACCATTGGCGCGAACTTTGAGCGCGTGGCCGCGCAGTTCCCGCTCCATGACGCCTTGATCGAGGCTGCTCCGGTGCCCGGTGCTGATGCGCGCCGTTGGAGCTATACAAAAATGAACGACGACGTCGACCGGCTGGCGCGTGCGCTCCTCGCCCTGGGCATCGCCAAGGGGGAGCGGGTGGGGATCTGGAGCCCCAACTGCGCCGAGTGGACGCTGCTGCAGTATGCCACCGCCAAAGCCGGGGCCATCCTGGTTAACGTCAACCCGGCCTACCGCAGCCACGAACTCGAATTCGTGGCCAAGCAAAACGGCATGCGTATGCTGGTGACTGCGCCGTCGGATAGCACCAGCGACTACGTGGCCATGGCCCGCCAGGCTCTCCTTACCTGCCCGGACCTCCAGGAACTCGTCTTCCTGCCCGATCACGGCCTGGACGCACTGAGTGCCGGCAGCCCCCAAACCGACGCGGAACTCACGTACGCGGAGCTGCTCACCCGCGCGGACGGCGTGGCGCATTCGCACCTGTTGGCCCGCATGGCCGAACTCCGCCCGCACGATCCCATCAACCTGCAGTACACCTCGGGCACCACGGGTTTCCCCAAGGGCGCGACGCTGACCCATCACAACATCCTGAACAACGGCTACGCCATCGGGGAGCTGCTGGGCTACACCGAACGGGACCGGGTGGTCATCCCGGTGCCGTTCTACCACTGTTTCGGGATGGTGATCGGCAACCTGAACGCGCTCAGCCACGGCGCCGCCACCATCATCCCGGGCCGCGGGTTCTCGCCGGCCGCGGCGCTCGAGGCAGTGCAGGACTTTTCCGGGACGTCGCTGTACGGGGTCCCCACCATGTTCATTGCCGAGTTGGCCCTGCCGGACTTCGGCTCCTATGACCTGTCCACGCTCCGCACGGGTGTTATGGCCGGTTCGCTGTGCCCCATCGAGGTGATGAACCGCGTGATTTCCGAGATGAACATGGTGGACGTGGCCATCTGCTATGGCATGACCGAGACCTCGCCGGTGTCCACCATGACCCGCAAGGGGGACACGCTCCAGCAGCGAACGGAGACGGTGGGCCGGACCATGCCGCAGCTGGAGAGCCGCATTGTGGACCCTGCCACCGGGGAGGAGTTGGAGCGCGGGCAGATCGGCGAGCTCTGCACCCGTGGCTATGCCGTGATGTCCGGCTACTGGAACCAGCCGGACAAGACCGCTGAGGCAATCGACGCCGACGGATGGATGCACACTGGGGACCTGGCCCGGATGGATGAGGGCGGGTATGTGGTGGTGGAGGGCCGGATCAAGGACATGGTGATCCGGGGCGGCGAGAACATCTACCCGCGCGAGATCGAGGAGTTCCTCTACACCCACCCTGCCATCCAGGACGTGCAGGTGATCGGGGTGCCGGACCCCAAATACGGCGAGGAGCTCATGGCCTGCATCATCCTCAAACCGGGTGCGGAGCCGTTGGATGCCGGGGCGGTGGCCGACTTTTGCCGCGGACGGCTGGCCCATTACAAGATCCCCCGCTACGTGGAAGTCCGCGAGAGCTTCCCCATGACGGTCTCGGGGAAGATCCGCAAGGTCCAGATGCGCGAGGAGGCGGTGGCCCGGCTGGGGCTCTAGCTGTTTCCCGCGTAGCCTCTGATCATGCCGTGTTGCACCTGGACCTGCGCCAGAGATAGGAAGACCGCCGATGCTTGCGTTCCCGGTAGGGATCTGGAGGGACATTTCCTCTGATGAAGTCCTGCCGTTCGCGGTTCGGCCCGTGCTGGACTCCATGACCCAAGCAGCCGCCTCGGTCGGTTTCAGGGATCCTGCATGGTCGGCAGGACCCCACTTCGTCGGACTCAAAATAGGGCTGGTCCTGCTGGCCATCGTGGTGATCCTGCGTTTCCGGAGACGGGTCTTGGTCCGGCTCCGAGGGCTGGGGTGGCGGCGGATGGCCGTCGCCTGCGGCGCCGCCGCCGTCCTCTTCTACGCTGCCTGGATCTTCTACCTGAGCGGCACGATGCCTTCGGTGACCGTTGCCTACAACTGGAACCTCGCCTGGCTCGCATTGGACGGGTTCGAAGCCCTGACGGCGCTACTGACCGCAGTCTTTCTGTTCAGGGGCAGCATCTATGCGGCGCTCAGCGCCGCTGCCTTCTCCACAAGCCTGTGCATCGATGCCCTCTTCGACGTGACAACCGCGGCTCAGGGGGCGCCGCTGGTTACCGCGGTCCTTGAAGCTGTCCTCGTTGAACTTCCCTTCGCGGCCGTTTCCGGCCTCCTCGCGGTCAAACTCCTCAAGCGGGGCGCGCAGATGCCGGGCCACCTTTCACGGGAAGGCCGTCCCAAGTAACCGGCGCTGCCGCCGTGGCCCGGCTGGGCCTCTAGGCCACGCGCCGGCGGCGGCCAGTTCCCAGCCTGACGGCCACGACGGCAACCGCCGCCAGCGCCGCCAGGGCCAGGACCGTGCCGCCTTCCCATCGTGTCAGGGACAAGGTGCGGGTGCTGCCACCGGCGGCGGCCTCGCTCCCAGGAATGTTCCAGTCCGCCGGGGCTGGAAAAATCTCCGCGGGGAGCTTCTCCTGCTGGAGCTGCCGCTGGGCGGCCAGCCGCTCCCGGACCTCCTCGTTGGGGGCAGGGATGATCGAGTCGGCGAGCACCGCTGCGGGGAGGTCAACGATGTAGGGTTCGCCGTAGAACGCGGAGGAAGCCACCGATTCCACCCAGGTGGCCGGTGGTGTCTCCACTCCGTGCCGCGCGAAGGCAGCGCGCAGCATCTCCCGGATCTCGCCCATGCCCTGGCCGTCCGCGTCCCGCGTGACTTCGAAGATGGCCAGCTGGAGCCTCACCTTCTCGTCGGCCATGGGGTCGTTGGCGCTGGGATCCTGCCGGGTCGCATCCACGGCCACATGCCCCCCGCCGGCCTGGTTGGTGCTGCCTGGATTGGTGCTCATCGAATCCCTTCCGTCATGGTGCAGCCGCCGCCCCGCCGGAGGCCTCACCCACGCCGTACCCATTGCCGCGCGAATCAAGCGCCCGGGGCGAAAAGAGGGGATGCCCATGGTTCGGGGCGCGGTCAGTGCCTCCGGTGGTCCTGGATGGTCATCCGGGGTCCGAACGTGGGTTTGCGGAAGCCGGTGGCCTGGATCATCCGGACCACGCGCTGCCGGTGCCCCCGCCACGGCTCCAAAAGCCGGAGCATGCCGGCGTCGTCGGTCCGGCGTCCGGTCAGCGCCGCCCCCACGTACGCCGCGAGGTGGTAGTCGCCCACCGAAATTGAGTCCGGGCAGCCGTGGGTGCGCTGCACCACCTCGGCGGCGGTCCACACTCCGATGCCCGGGATGACCAGCATCTTCTCAGCCGCCTGGGCAGCCGGCAGCTCCGCGAGGCGTTCAAGCGCGACGGCGGAACGCAGCGCGCGCATGACAGTGGCCGAGCGCTGGGGTCCGACGCCCGCCTTGTGCCACTCCCAGCTCGGAACCTGCAGCCACTGCGCAGCCGTCGGTGCCACGACGAGGCCGGCCGGGGTGGATGTTCCGGCCAGGGGCGCCGGGGTTCCATATCGGTGCACCAGATAGCGGTAGGCGCGCCGGGCCTCAATAACGGTCACCTTCTGTTCCAGGATGATCGGCACCAGCTGGTCCACCATGCGGCCGCTCGAGGGCAACCGGAGCGCCAGGCTGCGCCGCCGGGCCTCCCTGACCATGCGGGGCAGCGTGTCATGGAAGGACGGGTCATCGAAACCCCGCCAGTCGTCGTCGGCTCCCAGGAGCCGGGGTGCTGCCTCCACGGCGGCGGCGGCACCCGGGCCCCACGCCTGGATGTCCACCAGGGGTCCGCCTGCTTCGCCGCCTGCCGGGGCGAGGCGCATCGTTGCTGGACCGGCCGGCGTCGTTAACGCATTCCAAATGACATCCCCCTGGACGCAGAAGGAAGGATCGCTGTTGCCGCGCAGGAGCGGCCCGAGGGTCCGGGAAAGGCTGTAGGGGGCCTCCGGATACCACCGCAGGGACACGTCCGCCGCGGCTGCCAGCCGGGGAGGTGCCTCTGCGATCGTCATGCCTTCAATCGTCCCACGGACCACTGACAGCAGCGGGACAACGAGCGGACCCAGGAGTCTGCCCCGAGTAGGTACGCGACCAGAAGCAAAGGTAGAACGGCCCTAATTCCCCGCCCCGGCAAAACCTAGAATCCACTCTGTGGTGCGGAATCACCCGCGCCGCGACCCTGACAAGGCAGGAGGGCCACCATGGGTGGTGTAGTGCATTTCGAGATCCCCGCGGACGATCAGAAGCGGGCCAGGAAGTTCTACCAGGACGCGCTCGGCTGGCGGGTGGAACAGGTGCCTGGGATGGAGTACAGCATGGTCATCACCACGGACATGGACGACGCCGGCCGGCCGGCGGCTGCGGGTGCCATCAATGGGGGAATGATGGGACGGGAAGGCGAAATCACCCACCCCGTCATCACCGTGGACGTTCCGGACATCAACGCCACGCTCAAGAGCGTGGAGGAACTCGGCGGGTCTGTGGTCATGCCCAAAAACGAGATTCCCGGCATGGGCTTCACGGCCTACTTCAAGGACCCAGAGGGCAACGTGATGGGCCTCTGGGAGAACCTCCCAGCAGGGGCCGAAAAACCTGAAGGCGCCTGACAGCCGAAGCCCCGGGCCCAAGCCCCAGCCCCAAGCCCCGGGAGGCGTCACGGCATGCCGGAGACCAGCCACAACGCCACGACAGCCAGCGGCACCGTCAGCGCCACGGCCACCAGCCCAGCCACGGCGAAGCCGCCCCACCTGATGGGGACATTCAGCACCCGCAGCCGCTCATGCCACAGCAGTGTGGCCAGCGACGCCCACGGAGTCACCAGCGGACCGAGGTTGACCCCGATGAGCAGTGCGGCCAGCCTGGCAGGCGATCCCGCCACCGTTTCCAGCGCCAGGTAGGCGGGGAGGTTATTGGCGGCATTGGCCGCACCGGCGCCCAGCCCGGCCAGCTGCAGGAGCGCCGGCAGGCCCTCGCCGGACCCGGCCACACCCGCCAGCAGGGTGGTCAGGCCATGCGCGTGCAGGGCTTCCATCAGCATGAACAGGCCCACCGTCAGCATCAGCGGCCGCCAGGGGACCATGGACCAGCGCAGGGCGGAGGGCCGGCGGCGCAGGAAGACCGCCAGGAGGACGCCCGCCGCTGCCAGTGCCGGATACTGGACCGGAACGCCGGACACCAGTGCAGGCAGCAGGACCAGGAGGGTAACGGCAGCGGCTTTCAGCAGGGTGGGGTCACGGACAGGATGGGCAGGCTGCGGCCCGTACGTTCCGCGCAGGTCCCGCCGGAACGCCAGCCACAAAAGGACGAGGGGGACCAGCAGGCCAACGAGGGCTGGAGCCCACACCAGGCCCGCGAAGTGCCACGGGCTCAGGCCCAGCCGGTCCTGGGCCAGGAGGTTGGTCAGGTTGGAGACGGGCAGCAGCAGCGAGGCGGTATTGGCCAGCCAGATGCTGGTCAGCGCGAACGGCAGCGGCGGGATCCGGGCGTGGACGGCCAGGAGGACAACCACGGGTGTCACCAGCACAGCCGTCGTATCCAGGGACAGGAACACCGTGGACACAGTGGCCACCGCCACCACCAGGAGCCACAGCAGGAAAACGTGGCCCCGGCCCAGGGCGGCCAGCCTGTCCGTCACCACCCGGAACAGCCCTGCCTCGTCCACCAGTTCAGTGACCAGGGACATGGCCAGCACGAAGGCCAGGATGGGAATGGTGCGGGACGCCAGTTCCCCAAACGCGGGAAGGGGGAGAGCGCCCAAAGCCAAGGTTGCCATCCCTGCTGCCAGCGTTGCGCCGGGCAGCAGGTAGCTCCGGGCGGCTCTGAGCCATGCGAACTGCTTCACCGGCCCATCCTCGCATCCCGGGCAGGGAAGGTCTGGCAGGAAGCGGTAGCTTTGTACCTATGAAGTACGCCCAGTCCATCCTGGACCTCATCGGCAATACCCCGCTCATCAAACTCAACCACGTGACCGAAGGCATCAAAGCCACAGTCCTGGTGAAACTTGAGTACCTGAACCCGGGCGGATCCATCAAGGACCGCATTGCGGCACAGATGATTGAGGATGCCGAACGCGACGGCAAACTGAAGCCCGGCGGCACGATTGTGGAGCCGACGTCCGGCAACACCGGCGTTGGCCTGGCCCTGGTGGCGCAGCAGAAGGGCTACAAGTGTGTCTTCGTGGTCCCGGACAAGGTGGGCGAGGACAAGCGTGCCGTGCTGCAGGCCTACGGCGCGGAAGTGGTGGTCACGCCCACCTCTGTCCCGCCGGACAGCCCGCAAAGCTACTACGGTGTCTCGGACCGGATCACCCGGGAGACGCCGGGCGCCTACAAACCGGACCAGTTTTCCAACCCGGCTGCGCCGGGCAGCCACTACAAAACCACCGGCCCGGAGATCTGGCGCGATACCGACGGCAAGGTCACGCACTGCGTCATCGGCGCCGGTACGGGTGGCACCATTACCGGCACCGGGCGGTACCTCAAGGAGGTATCGGCCGACCGGCCGGAGGCCGACGGCGGGGTGGTGCGGATTATCGGCGCGGACCCCGCGGGCTCGGTCTACTCAGGCGGTACCGGGCGCCCCTACTTCGTAGAGGGCGTCGGCGAGGACATGTGGCCGGCCAACTACGACAAGACCATCCCGGACGAAGTGATCGCCGTCAGCGACGCCGATTCCTTTGCCATGACCCGCCGGCTGGCGCGGGAGGAGGGACTGCTCGTAGGCGGCTCCTCGGGCATGGCCGTAGTAGCCGCCCTGCAGGCGGCGCGGGACCTGCCGGAAAGTGCCGTCGTCGTCGTAATCCTCCCTGACTCGGGGCGCGGCTACCTGGCCAAGATCTTCAACGACCAGTGGATGCGCTCCTACGGTTTCCTCTCCGGCGGCGAGGAAACCTCCGTGGGGGAGGTCATCAAGTCCAAGAACGGCGAACTGCCGGACCTGGTGCACATCCACCCCAACGAGTCCGTCCGCGACGTGATCAACATCATGAACGAGTTCGGCGTCAGCCACATCCCGGTCCTGTCCCAGGAGCCCCCAGTGGTCATGGGTGAGGTCCTGGGCGCCGTGGACGAGCGCACCCTGACCGCCAAGCTGTTCCGTGGCGAAGCCAAGCTCACGGACAAGATCTCCGAGCACATGGGACCCAAGCTTCCCGTGATCGGATCGCTGGAAACCATCTCCGCCGCCAGGGAACTGCTCTCCGATGCGGACACCCTGATGGTCACGTTCGTGGGTGCGCCCGTGGGCATCCTCACCCGGCACGACCTGCTGGCCTACCTCAGCAACTGATTTACCCGTAAAGGAGTACCCATGACTGCCTCTGGAAACCAAGGTTTCAACACCCGCGCCGTCCACGCCGGCCAGGACTTCGAGCCCCGCACCGGAGCCGTGGTGCCGCCACTGCACTTCAGTTCCACCTACGCCCAGGACGGCATCGGCGGCCTGCGCAGCGGCTACGAGTACGGCCGCGGCGGCAACCCCACCAGGGACGCCCTGCAGGAACAGCTCGCGGCGCTGGAACTGGGCACCCACGCCTACAGCTTCAGCTCCGGGCTTGCCGCGGAGGATGCCCTCATCCGCGCGCTGACCCGCCCCGGCGACCACATCGTGCTGGGCAACGACGCGTACGGCGGCACCTACCGGCTGATCAGCCGGGTGCTGGGGGACTGGGGCATCGGCAACACCCCGGTGGACATGGCCAACCTGGACATGGTCCGGGATGCGGTGGCCGCCCACAAGACCCGCTTCCTCTGGGTGGAGACGCCGTCCAATCCGCTGATGAAGATCACCGACATCGCTGCGCTCGCTGACATAGCGCACGACGCCGGCGCCCTCCTGGTGGTCGACAACACCTTTGCGTCCCCCTACCTGCAGACCCCGCTCGCCCTGGGTGCCGACGTCGTGGTCCACTCCACCACCAAGTACATCGGCGGCCACTCGGACGTGGTGGGCGGCGCCGTCGTGGTGAAGGACGCGGAGCTGGCTGAGAAGATCGGCTTCGTCCAGTTCGCCGTGGGGGCCGTCTCCGGGCCCATGGATGCCTTCCTCACCACCCGTGGGCTGAAGACCCTGGGCGTCCGCATGGACCGGCACAGCGAGAACGGCCAGGCCGTGGCCGAGTGGCTGCTGGAACGCCCGGAGGTGGAAGCCGTCCTGTATCCGGGCCTGCCGTCCCACCCTGGCCACGAGCTCGCCAAAAAGCAGATGCGCAAGTTCGGCGGCATGGTGTCCGTACAGTTCAAGGGCGGTGAAGCGGCGGCCCGGAAGGTGGCGGAATCTACTTCGGTGTTCATCCTCGCCGAGTCCCTGGGCGGGATCGAATCGCTGATGAACTACCCCTCCGAGATGACCCACGCGTCGGTCAAGGGCACGGAGCTGGCGGTCCCGGTGAACCTGCTGCGCCTTTCCTGCGGGATCGAGGACGTGGAGGACCTGATCGCGGACCTGGACCAGGCCCTCTCCGCAATTCCCTAACCGCTAAGCGGGGAACCCTAGCTTTCTTGAAGAAAGCCAGCTAGGGTTCCTGGTATGCCTCTTCGATCCGACTGGTCCCAACGCACCTGCAGCATCGCCCGCGGCCTGGACATCCTGGGCGACCCCTGGTCCCTTCTTGTCCTGCGCGAGGTCTTCTTCGGGAACGGCCGCTTCGACGCCATGAAGGCCCGGCTGGAGGTGGCCGACTCCGTGCTCACTAAACGCCTTGCGGGCCTGGTGGAGTCCGGGCTGCTGGCGAAGAAGGCCTACGACGACGGCGGCCGCACCCGCCAGGAGTACGTGCTCACTCGCATGGGTGAAGACGCGCTCCCGGTCCTGAACGCAGTGACCATCTGGGCGGAAAAGCACCTGCCCGCGCCCTCGGAGCAGGCCCACCTGTACGTCATCCATTCGGGCTGCGGAAAACCCACCACCTCGGCGGACACCTGCACCGAATGCGGGGAACGGCTCACCGCGGCGAACACCAGCTGGCACAGCCGGTCCAGGTCCGGGCAGCCCATCCAATTGTCCACCGCATCCGGGAGAGGAACGGCCGCGTGAGCATTCTGCGCCGGGAAGCAGCCGAAGTACCGTCAGAGGCTGTCCTGCAGCCACCGGGACCGCGCCGCCTGCATCCGGCCTGGATCGTCGCCGCAGTGGCCTTCCTTGCGCTCGTGGGAGCGGCGGGATTCCGGGCGGCACCGGGTGTCCTCATGGTGCCGCTCCAGCAGGAGTTTGGCTGGTCCACCACGGTTCTTTCGGCGGCCGTCAGCATCAACCTGGTGCTCTTCGGCCTCACGGCCCCGTTCGCCGCCGCCCTGATGGAACGGTTTGGTGTCAGGGCCGTCACCGCAACGGCCCTGGTGTTGATCGGCATGGGCAGTGCACTGACCGTCCTGGTCAACCAGTCCTGGCAGATCCTGCTGACCTGGGGGCTGCTGATCGGGCTCGGCACCGGTTCCATGGCGCTGGTCTTCGCCGCTACCATCGCCAACACCTGGTTCACCAAAAGCCGCGGACTGGTCATCGGCATCCTCACCGCCGGCAGCGCGGCCGGGCAGCTGGTCTTCCTGCCGGTCATCGCAGTGCTGGCACAGGATCCCGGCTGGCGTCAGGCCTCCCTGCTCATTGCCGCCGGCGCCCTCGCGGTGGTTCCGCTGGTGCTGAAGTTCCTCAAGAACTCGCCGGCCGACGTCGGGGTGCTGCCGTACGGTGCGCTGCCGGTGGAGGTTGATCCCCAGGACCAGGCAGAAGCCGACACGGCGGTGCTCAATAACGGGCCGCGCGCCAATGCCGCCGTCCGTGCCCTCCAGGTGCTCCGCCGGGCCAGCAGGGTCCGGACGTTCTGGGCCCTCGCAGCCGGTTTCGCCATCTGCGGCGCCACCACCAACGGCCTGATCGGCACCCACTTCATCCCCTCCGCCCATGACCACGGGATGCCGGAAACGACGGCCGCGGGGCTGCTCGCCGTCGTCGGGATCTTCGACATTATCGGGACCATCGCCTCAGGCTGGCTGACCGACCGTTTAAACCCCCGCGTCCTGCTGGCCGTCTACTACCAGTTCCGCGGCATCGGCCTGCTGGTGCTGCCGCTGCTGTTGAACGCCGAGGTGCAGCCCAGCATGATCGTGTTCGTGGTGATCTACGGCCTGGACTGGGTGGCCACCGTTCCGCCCACCGCAGCCATTTGCCGCGAAACGTTCGGAGCTGACGGCAGTGTGGTCTTCGGGTGGGTCTTCGCAGCCCACCAGCTTGGTGCCGCCGCGGCCGCCATCGCCGCCGGGGCCCTGCGCGACGCCACGGGGCACTACACCTACGCCTGGCTGGGAGCGGCGGCCATGTGCACCATCGCCGCCGTCATCAGTGCCACCATCCGGCGGCACCGCACGGATGGAACCAGGACAGGGGAAGCGGAGCGGGCGGCGGCCTGAACCAAGGGCGCAACAGCCGCCGCTAGGCTGGTCCGATGGAACCTGTCGCACCCGCCGCTGCCCGCCCCGTTGCCCTGGTCACGGGTGTGGGACGGCTGGCCGGCATCGGCGCCGGCATTGCCCGGCAGCTCGCGGCGGACGGTTGGGACCTGGTGCTGTCCTACTGGGCCGGCTATGACGCGCGCATGCCGTGGGGGAGTGAACCCGAGGACGTGGTCCGCCTCACCGCCGAGCTGGAAGCCATTGGCGCCAAGGTCCATGTCCTGTCAGCAGATCTCCAGGATCCCGGCGTCCCGGACCGGCTCGTAGCTGAGGGGCGCCAGCTGGCCGGGCCGCTGACGGGCCTGGTGCTCAGCCACGCGGAATCAGTGGACTCCGGCGTACTGGACACCACCGTTGAGTCCTTTGACCGCCATTTCGCCGTGAACACGCGCGCCAGCTGGCAGCTGATTGCAGCCTTTGCACGGCAGGCGACGGACGACGGCGGCGCGATCGTTGCGCTGACCAGTGACCATACAGCGTTCAACCTGCCGTACGGCGCGTCGAAGGGTGCGCTGGACAGGATCGTGATCGCGGCCGCCCGGGAGCTGGGTCCGCAGGGCATCTCGGCGAACGTGCTGAACCCGGGACCGGTGGACACGGGCTGGATGACCCCCGAGGTCCGCGGGGAGCTCACCGCACGCCAGCCCACCGGCAGGCTGGGCACCCCGGCCGACGTCGCCGGGACCGTGGCATTCCTGCTCTCGCCGGCGGGCCGCTGGGTATCGGGGCAGCTGATCAAGGCCGACGGCGGCTTCTCGGCCTGACGTGCTTCTTTTGGGCCTGCCCCAGGGACCTCAGTGGAAGGCGTCCAGGCCCGTAATGTGCCTGCCGAGGATCAGGGTGTGCACCTCGTCGGTGCCCTCGTAGGTCCGGACCGACTCCAGGTTGGCGGCGTGCCGCAGCGGTGAGTAATCCGTGGTGATGCCGTTGCCGCCCAGGATGGACCGCGCCTCCCGCGCCACGGCAATGGCCTCGCGGACATTGTTCAGCTTGCCCAGCGATATCTGCTCGGGCCGTATCACCCCCGCGTCCTTCAGCCGGCCCAGGTGCAGCGCCAGCAAGGTGCCTTTCTGGATCTCCACGAGCATGTTCACCAGCTTTTCCTGAGTGAGCTGGTAGCCGGCCAGCGGCTTGCCGAACTGCAGCCGGTCCTGCGAGTAGGCCAACGCGGCCTCGTAGGAATCGCGGGCTGCGCCCATGGCGCCCCACACGATGCCGTACCGGGCCTCGTTCAGGCAGGTGAACGGACCGCGCAGCCCGCGGGCCACCGGGAGCAGGGCCTCGGGGCCCAGCCGGACGTCGTCGAACACCACGTCACACTGGATGGAGGCGCGCATGGACAACTTCTGCCGGATGGGCGTGGCCGTCACGCCGGGGGTTCCGGCTGGCACCAGGAAGCCGCGCACGCCGTCGTCCGTCATGGCCCACACCACCATCACACCCGCCACCGAGGCCAGCCCGATCCAGCGCTTGGCGCCGTTGAGCACCCAGCCGGCGTCATCGCCCGTGCCGTCCCGCTGCGCGAAGGTGGCCATGGAGGCGGGGTCTGAACCAGCGGTCGGCTCGGTCAGGGCAAAGCATCCGATGACTTCGCCGGCGGCCATCCGCGGCAGCCACTCCTGTTTCTGCTCCTCGGAGCCCCACGTGTGGATGGCCGTCATGGCCAGGGAACCTTGGACGGACACGAACGTGCGGACCCCGGAATCGCCGGCCTCCAGTTCCATAGCCGCAAGGCCGTACTCGACGGCGGACCGGCCCGGGCAGCCGTAGCCTTCCAGGTGCATCCCGAGGACCCCGAGCTCACCCAGTTCCGGGGCCAGGTCCAGCGGAAAGACCGCGTCCTCGTACCAGCGGGCAATCTCCGGTTTGATGCGCTGGTGGGTGAAGTCGCGGACTTTCTGCCGGAGGTCCAGTTCCCCGGCCGACAGCAGGGAATCAAGGTCAAGGACATCGGATGCCCCGGCCATCATGGCTTCACCCGGAAGTAGCCGCGGGTGGAGGGCAGGAAACGGCAGACGACGGCGAGGACCACGCCCAGCGCCAGCAGCACCACGCCGCTCACAAAGGCGCCGCCGACGCCGAAGATCTGAGTGTCACCGTACGCCGGGTCCCACATCTGCACGGCCGAGATGACGAACGCGGCGGTCAGGAGCAGCGCCCCGGCCAGGGGCAGGATGCCGCGGAACCAGAGGTTCCGCGCCGACTCACGCAGCGTTCCGCGGAAGTACCAGAAGCACGCGAAGCCGGTCAGGGCGTAGTAGAACGCGATGAACAAACTGATGGCGCTGATGGAGTCCGCCAGCAGGTTTTCGCTCAGGAAGCTCATGGCCACGTAGTAGGCCGCGGCGGCGCCGCCCATCACCTGGGTGGAAAAGCCGGGCGTCTGGTTCCGGGGGTGGACCTCCGCGAACCGGGCCGGCAGGGCGCCGTGGACCCCCATGGAGAGGGTTCCGCGGGCCGTGGGCAGGATGGTGGTCTGCGTGGAGGACAGGACGGACGCCAAAACCGCGACGACGATCAGCCAGCCCCATGGGCCCAGCACCACGTCCTTCATGGCCAGGAAAACATCGTCCTTGTTGGCCTCGTTGCCCAGGCCGATCCCCTCGGCGCCCACAGTGGCATACATCATCACCAGCAGCGCCACCGAAACATAGATCGCCATCAGGACGAACGCCGAGATCACGGCGCCCCGGCCTGGAGTCTTTGAGGGGTTCTCGGTTTCCTCATTCACTGCCAGGCAGGTGTCCCAGCCCCAGTAGATGAAGAGGGCAAGGAGGGCGCCGTGCACCACGGCACCCGGATCCGCAAAGGCACCCACAGGGTTGAACCATTCGAAGTCGAAGGCCTGAATGCTTGTGCCTTCGACGGCGGCCCCGCCCACGATCCGCACCACGATAGCCAGCGCAAAAACGCCGAGCGCAACGTACTGGACATACGTCAGCACCCGCTGGACGTGCTCACCCAGCCGGATCCCGCGGTAGTTCACCAGCGTCATCAGGACGATGAACAACAGTCCCGTGCCGGTGACCAGCAGCTTGTCCTGCGCGAGTGACCCGTCGCCCACCAACAGCCAGAGATACTGCCCGGCCACCTGGGCGAGGTTCGCCAGGACCACGATTCCGGCCAGCGCCACGCCCCAGCCGCCCAGCCAGCCTGCCCAGGGGCCAAAGGCCTGGCGGGACCAGGTGAAGGTGGTGCCGCAATCCGGGATGGCGCTGTTGAGCTCGCGGAAGGCGTAGGCGATGAACAGGACCGGAACGAAGCCCAGCAGCAGGATCAGGGGTGTGTAGTTGCCGTTGACAGCAACGATCAGGCCCAGGGTGGCCGCCAGCGAGTACACCGGCGCGGTGGAGGCCAGCCCCAGCATCACGGAGTCGCCCAGGTCCAGGATCCCTGCACGAAGGCCCTTGGCGGGCACTGCGGTGCCGGTCCCGCCTCCGGGGCCTCCCGCCGTCGTCATGTCCGTGCTCATAGAACGATTCCTGCCTTGGTGGAATTGGCCACCGCCGAAAGCGGCGCGGGCGCGTCAATGGTGTTGGGGACAAAGCGGCAGAAGTAGTCCGTCACCGGCCCGTCCGATTCCCGGATACCGCAGCCCACGGATTCGCCGTCCACCACCCAAAGTCCCAGGACCGGATGGTTGCCGTCGAAGTCGGGCAGCGGGTGGTACTGCTGGTAGCACCACCCCTCCCTGCCATAGCCGCCCGGCTGCTCCAGGCTGATCCCGTCCGCGTGGATCCGGATGTTGTCGCCTTCGCGGCCGTGCAGCGGCTTGGCCACCCATTCCTTCAGCGGTCCCGGGTCCGTCAGGTACGCGGGCAGCAGGTTGGGGTGGTTGGGGTAGAGGTGCCACAGAGCGGCGAGCAGGGCCTTGTTGGAGAGCAACATCTTCCAGGCCGGCTCCACCCAGCGCGGGTTGTGGGCGCGCTCCAGCAGGCGGGGGCCGAATTCCTCCTTCATCATCAGCTCCCAGGGGTAGAGCTTGAAGATGGTGCTGATCAGAAAGTTGTCCAGGTCCACGAACCGGTTCAGGTTGGGGTCCCAGCCGATATCGGACATGTTGATCCCGATGGTGGTCCACCCAGCCTGGCTGGCGACATCGCGCATGTAGGCGGCCGTCATCCAGTCCTCGCCGGATTCCTCCACTTCTGAATGCGCCACGTGCAGGGTGCTCATGCCGGTGCGGTACTGGAACTTCTTCCACTGCCGGATCAGCGCTTCATGGATGCCGTTCCACTGGTCCTTTTCCGGGAAGACCTCCTGCAGCCAGAACCACTGGGCAACTGCGGCCTCAATGAGCCCGGTGGGCGTATCCGCGTTGTATTCGAGCATCTTGGCCGGACCGCCCTGGCCGTCGTAGATGAAGTCGAACCGGCCGTACACGTCCACGTCCCCGGCCTGCAGTGATTCGGCCGCCAGTTCCAGTGCCTCGGGGCCGACGCCCATGCTGCCCATGGCCCCGGTGGCCAGGAACTTCGCCGCCTCCAGGCACATGCGGTGCATGTCCTCGGCCACAACTTCCAGGCTCTCCACCTCGTCCATGGTGAACTCGTAGTACGCCGACTCGTTCCAGTACTCGATCCGGCGCCCGTCATCCATGGTGGTGGTGGAGAACACCAGCCCCTGCTCTTCGATCTTCTGCTTCCAGCCCGGACGGGGCTCAGTCAACATTCGCTTCATCCGTCAGCCCCCCGAAACCTTGCCGCCGCCACCGCTTGAGCCGCTCTTGGCGCTCGAACCGAAACCGCCGCGGCTGACCGTGCCGCCCTTGCTGCTGTAGCCCGTGGATGCCTTGGCCCCGCTGGGGATGGTCCGGGTGAAATTGGGCGCAGCGGACCTGTTTTGTCCCACGGACGGAACACTCGCTCCGCGGGAGTAGAAGTACCAGGCGTAAATGCCGCCGCTCCGCCCTGCTGAGCTGTCGCAGTTGGTGTCCTCCACGCGCTCGCCGGTCTCGTCGTTGAAACACACCTGCGCGTATTCGGGATCGTCCCCGTTGCTGGCGACAACGGCCGTGATGGTTCCGGCCAGCAGGGCTGTTACGCCCAGGCCCACCACCACGGTGCGCCGCTGGGAGCGCTTCTTCCGCGCCGCCGCATCGTTGAGCTGCTTTTCCCGCTCCCGGGCGAACGGGTCAACAGGGGTGACGGGCTCATTGAGGAGGTCGGGGCGCAGGTCCGGTTTGGGGACCTGCCAGGGGGGAGGCTTGGCGGGGCCGGCATCCGCAGGCTGGGCGGGGCCGCCGGACGACGCACTGCTCTCGCCTGGCCCGGATCCCGGACCAGGCTGCTCCGGATCCTTGTCCGGTCCGTTGTCCGGATCCATGGTGTTCGAATCCACAGCGTCCCCTTCAGTTGTGCACATGAATTGGGCACAGCGTTGCACCCCCATTGCAATCCTCGGATCAGCGTAGCCCCTGGCAGTGCCGGCTGCGAGTAAATCCACGGCCGGACAGCGGGGAGAAGTGCCCATCGCATGGCTGCGCCGCAGTGGCAGGAACGAACCCTAGACTGATGCCATGGAACCAGGTTCTGTCCTTGCCGTCTGCCGTGTCCACCAGCTCCTGGGGGACCAGGGCAGCGTCGGCGTCACGGCCATCGACAAGCGCCCTGCCGAGGGGCCGGTGATAGTCCATAAGCTGGGCCTGCGCGGGGACATCCAGGCCAACAGGGTGCACCACGGCGGGGAGGACCAGGCCGTCTACGCCTACTCCCAGGCCGACGCCGACTTCTGGGCCAGCGCGCTGGGCAGGGAGCTTCCGCCCGGCGCCTTCGGCGAGAACCTCCGCGTGTCCGGCATCGAGGCCACGCACGCGGTGATTGGGGAACGCTGGAAGGTTGGGCTCGACGTCGAGCTTGAAGTCACGTCCCCGCGCGTCCCCTGCGCCACCTTCCAGCGGCGGATGAAGGAGCCGCAGTGGGTGAAGCGCTTCACGGAGGAGGGGCGGGTGGGGACGTACCTGCGCGTGATCGGCACCGGAAGCATCAGGGCCGGCGACCACATCCACCGCACATTCGTTCCCCGCCATGGCATCACCATCGGCAAATGGTTCAGCGAGCCGGACGCGGACGTGATCGAGACCCTCCGCAAGGCTGAGGCCGACGGCGAGATCAGGCTCCAGGACGAATACCACACCAAGTTTGAGGCACTGCTGCGGCGGCTGGGGAAGTAGCACCGCACTCTTTGGTGCTCCGCCGGGTGCGCTGTGTGCGCAAGCTCACCGCCGCCGTCGGGCGTTCAATTGGCGGTGACCGGCGCCCGTGCCCTACACTTGAAACATCCCCCACTCCGGAAATCCCTTATTTCCTGCCCAATTCTTGAGGCAGGACTGGTAAGTGTTGGGGCCCGCGCAAGCGATGCGGGCATTTTCATAGGGAGAGCCGGCTAAAGAAAACGCTGTACAGACTGCTGGGATAGCAGCCAAGAGATGCAGCGCGAAGTCCTGCCACGGGATTGCGAAAGCGCCGGACTTCTGTGACCGGCCGGTCAACGATTGCCCGGCATCATCGGCACGCGTACTGCGGCTCCACTCACCTCGGGTAGTGCCGCCTGGCCCCCTATGGATGAGGAATATCTCCCCTATGCCCGAAAACCAGAACGAAACCACCGACGCCCAGAACACCAGCGTCGAGGCTGCAGCCATCGAATTCACCGAGCCTGCTGCCCCCGCAGCTGAGCCCGTCGCTCCGGCAGCAGAGCCCGCTGCGCCCGCAGCAGAGGTTCCCGCAGCAGAAGCTGCCGCCGCCGCCGAGACATCCGCTCCCGCCGCCAAGGTTGAGGAAGACGACGAAGAAGGCATCAAGTTCGCCGACCTCGGCATCGACGGCCGCGTCCTGGCTGCCCTGCAGGATGTTGGCTACGAAAAGCCGTCACCCATCCAGGCAGCCACCATCCCGCTGCTGCTCGAAGGCCGCGACGTAGTTGGCCTCGCCCAGACCGGCACCGGTAAGACTGCAGCATTCGCAGTACCGGCACTGTCCCGCCTGGCCGAACTCCACGACCTCAACGGCCCGTCCCGCAAGACCCAGGCACTGGTCCTGGCTCCCACCCGCGAGCTCGCCCTCCAGGTTGCCGAGGCCTTCACCTCCTACGCCAAGCACATCGATGACTTCACCGTGCTGCCCGTCTACGGTGGTTCCGCCTACGGCCCCCAGCTCGCCGGCCTCCGCCGCGGCGCCCAGGTGGTTGTGGGTACCCCCGGCCGCGTCATCGACCACATCTCCAAGGGTTCCCTGGACCTGTCCGAACTCCAGTACCTGGTGCTGGACGAGGCCGACGAGATGCTGCGCATGGGCTTCGCCGAAGACGTGGAACAGATCTTCCAGCAGACCCCCTCGGACCGCCAGGTTGCGCTGTTCTCCGCCACCATGCCGAGCCAGATCCGCCGCATGTCCAAGCAGTACCTGAACAACCCGGCCGAGATCTCCGTCAAGTCCAAGACCACCACCGGCGCCAACACCCGCCAGCGGTACCTGCAGGTCATGGGCCCGCACAAGCTCGACGCGATGACCCGCATCCTCGAGGTTGAAGAGTTCGACGGCGTCATCGCCTTCGTGCGCACCAAGATGGCCACCGAGGACCTGGCTGACAAGCTGAAGGCCCGGGGCTTCCAGGCCGCGGCGATCAACGGTGACATTCCGCAGCAGCAGCGTGAGCGCACTGTGGACGCGCTGAAGGAAGGCCGCATCGACATCCTCGTGGCTACCGACGTCGCCGCCCGTGGCCTTGACGTGGAGCGCATCAGCCACGTCATCAACTACGACATCCCGCACGACACCGAGTCCTACGTGCACCGCATCGGCCGCACCGGCCGTGCAGGCCGTTCCGGTGACGCCATCCTGTTCATGACCCCGCGCGAGAAGTACCTGCTGCGTTCCATCGAGAAGGCCACCCGCCAGCCGGTGGAGCAGATGCACCTGCCCACCGCCGAGACCGTGAACACGCTGCGCCTGGGCAAGTTCGCTGAGCGCATCACGGAAACCCTTGAGTCCGAGGACGTTTCCATGTTCCGCGACCTCATCGCCTCCTACGAGGAAGAGCACAAGGTGCCGGCAGCAGAAATCGCTGCGGCACTGGCCGTCATGGCTCAGGGCGGGCAGCCGCTGCTGGTCAAGGAACTGCCGGCAGCTCCCGAGTTCCAGAAGCGCGAGCGCTCCAAGGACGGCTTCGGCTCCCGCGGCCCGACCCGTACGCTGACCGAGGGCAACGCAACCTACCGCATCGCGGTGGGCCGCCGCCAGCGTGTCATGCCCGGTTCCATCGTCGGTGCCATCGCCAATGAGGGCGGCATCTCCTCCTCGCAGATCGGCGGCATCGACATCCGTTCGGACCACTCCCTGGTGGAGCTGCCCGCGGACCTGAGCCAGGACCAGCTGCGCGCCCTGTCCCGCACCCGGATCGGCGGCGAGCTGATCCACCTCGAGCTGGACAACGGCCGCAAGCCCTCGGGTGACCGCGGTGCCTACCAGGGCAACCGTGGCGGCGACCGCGGCGGCAACTTCAAGGGCAACGGCGGGTTCAAGAAGGAATTCCGGAAGAGCGACGGCGAGCGGTCCTCCGCTGACCGTGGCGGCCGCACGTACAGCGAGCGTTCGGAGCGCTCCTTCAGCGACCGCGGCCAGTCCGGCGACTCCCGCTTCGGCGGCCACGGCGACGGCTCCCGCAAGCCCCGCCACGGCGGCGACAGCGGACACCGCGACTTCAACCGCAAGGGCAAGTGGTAAACCACCCCGCACGTTGAAGGATTGACGACGGCGATGGGCCGGCTTTCGAGCCGGCCCATCGGCGTTTAACCTGACCGGTGTGGGCCTCAACACATTCACGAGCCGAAGCGGTGGAGCGGAGTCCGTGAAAGGTGCTTCCCGCCGTCGTAGGCACTGCCCGCCCTGGCCCTTCCAGGCCCGGAAATACGCGGAAATCCGGGCCTTTTCCCACCCAAGGAAGCCAGGTTGCGTGGAGCGGAAACCGCCGCGGAGGCCGATTTGTTGGTGCGTAAATCTTCCGGTAGAGTATTTACTCGTTGCCCCCCTAGCTCAGTGGTAGAGCGCGTTCTTGGTAAGAACGAGGTCACCGGATCGATTCCGGTGGGGGGCTCTGAATGAGGGCCTGCGTCAAGGCGGTTTGACCGGCTTGACGCAGGTTTTTCTCATTCGTGGCGGTGTAGCTCAGTTGGTTAGAGCGCACGACTCATAATCGTGAGGTCGGGAGATCGAGCCTCCCCACCGCTACAGGCTAAGCCCCCGGAATCCCCGAGATTCCGGGGGCTTTCTTGTTTCCCGGATCCGCAGTAGCTTGGCAGCAACTGGCGATGGGGGATCCGGTGGACTTTCTGACAGCGGTGATGGAGCCGTTCCGGTGGCTGGTGTCCGCCATCATGGTGGCGTTCCACGACGGGCTGGCCGCGGCAGGCATGCCGGCTGCAGGCGGGTGGACCTGGGCGTTGTCCATCATCGGGCTTGTGCTGGTCATCCGTGCTGCGTTGATTCCGGTGTTCCTGGCCCAGGTCCGGGCCCAGCGCAGGATGCGGCTCCTGCAGCCGGAGTTGAAGGAGCTCCAGGACAGGTACAACGGCAGGACGGACCAGGCGTCGCGGCAGGCCCTGGCGCAGGAACAGATGGCCCTGTACAAAAAGCACGGTACCAACCCGTTCTCGGCATGCCTGCCCCTGTTGATCCAGGCACCGTTCTTCCTGGCCCTTTTCCAGGTCCTCTCCGGCATGTCGCAGGCCGGCCCGCAAGGCGAAGGCATTGGATCACTGGACCACAGCCAGGTGGTCCAGTTCGCCTCGGCCAGCATCTTCGGGGCGCCGCTGTCCGCCTCGCTGCTGCACGGCGGAGGTGACCCGTCCGCCGTGGCCGTGCTCGCCGTCGTCATGATTCTGGTGATGACCACCTGCCAGTTCCTTACCCAGAAACTTGCGGCCGCACGGACCATGGGCGGCCCGGACACCGACAGTCCCCTGCTGCGCCAACAGAAGCGGATCCTTTATGTCCTGCCCCTGGTCTTCGGTGTGGGAGGGATCTATTTCCCCCTCGGCGTCCTGGTCTACTGGACGGTTTCGAACCTCTGGACCCTGGGCCAACAGTTCCTGGTGTCCCGGCAGCCTATGCGGGCGTGATTTACGGCGGCAGAATGGGCGCATGGCTCAGCTGATCTATTCCGCAATCATGTCCCTGGACGGCTACACGGCAGATAAGGACGGCCACTTTGAGTGGTCCGCGCCCGACGAGGAAGTCCACGCCTTCATCAACGACCTGGAGCGGGACGTGGGCACTTACCTCCTGGGCCGCCGGATGTATGAGGTGATGTCGGTCTGGGAAACCATGGGCACACCCGATGACCATCCGGTGATCCAGGACTATGCCCGCATCTGGCAGGGGGCGGACAAGGTGGTGTATTCCGCGTCGCTGGAGACGGCGGCCACCTCCCGGACCCGGCTGGAGCGCCAGTTCCGCCCGGAGGCGGTGCAGGAGCTCAAGACCGCCGCGGAGAGGAATATCAGCATCGGCGGCCCCACCCTCGCGGCACACGCGCTCAAAGCCGGCCTGGTGGACGAGTGCCAGCTGTTCATCACCCCGGTGGCCGTGGGCGGTGGCCTGCGCTTCCTGCCGGACGGACTGGAGGCGCGGCTCGAGCTGCTGGAGCAGCGCCGGTTCGGCAACGGCGTGGTGTACCTGCGCTACGGATGCCTGGCCTAGAAGGCAGAATGGGTTCATGACACGTATCGCCATCATCGGCGGCCACGGAAAAGTGGCCCTCCTCCTGTCCGAACTCCTCACCAGCGAGGGCCACTCCGTCACCTCGTTCATCCGCAATCCGGACCACGCGGAAGACGTCACTGCCACCGGCGCCACGCCGTCGGTCCTGGACATGGAAAATTCCACGACGGCGGCCATCGCCGAGGCCCTCACCGGGCAGGACGCCGTGGTCTGGTCCGCCGGCGCGGGCGGCGGAAACCCTGAACGCACCTACGCCGTGGACCGCGATGCCGCCATCCGCTCCATGGATGCCGCAGCCCAGGCAGGAGTGAACCGGTATGTCATGGTGTCCTACTTCGGTGCCGGCAAGGACCACGGGGTGCCGGAAAGCAACAGCTTCTTCGCCTACGCCGAGGCCAAGGCTGCCGCAGATGAGTACCTGCGCGGGACGGACCTGGCCTGGACCATCCTGGGCCCCGGCGCGCTGACGGACAAGCCCGGGACAGGACTGATCGAGGTCGACCCCTCGCCGGAAGCCGAGCGCGACACGTCGCGTGCCAACACGGCGAGCGTGGCGGCGGCGGTGCTGGACCTGCCCCAAACGGCGGGCCGGACCATCGAATTCAGCGACGGCAGCCTCCCCGTGGCGGCGGCACTGGAACCGCGCCCGTAAGCGACGGGCGGGAAGAGGAGCATGGATCAGCTCGCCCTTATCGTCGGACTGCTGCTCGCCACCGTGGTGGCCGTGGGACTGGGGGACAGGCTGCGGCTGCCGTACCCGGTCCTGATGCTCCTCCTGGCGGTGGCCCTGACCTTCATTCCGGGCTTCCCCGACCTGGAGATTGAGCCAGAGCTAATCCTGCCCATCTTCCTGCCGCCGCTGCTGTTTGCCACCGCCCAGCGGAGCTCGTGGGCAGTGTTCCGGGTCCGGTGGCGGACGCTGATCATGCTGGCCGTGGCGCTGGTGGTCATCAGCACGGCCGCCGTCGCCGGGGCAGCGTGGCTGATGATTCCCGGGATCGGGGTTCCCGCGGCCATCGCGCTCGGGGCCATGGTGGCGCCGCCCGATCCTGTAGCCGTGGAATCCGTGGCCGGCCGTGTGCACATGCCCCGCCGCCTGATCACCGTCCTCCAGAGCGAGGGACTGTTCAACGACGCCGCCGCCATCGTCATCTTCCAGGCGGCCGTGGCCGCCGCGGTGGGTGGAACCAAGGTCCAGCCCGACGTCGTCCTGCAGTTCCTGACGGGCGCGGCACTTGCCGTCCTGGTGGGCATCGCCATGGGCTGGCTGATCGCCCTGGTCACCCGGCTGGTCACGTCCATGGTGGCCCGGAGCGCGGTGACCCTGGTGGTACCGTTCGCCGCCTACATCCTCGCTGAGGAGGTACATGCCTCCGGCGTCATCGCGGTAGTGGTCACCGCCCTTGAAATGCAGCGCCACGCCCGCCCGCAGGATGCGGCCGAACGCGTCACCCGCACTGCCTTCTGGGACGTGGTGGAGCTGCTGGTCACCGGGTTGGCGTTCGGCCTGGTGGGGCTGGAAATCCGCCACGTCATCAGGGACGAGGGCGCGGAAATCTTCGGCATGGTCGGGGTGGCCGTGGTGGTCTGCGTCCTGGTCTTCGCGGTCCGGTTCCTGTGGCTGGGCATCCTTGCCCTGGGCGCCCGGAAACGCAGGAACCTCCTGCAGCCCACGTCACTGAAGGAAGTCCTCATCCTGACCTGGTGCGGCATGCGCGGTCTGGCCACCCTGGCATTGGCCCTGGCCCTGCCGCTCACCCTGGCGGACGGTACACCGTTCCCTGGCCGGGATTACCTGCTGGTGATCGCCTGCGCGGTCCTGCTTGCCACACTGGTCCTTC
>DATIMT010000243.1:0-2784 GCA_035475035.1 Arthrobacter sp.
CGGGCAGGGGCCGAGCAACCATCCGGACCTCGTAGAGTTCCTGGTCAGCCAGGGAATCGACTCCGTGTCCCTCAACCCCGACACGTACGTGAAGACGCTGCCGGTTATCGCGGCAGCGGAGGCGAAGAACGCCAGGATGGCCGCGGCTCACGCGCCGCGCCGGGCGGCCACATGAAGAAGTGCCTGGCACCTAAGGGACAGGCAGCCCGGTTTTGGCATCAGGCGGCAGGGCCCGGCGGGTGCGGCGGCCGATCACTTCGATGGCCAGGCATCCTGCCGCGGCAACTGCAACCGAGAGGATCAGCAGGCTGCCGGCAGGCGCCTCCACCCGGAAGAAATCCTGGGTCAACGGGAGGCTGAACAACAGGACCAGTCCGGCGTACATCCCGGCAAGGATCAAAACCTTGGTCCGCTTGAGGGGGCGGGATGCCATCACCAGGATCCACGCCGCCACGAGGCCCAGGGTGAGGGTCGCGGCCGATTGCGCCGCCTCAAGGCTGTGCCCGCCCCATGACTGCGCGTACGCGCTGACCGCCAGGACGCACAGGGCTGCGCAGACGCCTGCCGGCACAGCGAACGCAAGGGAGCGCCGGAGGAACCCGGGGGCATACCGCTGCCCGCCGGGCTGCAGGGCCAGGAAGAACGCCGGCAGGCCAATGGTTAACCCGTCCAAGGCAGACAGTTGCCGGGGCAGGAACGGAAAGGCCAGCAACAGGATGCCGGTGACCACGGAGATGACGGTGGCGTAGACAGTTTTGCTGAGGAAGACCAATGACACGCGCTCGATGTTGCTGATGGCCCTGCGCCCCTCGTCCACAACGGCCGGCAGCCGCTCGAACCGGCCGTCCAGGAGCACCAGGCGGGCCACGGCCTTGGTGGCCTGTGAGGCCGAGTCCATGGCGATTCCCAGGTCCGCCTCTTTCAGTGCCAGGACATCGTTCACTCCGTCCCCTGTCATCGCGACGGTATGCCCCCGCCGTTTCAGGGCCTGGACCAGGTCACGTTTCTGGGATGGCGTCACACTTCCAAAGAGGCTGTGGGCCTCCACCGTTTCCTCCAGTTCGCGTGGATCCCCGGGAAGCTTCCGTGCGTCATAGGCCACGCCGTTGCCAAAGCCCACCCCGCGGGCCAGCGCTCCCACAGTCCGGGGATCATCCCCCGAGATGATTTTGACCCTGACCCCTTGCCCCCGGAAATAGTCGAGCGTTGAGGCAGCGTCCCGGCGGATGCTCTCGCGGAAGGTCAGCAGGATGACCGGCACCAGTCCGGGCGGCAGGGCCGTTTCCGCGGCGTCCGCTGGCAGCGGGGCCGGCAGGTGCGCCAGGGCCAGGGTCCGGAGGCCGGTGGAGGCAAGGGCGGCACCCTTGCCGTGCGCAGAAGCACAGTCAGGGGAGCCGAGCACGGCATCGGGGGCACCGAGGATCCAGGTGCCGGAAGCGGCGGATTCCGGCGTAAAGGTCACCGAACTCCACTTGCGGGCGGAGGAGAACGGGACGGATTCCTGTTCCGGAAGCGGAACTTGTGCGGGAAAGGCCGCCCCGATCGCCGCGGCGGTGCTGCTGGCGTCCGTTTTGGTGCCAAACCATTCCAGGGCCTGCCGCCACCCGGCAACGCGGGTGGCTCCGGCGTCGTGGACGGCATCGAAAACGATGGCGCCGGAGGACAGGGTGCCGGTCTTATCCAGGCAGAGGACATCCACCCGCGCCAGTACTTCAACGGCGGCCAGTTCCTGGATCAGGACCTTTTGGCGGGCAAGCCGGAGTCCGCCCACAGCAAATGCCACGCTGGTCATCAGCAGCAGCCCCAGGGGAATCATGGCCATAATGCCGGCAACAGCTCCCACGGTGGCCGGTATCCACCGTCCAGATCCCATGGCTCCAGCCCACCCGCCCTGGTCCTGCATTTGCGCATTCGTGAGCAGCAGGGCAGTGGGCAGGAGCAGCCAGGTGATGACGGTGAAGACTTTCTCCAAGCCCCTGCGGATCTCCGATGTCACCAGGGAGAACCGGCGTGCCTCGGCGGCCAGGCGGTAAGCAAACGTGTCGGGTCCCACCCGGAGCACGGTGGCCCGGCCGCTGCCGGCCAGGATCAATGAACCGGACAGGAGTACAGCGCCGCCTTTTTTGGGGACGGGTTCGGACTCGCCGGTCAGCAGGGATTCGTCCACCTCAAGCGGGCTTCCGTCGAGAAGCACCAGGTCCGCGGTGACCTGGTCTCCGGCGTTGAGCACCACGACGTCGTCAGGAACCAGTTCTTCCGAGGAGATGACTTCCCTGGCACCATTCCTGATCACTGAGTTGCCGGTGGCTTCCAAAATGGCCAGCTGGTCGAGGGAACGCTTGGCCCGGTATTCCTGGATGATGCCGATCAGCGAATTGCTGATGGCGGAGAGGCCGAAAAGCGCATCGCGCCACTGGCCAAGGACCAACAGCAGGATGAAGCACCCTCCCACGACGCCGTTGAAGAGGGTGAACACGTTCGCTTGGACAATCTCCCCCACGCTCCGGCTGGTTGCCGTGGGCACGGTGTTGATGCGGCCGGCGGCGGTCCGTTCGCGCACCTCAGCCGTGGACAGCCCGTCCCGGGCATGACGGAAGTCGACGTCCGGGACGGATGTCCCGCGGTCCTTGGCTGATGGCATGGCCCGGCCAGGCAACGCCCGGTCAGGCGTTGTCCTGCTTGTGGATGCGGGTGATCACGGTGGGGCATGGCGGCTGGGTCAGCACCCCGTGCACCGTGGACCCCAGGAACAGCCTTTCGAAGCCACCCTTCCCGCGGCTGCCC
>DATIMT010000244.1:0-3835 GCA_035475035.1 Arthrobacter sp.
TCACTTAAAGCGCTTTCCGGCTTGGAGCTTAGGTTTGCCTACCCTACAGTTTCCTGACATAGGCACCGTTTACGGCGCCATCAGGACTCAGGTTCAAGCAGACTTTTTCCCCACCGAAAGCAGCCTCAATGAAGATCCGCAACAGCGCGCTGGCAGGCATCGCACTCGCCGCCACCGCAGCTCTCGGCCTGACCGCCTGCGGCGGCGCCACCCCTGCCGGCAACGGCTCCTCCGCCGCTTCCGGCGGCGCCGCATCGGGTGAGATCACGGTGTACAACGCCCAGCACGAGAGCCTCACCAAGGAATGGGTGGACGCGTTCACGGCCGAAACCGGCATCAAGGTGACCCTGCGCCAGGGTGACGACACGGAAATGTCCAACCAGATCATCCAGGAGGGCCAGGCATCCCCGGCCGACGTCTTCCTCACCGAAAACTCCCCCGCGATGACGCAGGTGGAGAACGCCGGGCTGTTCGCCGACGTCAACAAGGACACCCTGGCCCAGGTCCCTGCCGAGTTCGCGCCCTCCACCGGCAAATGGACAGGCATCGCTGCGCGCTCCACGGTCCTGGTGTACAACAAGACCAAGCTCACCGAGGACCAGCTCCCCAAGTCCATGCTGGACCTGGCCAAGCCTGAGTGGAAGGGCAAGTGGGCCGCCTCACCCACCGGCGCGGACTTCCAGGCCATTGTCTCCGCCCTGCTGGAGCTCAAGGGCGAGTCCGCCACCGACGAGTGGCTGAAGGGCATGAAGGAAAACTCCAAGTCCTACAAGGGCAACAGCACGGCCATGAAGGCAGTCAACGCCGGCGAAGTGGATGCTGCCCTGATCTACCACTACTACTACTACGGTGACCAGGCCAAGACCGGCGAGAACTCCAACAACGTCACCCCGTACTACTTCAAGAACCAGGATCCGGGCGCGTTCCTGTCCGTCTCCGGCGGCGGCGTGCTGAAGTCCTCCAAGAACGCAGCCGCAGCACAGGAATTCCTGAAGTTCATCACCGGGAAGAAGGGCCAGGAAGTCCTGAAGAACGGCACATCCTTCGAGTACGCCATCGGCTCCGATGTCCCCGCCAACGACAAGCTGGTTCCCATCAAGGACCTGCAGGCTCCCAAGGTTGACGCTGCAAAGCTCAACTCCGAAAAGGTCACCGATCTGATGACCAAGGCCGGGCTCCTCTAATTCCGTGACCACCGACCTATCGGCTCCCCCACAGCGGAGCACGACGACGGCGGGCCGGGGCAACAGCCCCCGCCCGCCATTCGGCGTTTCCGCGGTGTCCATCCTGGCGGTGCTGATCGCCCTGTTCTCCCTCGTCCCGCTGGGGTACGTGGCCTACATGACGGTGGCAACGGGGTGGGACACCGCCGTCGCACTCATCCTCCGCCCCCGCGTGGGCGAACTGCTGCTGAACACCGTGCTCCTGATCGCCACCACCATCCCGCTGTGCCTGCTGTTTGGCGTGGCGGGGGCGTGGCTGGTGGAACGGACCAAGCTGCGCGGCCACCGGGTGTGGGCCGTGCTGCTGGCCGCACCGCTGGCCGTCCCGGCGTTCGTGAACAGCTACGCGTGGGTCTCGGCCATCCCGTCCCTGGGCGGACTGGGCTCCGGGATCCTGATCTCCACGCTGTCCTACTTCCCCCTCGTGTATATTCCCGCCGCCGCCACCCTGAGCCGGCTGGATCCCGCCATTGAACAGTCCGCCGCCGCCCTGGGGCTGGGCGCCTGGCGGTCATTCTTCCGTGTGGTGCTCCCCCAGCTCCGGATCGCCATGACCGGCGGTGCGCTGTTGGTGGGGCTGCATCTGCTGGCCGAATACGGCGCGTTCGCCATGATCCGGTTCGATACCTTCACCACCGCGATCATGACCCAGTACAAGTCGACCTTCAATGGCGCCGCCGGCAACATGCTGGCCAGCGTCCTGGTGTTCTTCTGCCTGCTCCTGCTGATGGCGGAGGTCCGCAGCCGCGGCACTGCCCGCTACGCCCGGATCGGGTCCGGCGTCCAGGGCAGGGCACTGCGGCTCCCGTTGCATGCCTACCAGCTGCCCGCCCAGCTGTTCCTGTTCGTGCTGGCCGCCCTGGCCTTCGGCCTCCCGCTGTACTTTGTGCTGCGCTGGACGGTGGCAGGGGGTCCCGAGGCCTGGTCCGCGTCCGAGTTCCTTCCGGCCCTCTTCGCCACGTTCGGATATGGCCTTGCCGGCGCCGCGGCCACCACCGTGGTGGCGTTCCCCATGGCGTACCTGGCCGTGCGGCGCCCAGGCTGGTTCAGCAAGTCACTGGAGCTCTCCAACTACGTCACGAGCTCCATGCCCGGCATCGTGGTGGCGCTGGCGTTCGTCACCGTAAGCATCCGGATGGTGCCCGGAATGTACCAGACCGCGGGGCTGCTGGTGGCGGCTTATGTGCTCCTGTTCCTCCCCCGGGCGCTGGTGAATCTCCGGGCCGGTCTGGCACAGGCCCCCAAGGAACTCGATGAGGCAGCCCAGGCGCTGGGCAAGCCGCCGCTGCTGGCCTTCATCCGCGTTACCCTCCGGCTGACCGCCCCGGCCGCCGCGGGCGGTGCGGCCCTGGTGTTCCTGGCCATCGCCAACGAGCTCACCGCCACCTTGCTCCTGTCCCCCAACGGCACCAAGACGCTGGCCACCGAGTTCTGGAGCAAGAGCAGCGAAATCGACTACGCCGGCGCCGCGCCGTACGCCCTGCTGATGATCCTGCTTTCCGCCCCCATGACCTATCTCCTCTTCCAACAGTCCAAGAAAGTAGCCGGTCAGTGACAGCACCTTCAACCCGCAGGCTGCCCGAGCCGCGGGTGGCACCCTCCGTGGCGGCAACCACCAACAGCCACCTGCAGATTACGGACGTCACCAAGAACTTCGGATCCCAGGCGGTCCTGAGGGGCGTCAACCTGTCCGTGGCAAAAGGTGGAACCACCGCCATCGTGGGCCCGTCCGGCTCCGGCAAGACGACGCTCCTGCGCCTGATCGCCGGGTTTGAACACCCGGACACAGGGACCATTTCGCTCAACGGCACCACCGTGGCCGGCGACGGCGCCTGGCTTCCGGCGCACAAGCGGCACATCGGGTACGTGGCCCAGGATGGCGCCCTGTTCCCGCACCTCACCGTGGGCCAGAACGTTGCCTTTGGCCTTGATGCTGCCAGGCTTGAGGGCGGCCGCCGAGCAGTGGCCGGCCGGGTGGCCGAACTCCTGGAGATGGTGTCGCTCGATGCGGCCATGGCCAAGCGCCGCCCGCACCAGCTGTCCGGCGGCCAGCAGCAGCGGGTGGCCCTGGCCCGGGCGCTGGCGCGCGAACCTGAGCTGATGCTCCTGGACGAGCCGTTTTCCGCCCTGGATGCCGGCCTCCGCGTGGCCACCCGCCGCGCCGTGGCCAAGGTCCTGGCCGAGGCCGGCGTCACCACCATCCTGGTCACCCACGACCAGGCCGAGGCCCTCTCCTTCGCGGACCAGGTGGCCGTGATGCGCGGCGGCAAGCTGGCCCAGATCGGTAACCCCTTTGTGGTCTACACCCGCCCTGCGGACCGCGCCACCGCCGAGTTCCTGGGTGACGCCGTCATCCTGGACGCCTGGCTGGAAGGGTCCCTGGCCACCTGCTCCCTGGGCGGGATTCCGGTGCGCCGGCCGCCGGCGCAGGGACGGGTGCAGCTGATGCTGCGGCCCGAACAGATCCGCATTGCCGAGGACGGCCCCATCCGCGGTGTGGTGGTGGACACGGACTACTTCGGCCCGGAAACCACGGTGCGGCTGAAACTGAACGTGCCCCAGGAAGTGGCCGGACACACCGACCACCGGTACCCCGGCGGCGGCGAAGTGAT
>DATIMT010000245.1:0-3327 GCA_035475035.1 Arthrobacter sp.
CGCCGCAGCAGCCACGCCGCCGCACCCCGCTTCCTGGACCACGTCACCGTCGCCGCCTCGGATGTCCGCGGCTTCGCCAAGTGGTACAACGAGGCCCTGGGCTTCCGCGTCATGGCGTTCGTGGACCTGGACGAAGCACCCATCACCGTATTCTCCGTGCTGACCACCAACGAGAAGTCCCACGACCTCGGCGTTGTCCTGGACACCTCCAGCCGCGCCGGACGCGTCAACCACATCGCCTTCTGGGTGGACGCCACCGAGGACCTGCTCCGCACCGCTGACGTGATGATGGAAAACGGCACCCCGATGGAATACGGCCCCTCCATCCACGGCGTGGGCGAGCAGAACTTCCTCTACTTCCGCGACCCCTCCGGCCTGCGCGTGGAGCTCAACTCCGGCGGCTACCGCAACTACGTCCCGGACTGGGAAGCCAACACCTGGAAGCCCTCGCTCGGTTCCAACAACTTCTACAAGAACGGCGCCATGCCGCACTCCATGACAGAATCCTTCCCGCCAGCTGAAGGCTTCACCGCCACGGAGGAAGGCGCTTCACCCGAAATGAAGGAAGCCCTCCTGAACCCGTACGCCAAGCAGGGCCGGGGCTAAGACACCATGGCTGAAACCCACTATGCACTCATCCGGTTCCAGGAAGCCGGCGACGCCAAGGCACGCGCCGGCCTGCTGGCCGGCAGCAGGGTCCTGCCGCTGGACGGGGACATCAACTCCCTGATCGAGCACTGGGACACTACCGAACCCCAGTTGGACGCCCTGGCAGCCTCGGCCAGCGAGCACACCGGCCTGGCATTGGCCGACGTCGAAGTCCTGGCCCCGGTGGAGCCGGCCCAGGTCCTGCAGACCGGCGCGAACTACCGCAAGCACGTCATCGACCTCGCCGCAGCGCACCGCGAACCGGGCCAGGACGAGGATGAGGTGCGTGCCGAGACTGCCGCCATGATGGACAAGCGCGCAGGGCAGGGCACGCCGTACTTCTTTATCGGGCTCCCGACGGCGATCGCGTCCGCCACCGACGACCTCACCCTGCCGTCCTACTCCAAGTCCCACGACTGGGAACTGGAGTTGGCAGCAGTCATCGGCAGGACCGCGTTCAGGGTCACCCCCGAGGAAGCCCTGGAGTACGTGTTCGGCTACACCATGGTCAACGACATCACCACCCGTGAGTACGTCTTCCGCAAGGACATGCCCGCGATCGGCTCGGACTGGTACCGCGCCAAGAACGCCCCCGGCTTCCTGCCCACCGGGCCGCTGCTGGTACCCGCCAAGTTCTTCGGCGACCCGCAGGACGTCCAGGTCACCCTGAAGCTCAACGGCAAGGCCATGCAGGACGAATCCGCGCAGGACATGATCTTCGGCGTGGCCAAACTGGTCAGCGAAGCCTCCCAGAACATGCCGCTGCGTCCGGGCGATCTTGTCCTCACCGGAAGCCCCGCCGGCAACGGACAGCACTGGGGCCGGCTGCTCCAGGACGGCGACGTTATGGAGGGCACCATCACCGGGCTGGGCACCCAGCTCATCCACTGCAAGGACGAAGCGCCAACCGAAGGCAGCAAGCCGTGACCACCCAGGACACAGCACCAACCGGCACCGGGGAATCATCTGATTCCCCGGTCGTCCGGCGTGAGGATCCGCTCGGCAGCATCCGCGCCATGGCCGCGGTCCACAACAATTGGGGCCGCTGGGGCGAAGACGACGTCCTGGGGACCCTGAACTTCATCGACGCCGCCAAGCGCGTCGAAGCGGCAGCCCTGGTGAAGACGGGCGAGGCGTTCTCGCTATCCCAGCCGTTCGACACCAACGGACCACAAAAGGGCTGGCGCCGCCGCACCAACCCGGTGCACACCATGACGGACACCGGGGTGGACGCCGAGCGCGGCAACCAGGGCTTCCCGCACGGCTTCGGCGGGGCGGACGACGTGATCGCCATGCCGCTGCAGTGCTCCACACAGTGGGACGGCCTGGGCCACATCTTCGACCAGGGCAAAGCCTGGAACGGCCGCGCCGCCGGGGACGTGGTCACTTCCGAGGGCGACCTGGTGACCGGCATCGAGACCGCAGCGGCGAAGATAGTCACCCGCGGCGTGCTGCTCGACGTCGGCCGTGCGCTCGGCCCCGAACTTGGCAGGAACGACGGCGAACTGCCGGACGGATTCGCGGTCACCCCGGAACACCTGCAGCGGACCATCGAACTCCAGGGCCCCAGCTCAACCGTGGGCCGGGGCGACATCGTGGTGATCCGCACCGGGCAGTACACCAGGGTCCGCCGCGACGGCTGGGGCGATTACGCCGGCGGCTCGGCCCCCGGGCTGTCCTTCAGCGCCGCGCCCTGGCTGCACCACAGCGAAATCGCCGGAATCGCCACCGACACCTGGGGCTTCGAGGTCCGTCCGAACGAGTTCGACGCCGCCTTCCAGCCCCTGCACCAGATCGCGATCCCCAATCTTGGCCTGTTCCTGGGCGAGATGTGGGACCCGGACGGGCTGGCCGAAGCCTGCGCGGCGGACGGCAGGTACGACTTCCTGCTCACCGCAGCCCCGCTCCCCATCACCGGCGCCGTTGGCTCCCCCGTCAACCCGATCGCCGTCCGGTAGCTTCAACAGCAACAACCACCAGCAGTATCGCCGTCAATACAAAGGAGTCATCGATGGCAGCAGTACAGAACGTCGGAATCGTTGGGGCGGGAGCCGCTGGGCTGGCCGCAGCCATCCTCCTGGCCGACGCCGGAATCCAGGTGGAAATCCTCGAAAAGGCGGACGCCCCGCAGACCCTCGGGTCCGGCATCACCCTGCAGGGCAACGCCCTGCGGGTGCTCCGCCAGCTGGGCGTCTGGGACCAGGTGGAGGCGAAGGGTTACGGGTTCAGCACCCTGGGCCTGCGCGCCCCGGACCCCGACGGTACCGTCATCGCGGTCCTCGAGGACATCCGCACCGGCGGTGAGGACCTCCCTGCCACCATGGGCATGTACCGCCCGGACCTCACCGCCATCCTCCGCGAACGCGCCGAGCAGGCCGGTGCAAGGATCAGCTACGGCAGGACCGTCACCGGAATAACGGACGACGACGGGTCCGTCACCGTAAGCACGGCCGACGGCGGCAGCGCCACCTACGACCTCCTGATCGGCGCCGACGGCCTGCACTCAGCCGTGCGCAAGGCCATCGGCATCGACGTGGAACCCCGGCCCACCGGCATGGGCATCTGGCGTGCCTTCGTGGAGCGGCCCGACGAGGTGGTGCGCACCGACCTGACCTACGGCGGCCCCTGCTTCATCGCCGGCTACTGCCCCACCGGCCCGGACACCATCTACGCCTACCT
>DATIMT010000246.1:0-8792 GCA_035475035.1 Arthrobacter sp.
GGAGCGGCGGGTGGCGGCGCAGCAACAACAGGAGCCTGCTGGTTTGTGGGCGCCAGCTGACCGGAGCAGTCGCCAAGGATCCTGGCCATCGCGTCGTGCTCCGCCTGGGTGACCCACAGACCGTACGTCGCCTTCACGGAAATCTGCCGGGCAACGTACTCGCACCGGAACCCCTTGTTGGGCGGAAGCCAGGTGGCGGCGTCGCCGTCGCCCTTTTGCTGGTTGGTGGGACCATCGGTGGCCTGCAGGTTCAGCGGATCATTCGCCAACGCCGTCCGCTGCTCCGCGGTCAGCTGCTGGGCGCCCTTCTGCCAGGCATCGCTGAGCGCCACCACGTGGTCGATCTGCACGGCGATGCTGGTTGCCGTCCCCCGGACGAAGCTGATGCTGGTGCCCGTGTAAGGATCCGCCAGGGTTCCCGACTGCACCTTGCACGGCACACTGTTCGTGTACGTAATGCCGGTGAGGTCGCGTTTGAGAATGTCGTTGCGGGTATCGCAGCCGTTCCGGTCCACGTCCGCCCACGCCTGGCCGAACTGCGCCCGGTCGTAGCCGCTCTTCGGCGCCCGGCCCTTGATGGGAAGGGTGGCCAGCACATCCATGGCCTTCGTGGCGTACGCAGGCTGCGCGTTCGGCGCGGCGGCGGTGACCCCCGCAGCCAGGACGTAGGTGTTGTCCGGATCCAGGGGCTCCCCGGTCTCCTGAGCCGTGGGCGCCGGAGTTGGCGCGGAAGACGGCGACGCCGTGGCTGTCGCCGTCGGGCCCGCTTTCGCGGACGTGGCCTTGGCAGTGCTCTCCGCAGAGGCTGCCTCAAGGTCCGCGCTGGCCACGTGCGGCAGTGCGACAGCACCTGCGATGAAGAGTGCAAGGGAGGTGGCAAGCGCGACGGCGCCGGCCTTGCGTTTGGCGGGAAGCCACGCCCAGGAGCGCCGTCCCGTGAGAAGTACGTAGAGACCGGTGAGGGCGGCCGAGATGCCCAGGAAGATTAGGGCACCTCCGAATCCGCCGCCCAGAGCTCCCAAGAGCATGAACAGGGCGGTGAGAATCCCGACGATTAACGTTGAGGCGCGAGGTTTCCGCGGCGGCTTCGGTGCCGGCGCAGACGGAACAGACCCGAGAAGGGTTTCGTAGTCGGACAAATTTTCCCCATTTATGAGGGCCCGAATATCCGGCCCTGCAAGTGCCGGGCCTCCTGCTTAGCCCGACAAAGTCGTCGCCGCCGAGCTTATGCCGCGTTTTCGCCCGGGCAGGGTTACTTGCCGGATCCTCGGCCAACATTCAGCCATTCTTGATGGGACCTTGAGGAATGCAGTCGCAATGCCTCTTTTGCCCTTAACAAATAGCAGGCAATTCCAGGCCCCAAGCCGAATAGCGGGCATCCATTCCCTCTCATCAAAGCCAGGGATAGAGTGGCCCGCATGCAGATGCGCCTTGAGGTTGTACAGGTCCCCGTTTCCGACGTCGACAAATCAAAATCCTTTTACACGGACAAGCTGGGTTTCGTCCTGGACCACGACGTGGAACATATCCCGGGCATGAGGGTGGTCCAGCTGACTCCCCCGGGTTCTGCCACATCCGTAGTAATCGGCACCGGGATGACCACCATGACGCCGGGCAGCCTGGAGGGACTGCAACTGGTGGTTCCGGACATCACGGAGGTCCGCGGCGAGCTGGTCAGGCGCGGCGCGGACATCAGCGAGATCCAGGACCTCGGCGGCGTCCTGTTCGCCTACTTCAGCGACCCCGACGGCAACCGCTGGGTGATGCAGGGCCAGACCCCTCCGAACATCCGGGACGCCCACACATCCTAAAGAGCCGCCAATAGTGCGCGGGCCGGGGCAGGCTACGCTGCGGCTGGCGGCGCCGTGGAGCCCCTGACCACCAGTTCCGTGCCCAGCTCAATCCGCTGCGGCAGTTCCTCGTCGCCGTCAAGATGCCGGAGCAGGGCGCGCATGGCGGTCTCGGCCATCTGGACTACCGGCTGGCGGATGGTGGTCAGCCCGGGTTCGATCCACTCCGCGGCCGGAATGTCGTCGAACCCGATGATGGACAGGTCCTCCGGAATCCGCAGCCCGGCAGAGCGCGCGGCCCGGTAGGCACCCATGGCCTGGCCGTCATTGCCGGTGAAGATCGCCGTTGGCCGCTCCGGCAGGTCCAGCAGCTTGCGGGTGGCGGCCTCGCCCGCCTCGATGGAGAAGTCCCCCGGAACCATCAGCGCCGGGTCAGCCGAAATGCCTGCGCGGCGCAGCGCCGAGATGTAGCCGTCCTCGCGGGCACTGCTGCACTGCAGGTCCTCCCGTCCGCCGATCATGGCGATCCGTTTGTGCCCCAGTTGCAGCAGGTGCTCGGTGGCCGAGTAGCCGCCTTCCCAGTTGGCCGCGCCCACCGTCATCAGGTCCGGCCCGGGCTGGCCGACGGGATCGATCAGCACCACCGGGATCCCCAGGGACTTGACCCGCTGGATCTGCTTGGCGTCGAGCTGGTAGACGGCCATCAGCAGGCCATCCGATTTACGCTCCGCAAGGTTGGCGAGCCATGGCCGGATGCGCGAGCCGTCCAGGTTGAGGCTGCTTACGACAGTGCCGTAGCCCGCGTCCTGTGCCACCCGTTCCACGCCCTCAATAATTTCCAGCGCCCACTCCGAGCCCAGTCCCGGGAACACCAGGTCCACGAGGCCGGCTTTTTGCCTGCGTTTGGCGGGGCGGCGGGCATAGTCGCGGCGGGCGATGATTTCCTCCACCCGGGCCCGCGTCTCCGCAGCCACGTGGGCGTGCCCGTTCAGCACCTTGGAGACGGTGGGAACCGAAACCCCGGCCTCGCGGGCAATCTCGCTGATCGTCGCGCGCCTGGTGTCCTGGTTGTTCACCACGGGACCTCCCTTTCACCCGGGTCCGTGCCCGGTGCTAGTTATCGGAAAGTTCCCACGTCTGGATCCGGCCACACATCCCGTAAATTCTGCGGTTTTCCCGTTTTCCCATCGTAGTTCGCGCTTTCGCCAGATAGATACTTTCGGCCGTGTCCAGGGACGCCAGTTGCTGCCGGGTGACCTCAGCCTGCCGGGCTGCTCCCCCGGCCAGCAGGTCGGCCCAGGTCCGGGTCCTGCCAGCCACCAGCCTGGCAGCCGCGGCGTGGAAGCCGGCAAGCGCCTCCGGGCCCGAGGCAAGCACGTCCTGCTTCAGCGCAAGGTAGCCTTCCAGCGCCAAATCACGACGGCGGCGGGCGGCTTCCTCCCCGGCGGCCAGTCCGGCGTCGGCATCCTTGTGCTCCAGGGCCGCCGCACGGCGGTACGTGTCCCCATCAGCAAGGTGTTCCGGCGGGAAGGTCATCACGGCGTCGCCGTGCTCGGGGAGCCCCGCGTTCTGCATGACCACCAGGACCTTAAGGTCGCCTGAATCGTTGATGGCACGGTGCACGGTTCCGGGAGTGAACCACAGGACCGCCCCCGGAACCAGCGGGGTGGACGTGAAACCACGGGAATCCAGCGTCTCCAGGCGCCCGGCACCTTCCAGCACCACATATGCCTCCGTGGAGGCGGTGTGCACGTGCGGGGACCCGCCCGCGGCGCCGTCCGCGCCGGGCCAGTCGTAGATGCTGATCTCGGACAGCCCGGTGGCACCGGGGAAGGTGGAGCCCACCCTCACACCCAACTGCGAAGGGCTGCCTCCGCCGCATCCGCCAGCGACTGGGCACGTTCGGCGTCCACGCCGCCGTCCGCAATCACCACGGCGTAGCGGTACGTCAGGGGGGATCCCTCCCGCAGCGGCACTTCCGCGCTGAAGAACGGCGCCGAGCCCAGGCAACCGAAGATGGAGGACCTGGCGAACCACTGGTTGGGCGCGCCCGGGTTGGTGCTGTCCTCGATGAACGCGACGGTGGAGGAACGGCAGGTGACATCATGCTTGCCCGTGAAGGCGATCCACGGTGAGCGCGTACCCATGAACTCGTCCGTCCCGGTGCCGTCCGGGCTGCGGAACACGCCACCGGTGAAGGACCGCGGGCCGCGCCAAAACAGGCCGCCGTACCCGGCGTTATGGCGGCCCTCAGTGGTGGGGCTGCCGATAAGGATCTCCTCGCCGGAGATGTTGCCTATCCGGGTTTCGAACAGGATGGCGTAAGCGCCCCCACGGTCATCGCTGTCCAGCAGCTGGATGCTGAAGCGGCGGCTCTCGGCGATGACCGGTTCGCCTTCCTGCGAGGTCCAGGTCAGCGATTCGGACACGGTGATCCCGGCTCCGGACTGGTCGATCCCCGTGAAGGACCCATGGGTCATGGCGCCGTTGTTGTCCAGGTTGGCGTACTCGGTGGCGCGGGTGTACGTGGCGCCGCCCCAGAAGTTGTGGCGGCCCACGTTGGGCAGTGCCCAGGACAGCCCCTTGTGCCAGACATGGTCCCAGGGCCGGGAGATGGTGACTTCGTCTCCGCCCAGGGTGGTGAGCGGGTGGAAGAACGGCCGCGGGCTCTCGTATTGGCTGTCCGTGGGCTTGTAGGTGTAGGTGGCGATGGCCTTGCCGTTGGCGGTGAAGGTCAGGGCACTGCCGTCGTCGTCGAGGCTTAACTGGGCTGGGGCTGCTGCTGGGCGGGTGGTGGCTGCTGCGGGGGTGGTCATGAGGCTGTGTCTCCTTGGACGTTCGGTGTCAGGCGCGGGCGCCGATGGGTGATGCGGCCGGTGCATCGAAGGCGGTCGAGTCCAGGACCGCGGTGCCTAAACCGTCGCCGTCCATGCCGCCATAGAAGGGATGGCCGGGGACGATCTCCCCGTGGCGCACGGCCTGGCCGGTGAAGGCGGAGGCGTAGATCGCGGCAGCCAGTTCCAGGGTTTGCCGGGCAGAGTCCGCTCCGGCCGGAAGGGGACTGCCCGCGTCGAGCGCGTCGTACATGGCCAGGAACTGGGCGGAATGCCCACTGCCCCGTTCCAGCGGCTGGCTGCTCCAGGCACTGCTGACCTGGTCCTCGTGGCCGGGCGCACCTGTGACGGTCCAGTTGTCCGTGCTGTAGCCGTAGAGGTGGCTCAGTTCCACGGTGGCGAACTCGCAGTCGATCCGGATGTCCGAGGTTTCCCGCGGCGAAAGCAGGGAGTTGATGATGGTGGCCACGGCGCCGTTCCGGAACCGGACCAGCGCAGCAGACACGTCCTCGGTGGAGGTTGCGCGCGCCTGCCGGCCGGCAATGGCAGTCACTTCCTCCCACGGGCCCAGCAGGTGCAGGAGCAGATCGAATTGGTGGATGCCGTGGCCCATGGTGGGTCCGCCGCCCTCCGCGTTCCAGGTTCCCCGCCAGGGCAGCTCCCAGTAACTGTCCGGCCGGTACCAGAGGGTGTCGCACCGCGCCACCAGCGGGCGGCCGAACCCGGTGCCGCCGATCAGGTGCTGCGCTGCGGCGGAGGCATCGCCGAAGCGGTGCTGGAACACGCAGGAAAACTGCGCGCCGCCCTTGGCCTGCGCCGTCTCCAGCCGGTCAAAGTCCGCCAGGCTCAGCGCCGGCGGCTTCTCGGAGAGGACATGGGCGCCGGCCTCCAGGCATTCGATGGCCTGGTCGATGTGGAGCATGGGCGGGGTGCACAGGTGGACGATGTCCGGCTTGGCCTCTGCGAGCATCTCGGCCAGGGTGCCGTAGGTGTCCGGGATGCCGTGCTTGCCGGCGAAGGCGTCCAGCCGTCCTTGGTCGACGTCGCAGGCGGCCACGAGCTCCGCCCGTCCGCCTGTCCGGGCCAGGTTGTCGGCGTGGACGGCGGCGATTCCGCCGGTCCCCACGATGGCCACTTTGTACGTCCGCATGTTCTCTCCGTCGTTGCAGTAGATCGGGCTGGCGCCTGGCGGTGTTCCGGTTCCGAAATCCACTGCCGGCACTTGGAAATTCCTTGGGCTGCTGGAAACTTTCGAAACTGCATTTGGAAGTTTCCGTTCCACGGCTTCTCCGCAAGGACAGCAGGCCCGGCTCCAACCGTAGGAAGAATTTGAGTCACCCGTCAAGGATTTTGATCTAGAAACTAAACATAAGTTTCTGATAGTTTCTTTCAAACGCCTTTACAACCCTAGGAGACGCCCGTGACCAGCGGTGCCGCCGAAAAGCAAGCCCTCCCCACCCCCGCCGCGGGCCACCCATCGGGCGCTGGCGCGGAGGACGCCGTCGAACGCCTGATCCGGGAGATGACGCTGGAGGAAAAGCTGGCCCAGCTGGCGGGGGTGTGGGTGAACGCCTCCACCGACGGCGACTCCGTGGCGCCGCTGCAGAACGAGATGGCCGGCGATGGACGCTCCTGGGCTGACGTGATCTCATCCGGCCTGGGCCAGATCACCCGGATGTACGGCACGGTCCCGCTGGAACCGCTTGAGGGTGCCCGCCGGCTGGCCGCTGCGCAGGAGCAGATCATGGCCGCGTCCCGATTCCGGATCCCTGCGCAGGTACACGAGGAATGCCTGGCCGGGCTGGCGGCCTGGAAAGCAACGGCCTTTCCCGTGCCGCTGGCCTGGGGCGCCACGTTCAACCCGGTCCTGGTCCGCCGGATGGCCGGCCTGATCGGCGGCCAGATGCGGGAACTGGGCGTCCACCAGGGCCTGGCGCCCGTGCTGGATGTGGTGCGCGACCTGCGCTGGGGCCGGGTGGAGGAAACCATCGGCGAGGACCCCTACCTGGTGGGCACCCTGGCCGGCTCCTATGTCCAGGGACTGGAAGAAGCCGGAATCGTGGCCACCCTCAAGCACTTCGTGGGCTACTCCGCGTCGCGCGCCGGGCGCAACCACGCCCCGGTGTCCATGGGTCCGCGCGAGCTGGCGGACGTGATGCTGCCCCCGTTCGAGATGGCCCTGAAGCACGGCGGCGCCCGCTCCGTGATGCACGCCTACACGGACATCGACGGTGTTCCCGCCGCTGCCAACCGCGCCCTGCTCACCTCGCTGCTGCGGGACGAGTGGGGCTTTGCCGGGACGGTGGTGGCGGACTACTTCGGCGTCGCTTTCCTTAATGTCACCCACGGCATCGCCGCCGACTCCGGCGAAGCCGCGGAGCTGGCACTGAAGGCGGGCGTGGACGTGGAGCTGCCCACGGTGAACTGCTACGGCAAGCCGCTGTTGGACCGTGTCCGGTCCGGTGATGTCTCCGAGTCCCTGGTGGACACCGCGCTCCGGCGGGTGCTGCGGCAGAAACAGGAAGCCGGCCTCCTTGCGTCCGGCTTTGATCCTGCTCCCCCGGTCATCGCCGCCGGGACGATTGACCTGGACCCGGCCGGCAACCGCGCCCTTGCGCGCGAGATCGCCGCCCAATCCCTGGTGCTGCTGACCAACAGGACGCACGACGGCGGGCCAAGCCTGCCGCTGCCCGCGGCGGCGTTGGCAGCGCTTGGCGTGGTGGGGCCACTGGCGCAGGATCCGTTCGCGATGCTGGGCTGCTACTCCTTCGACGCCCACGTGGGCGCATCCCACCCCGATGTACCCATGGGCATCCGGGTTCCCACGGTGGCCGCGGCCGCCACGGAACGCTTCGGTTCCATCCAGGCCGCTGCCACAGGAACCTGTGAGGACATCACTGAGGAACAGATCGCGGAAGCCTGCGCCATCGCCTCCTCCGTGGACACCTGCGTGATCGTGGTGGGTGACAACGCGGGCCTCTTCGGCCGCGGCACCTCCGGCGAAGGCAACGACGCGCCGGACCTGCAGCTGCCCGGTGACCAGCACCGCATGCTGGACCGGGTGTTGTCGGCGGCCGAGGCTGCCGGAACGCGGGCCGTCGTCGTGGTTCTCAGCGGACGGCCCTACGCCCTGGGCGACTTCACCGACCGCGCCGGCGCAATCGTCCAGGGCTTCTTCCCGGGCGAGGAAGGCGCAGAGGCCCTGTGGGATGTGCTGACGGGCAGCGTGAACCCCTCGGGCAAACTGCCGGTCTCCGTGCCGCGCATGTCCGGGGGCCAGCCCGGAACCTACCTTCACAGCAGGCTGGCCGGCCCGTCCGGCGTCAGCGCCCTGGACCCGTCGCCACTGTTCGGCTTTGGCCACGGCCTTTCCTACACGTCGTTCGATTTCTCGGCCCACGCGGCCACTGCGCCCACGATGTCGACGGCGGAATCGGTCACCATTTCGTGCACCGTCACCAACACCGGCGCCATTGACGGCGCCGAAGTGGTGCAGCTGTACCTGGCGGACCCGGTAGGCGAGGTGGTCCGCCCGGTTCGCGAGTTGATTGGCTTCGCCCGGGTGGAACTCGCTGCCGGAGCGTCCGCCCGGGTGGAGTTCACGGTGCACGCCGACCGCACCTCATTCACGGGACTGGACCTGCAGCGGGTGGTCACGCCGGGCCTGGTGAAACTCCACGTGGCCACGTCCAGCACCGCCGACGTCCATACCCACGAACTCATCCTCCATGGCGAGCGCCGCGTGGTGGGTTATGAACGGGAGATGCTGACGCCGGTGACGGTGACGCAGCAGGGCTGAGCTAATCCTGGACGGAGAACTTATCCTCCACCAGGCGCAGCAATGGCCGGGAGTTCAGGCACGCCAGGTACACGACAGCCCCGGCGATGACCGGCAGCAGGAATGCCGTTGTCATCAGCAGCAGGGTTGCGGTGAGGAAGAGGATGCCGGCGTTGCCCAGCGAGGCCCGCTTCCGCGCACTGAAGCCGTAGAGGGACAGGCGGTAGAGGTCCCGCGTACGGAATGAAAACCGGGACAGCAGCAAAAGTGCTTGCAGGGCCGCGGTGGACACCAGGAGGGCAAGGACCAGCAGCGCCAGACGGAGTGCCGGTTCCATGGGATTATCCGGCCCCAGCGAGGCCGGCAGCCCCGCCAGGTTGACGCCGATCA
>DATIMT010000247.1:0-6529 GCA_035475035.1 Arthrobacter sp.
CGCCGACCAGCTCGACGCTGTGGCCCGCACCTCCGCGGACCGCGGCTTTGGCGGGGCGGCCGGCGGCATCGACCTGGCCCTCCTGACCGACGGCCTGCGTGCCGAGCGCGAGCAGGGCATCACCATCGACGTCGCCTACCGCTACTTCGCCACGGACCGCCGCAGCTTCATCTTGGCGGACTGCCCCGGGCACGTGCAGTACACCAAGAACACGGTGACCGGCGCGTCCACCGCGGATGCCGTCGTCGTACTCATCGACGCCCGCAAGGGTGTCCTGGAGCAGACCCGCCGGCACCTGTCCGTACTGCAGCTGCTGCGCGTGGCGCATGTGATCGTGGCCGTGAACAAGATCGACCTGGTGGACTTCAGCGAGACCGTGTTCCGCGGGATCGAAGCCGACGTGCAGCAGGTGGGCCGTGAACTCGGCCTTGGTTCCGATGCAATCAGCGATTTGCTGGTCATCCCTGTCTCCGCGCTGGACGGCGACAACGTGGTGGAGCGCTCCAAGCGCACCCCCTGGTACACCGGCCCCGCGCTGCTGGAAGTCCTGGAAACACTCCCTGCCGCCGACGAGCTCGAAAGCCACCTGGAGAGCTTCCGCTTCCCGGTCCAGCTGGTCATCCGGCCGCAGGGCGCGCTGGCTCCCGACGCCGTCGCCGCCGGCCTGGATGCGGAATCCTTCCGGGACTACCGGGCATACGCCGGCCAGATCACCGAAGGTTCCGTGAAGGTGGGTGACCAGGTGTCCGTGCTGACGCCGGGCCAGTCGCCGCGGACCACTTCCGTGGCGGGCATCGACTTCGCCGGCGCCTCGCTGGAGGAAGCCGCCGCCCCGCAGTCCGTGGCCATCCGGCTGGCGGACGAGTTCGACGTCGCCCGCGGTGACACGATTGCCGCTGCCGGTACCGTCCGGGAAGCCTCGGCCGACCTGTACGCTGCCCTGTGCTGGCTGTCCCCGAAGCCGCTGCGCGAAGGCCAAAAGGTGCTGGTCAAGCACGGCACCCGCACGGTCCAGGCCATGATCCGCAGCGTCTCCGGCAAGCTGGACCTGGCCACGTTCAAGCTGGAGGCTGCCTCCAGCCTGGAACTGAACGACATCGGGCACGCGCAGCTCCGGCTCGCGGCGCCGCTGCCGCTGGAAAACTACCTGCACCACCGCCGCACGGGGGCGTTCCTGGTGATCGACCCGCTGGACGGCAACACGCTGGCCGCCGGTTTGGTCAAGGACCACCCGGGCGACCATGAGGACGAGCGCTACAGCATCTAGCTCTCGCCGACGAAACCGCGGCTTGTTCGCGCAACCTGACCTTCACAGTCGGGATCTGCGAACGAGCCGCGGTTTCGAGCTTTAAGGCCCGAACCTATTAGCGGCCTTCGAGGATCGACTTGAGTTTCTGCAGGTCCTTGCGGGTTTCGCGGCGGATCATTGGCGCCATGACCAGCCCGGCCAGCTTTGAGAAACCTGAGGGACTGCCGCTGTTGCCGAGGACCATCCGGGTCCCGCCGCCGTCGTCCGTCCACGTGTAGGTAGTCTGCATCGGAAACGGCCCCTGCGCGGTGCGCATTACCAGCTTCTCGCCGGGCATGTACTCCACGAACTCGTAGGTGTAGTTCAGCTCCCGGCCCAGGAACTTGGCGGTGAAGGCCACCTTTGAGCCCGGACCGAGGGGCCCGCCGGTCAGCCGCTGGGACTTGTGGATGTTCACGTACCACCGGGGCGCGTTATCCGGGTCCGCCGCAAATTCCGCCACCTCGGTTCGGGGCCTGTTGATAACAACCTCGGTCTGGACATTCACCATGGCTGCGTCTCCTTCTCCGGGGGATGTAGGGCCAGGGTTTAGCCTTGAAGCCACGTTAGTCGTCGTTTGCGCGGAGGCGAAGCATGGAAACCATCAGCCCAAAGCTCCTCAACTGGGCGTCCATCCTGGATGAGAAGACCCGCGAGCAGGCAGTGATGACCGCGGGCCTGCCGTTCATCTACCCGCACCTGGCGCTGATGCCGGACGCGCACCTGGGCAAGGGCGCCACCGTGGGATCGGTGATCCCCACCCTGCGCGCCATCATTCCGGCGGCAGTGGGCGTGGACATCGGCTGCGGCATGATCGCGGTCCGCACCCAGTACTCCGTGAAGGACCTGCCGAAGGACCGGAAAAGGCTCCGCGAAGACATCGAGCGGGCCATCCCGTTGTCCGCGGGGCACAACAACAGGAAGGTCCTTCCCACGGCGGAGCCGCGGATCGCCGAGCTGAAGGCGCTGGCGGCCAAGGCCGGCTTCAACCCGGCCCAGTATGTAGCCAAATGGGAGCTGCAGCTGGGCTCCCTGGGCTCGGGCAACCATTTCATCGAGGTCTCCGCGGATGAGGACGACGGCGTGTGGCTCTTCCTGCATTCGGGCTCGCGGGGCATCGGCAACAGGATCGCCCAGCACCACATCGGCGTCGCCCAGCATGTCACCCGGAAGAACCAGGTCTACCTGCCGGACCCGGACCTCGCGTACCTGGACGAGGGAACCCCGCAGTTCGAGCGGTATATCGCCGAGCTGCGGTGGGCTCAGCATTTCGCGCTGCTGAACCGGGAGGAAATGATGGACCGCGTCACTGCCCAGTTCAGCCGCTGGGTGGGAGGCCCGGTGCAGGAACGCGAGCGGATCAACTGTCACCACAACTTCACGGCGCAGGAGACGCACTACGGCAAACCGGTCTGGGTCTCCCGCAAGGGCGCCATCAAAGCCGGCCCCGGCGATCCCGGACTGATCCCCGGGTCCATGGGAACGGCGTCGTATGTCGTGGAAGGCAGGGGAAACACGGCGTCGCTGAATTCCTCCCCGCACGGGGCGGGGCGTGAATACTCCCGCAACGCCGCCAGGAAGACCTTCACCCTGGACGAACTGAAAAAGGCCATGCGGGGGATCGAGTTCCGTGCGTCCGAGGCCTTCATCGATGAAATCCCGGCCGCGTACAAGCCAATCGACCAGGTGATGCAGGACGCCGCGGACCTGGTCACGGTGCGGCACAAGCTGCGGCAGTTGGTCAACGTCAAGGGCAACTGAATCTTCGAATCAGGGCAGCAGCGCGACGGAATGTGACGCTGGATGAACCTGCATGACCCCCCGTTTCCGCTTCGTTGAACGGGTTTGGGCCACTCCCTATGGTGAAACAATGACTAGTTCCAAGCCCGGGATGACCCGCATCGTGGCAGGCGAACGCGCGGTTCCCACGCGCAGGCGCGCCGTCGAGGCTGCCCTGGCCATCGGGCTGGTCCTGCTGATCGCCGTGGGGGCAATTGTGGCCTCTAACATTTCCCGCAATACGGAGGCCCAGGCTGCCGAGCCCAGCCCGGCGGCCGAACTGAAGCTGGGCTACTTCGGCAACATCACCCACGCCCCGGCCCTGGTCGGCGTCAAGAAGGGGTTCCTGGCAGATGCCCTGGGCAGCACCAGGCTCAGCACGCAGACCTTCAACGCCGGGCCGGCTGCCATCGAAGCCCTGAACGCCGGGGCCATCGACGCCGCCTACATCGGCCCCAACCCGGCCATCAACTCGTTCGTGAAGAGCCAGGGCGAGTCCGTGCGCGTTATTGCGGGAGCCGCTGCGGGCGGTGCCCAATTGGTGGTCAAGCCGGGGATCAACTCCGCGGCAGACCTCAAGGGCAAGACCCTGGCAACGCCCCAACTGGGCGGAACCCAGGACGTGGCCCTCCGCGCCTGGCTCACCAAGCAGGGCTACAAGACCAGCGTGGACGGCAGCGGGGACGTCGCCATCAACCCCACGGACAACGCCCAGACCCTGAAGCTGTTCCAGGACGGAAAGCTCGACGGCGCCTGGTTGCCTGAGCCGTGGGCGTCACGTTTGGTGCTCCAGGCCGGCGCCAAGGTACTCGTGGACGAAAAGGACCTGTGGGATGGAACCGGCACCGGCAAGCCCGGAGAATTCCCCACCACCATCCTGATCGTGAACCAGAAGTTCGCCGCAGACCACCCGGCAACCGTCAAGGCCCTCCTGAAGGGCAACGCGGAGTCGGTGGCATGGCTCAACTCGGCACCGGCCGCCGAGAAGGCAAATCTCCTCAATGCCGCCCTGCAGGAATCCGCCGGGGCCGCGCTGCCGGGCGACGTCCTGGCCCGCTCACTGGCGAACATCACGTTCACCCTTGACCCCCTTGCCGGCAGCTACCCCAAGCTCCTGCAGGACGGCGTGGATGCCGGCACCACCAAAAAGGCCAACATCGACGGCCTCTTCGACCTCCGCGCCCTCAACCAGGTCAGCGGCGGAACCGACAAGATTTCAGCGGCCGGGCTCGGCCAGGACTGACCCACCCCACTACCTAAGGACGGCACCATGCCAGTCGTACTGGAACACCTGGGCAAGCGCTTCGGCGACGGCGCCCCGGTACTGGACGACGTCAACGCCAACATCAGGCAGGGCGAGTTCGTCGCCCTCCTCGGTGCCTCCGGCTGCGGCAAATCCACCCTCCTGAACATCATCGCGGGACTCGAAGCGCCGACGTCGGGCGCCCTTGAAGTGCCCAGCGACGGGGCCGCCTTCATGTTCCAGGACGCCGCCCTCTTCCCGTGGCTGACGGCCCGGGAGAACATCGAGCTGGCCCTGAAGCTGCGCGGGGTTGGCAAGGCCGAGCGGCGGACCAAGGCGCAGGAACTCCTGGAACTGGTCCACCTGGGCTCGGCGGGGGACAAGCGGCCGCACGAGCTCTCCGGCGGCATGCGGCAGCGCGTCTCGCTTGCCCGTTCGCTGGCCCAGGACCGGCAGCTGCTGCTCATGGACGAGCCGTTCGCCGCCCTCGATGCCATCACCCGCGACCTGCTGCACGACGAGCTGGAACGCATCTGGAAGGAAACCGGTCGCACCATCGTCTTTGTCACGCACAATGTCCGCGAGGCCGTGCGGCTGGGACAGCGCGTCCTGCTGCTGTCCTCCCGGCCCGGCCGCGTGGTCCAGGAATGGGCCGTCACCGAGGAACACCGAACCGACGCCGGACTCGCCGGCCAGCTGACCGGGGTCATCACCGCCCGGCTGCGGGAGGAGATTCGCCGCCATGCCAAATAAGTCCACACCCCTCGCCGAAGCGCCGTCCGAACCGGCGGAGTCCCAGCACGTCTATGCGGCGCTGACCCGCACCTCCACCGGGCACGAGGACCTGCGCGAGCTTGAATCCGGGCTGGACTCGCTGCAGTCCGATGCTGACCGCAAGCACCGGATCGACTGGAGCCGGATCCTCCTGCCGGTGGCCGCGCTGGTGGTCCTGGTGCTCGCCTGGCAGTTCTACGTGTCCCTGGGCCTCAAACGGCGCGACCAGGTGCCGGGTCCGCTGGACGTGCTTGGCCAGCTGGGCGTTCTCTGGAGCGAGGGTAAAGTCCAGGAATCGGTGTGGACCTCGCTGCAGCGCGGCGTGGTGGGCTTCCTGATTTCGGTGGCCATCGCAACGCCGGTTGGCCTGCTGCTGGCCCAGGTGGCGCCCCTTCGCCGCGCGTTCGGCCCCCTGATTTCCGGGCTGCAGGTCCTGCCCTCGGTGGCGTGGGTTCCGGCGGCCATCATCTGGTTCGGCCTCACCGACGCCACCGTGTACTTCGTGGTGTTCATGGGTGCCATCCCCTCCATCATCAACGGGCTCATCTCCGGCGTTGACCAGATCCCGCCCCAGTACCGGCGGGTCGGCACCGTCCTGGGTGCTTCCCGGCTCCAGATGGCGCTGCAGGTGGTCCTTCCCGCTGCACTGCCCGGATACCTGGGTGGCTTGAAGCAGGGGTGGGCCTTCTCCTGGCGGTCCCTGATGGCTGCGGAAATCATCGCGGTGGGCGGCACTATCGGCTTTGGCCTGGGTTCGCTGCTGGACCAGGGCCGGACCTTGTCCGACATGGCCGTGGTCATGGCGGCGATCCTGCTGATCCTCGCCGTGGGCATCCTGATCGAGCTGCTCGTCTTCGGCCCCATCGAAAAGCGGCTCCTCCGCAGCCGCGGCCTCCTGGCCGGCAGCACCCGCTGACCCAGCCCGCACGCAACTGGTCCTGCAGAGCCCGACGGCGACTTCCCGCCGTCGGGCTTCCTGCTTTTCGGTGTCCTGCCCCGGCCCGAACCCGGGGCACTTTGACACGGACCCACCGTGGATCGAGGCCTCGGGCAGTCAAAACCGGGCCAAAGTGCCCCACGACCGCGGCGACAACCCGTGGCAGACTGGCGCCATGACCGCCAGCCGTGCCGCAGCAGGGTCACCCACCTGGACTTTCCCCGCAGTTTCACGGACGAACAGGTGAAGGGCCCTTTCAAGGCCCTTCCGGCACATCCACGAGTTTGAGCCAACACCCACGGGGAGCCTCATGGTGGACCGGGTGGAGTTCCGTGCCCCGCTGGGTGTGCTGGGCCGCGCCGTCGAGCGCCTCTTCCTCGCCAGGTACCTGGAGCAGCTCATCACCCGCAGGGGCCGGTTCCTAGCCAGCCGTGAGTAAAAATCCTTTGTGACGCAGCATTACCTTACGTGAACTGGTGTTGCTCGGCCTTTGTTGGCGAATGTGACG
>DATIMT010000248.1:0-1546 GCA_035475035.1 Arthrobacter sp.
CGTGGCATTCGGGACCATCAAGCAGAAGCCGTGGGTGCTGGACGGCGAGGTGATCCCGCGCTGGGTCACCACGCTGGGCGGCTCGTTCGACCACCGTGTGGTGGACGGCGACCTGTCCGCCCGCTTCATGGCGGACGTCGCCGCGATCCTGGAGGAACCGGCCCTGCTGCTGGACTGAGGCGGCGGCGGCCCGCGTTCTACCCGCCGGTGACAAGGGTGCACGATGCTCATGGGCCCGGGGGACCGGGCCCGCCTCGTGCACCCCTGTCGGTTGCAGCGTTCTCCGTTACACCGCTGAGGCGGTGGCGGGCACGTCGTCCGTGGACACGCCGCGGCGCTTGTCGAAGACCGTGGCGCCCACTTCCTGCTCGGCCTGGTTGCGCACGCCCAGATCGATGCCCCTGCGGTCGCGGATGACCAGCACCGCGGCAATGGAGATCAGCGTCACGACCAGCAAGTAGACGGAGACGGAGACCGTGGTCCCGGTTGCCTGAACCAGCGCGGTGGCGATAGTCGGCGCGAAGGCGCCACCCAGAATGGCTCCAATCGCGTAGGAGATGGAGACCCCGGAGTAGCGGACCGAGGCAGGGAAGAGCTCGCTGTACATAGATGCTTGGGGCCCGTAGGTCAGGCCGAGGCCAACGGTGAACACAGCCAGGCCCAGGAACAGCACCCAGATGTTGCCGGTGTTCACCAGCCAGAACAGCGGGAAAACCGTCAACACCTGGCAGCCGAAGCCGATAAGGTAGGTGTTCCTGCGACCGATCCGGTCGGACAGCCATCCGCCTAACAAGGTAAAGGCAAACCAGAGTACAGCGGAACCAGTGACGGCCAGCAGTAACTCTGTGCGGTCCATCGCCAGACCCTTCGGATTGGAGGCGTAGCTGAGCACATAGCCGCCGGTGGTCATGTAACCGGCGGCGTTGTTGCCGGCGAAGGTCAGGGCGGCAATGATGACCAGGACCCAGTGCTTCTTGAACAGTTCCACGATCGGAACCCGGACGCGCTGCTTGGTCGCAACCATTTCCTTGAAGACAGGGCTCTCATCCACACTGCGGCGGACGATGTAGCCGACGCCGATTAGCACGATGCTCAGCAGGAACGGCACGCGCCAGCCCCACTCCGCAAAGGCCTTCCCGGGGGAAACGACGCCGGACATCAGGGCCAGGATGCCGGAGGCCAGCAGCATGCCCAGCGGGACACCGAGCTGCGGGAAAGCGCCGAAGATGCCGCGCTTGGTCCGCGGGGCATGTTCGACGGCCATCAGGGCCGCGCCACCCCACTCGCCGCCGGCGGAGATGCCCTGGATGATGCGCAGCAGCAGCAGCAGGACGGGGGCGGTGGCACCGGCGGTGGCGTAAGTGGGCAGCACGCCGATCAGCGTCGTGGCCCCACCCATCAGGATCAGGGTGAGGACCAGCATGGCCTTGCGGCCGATTTTGTCTCCGTAGTGCCCGGCGAGGAAGGCTCCCAACGGACGGAACAGGAAGCTCAGTCCGACGGACGCGAAGGACAGCAACAGGCCGATCTGCGAGCCCGCCGGCTC
>DATIMT010000249.1:0-2517 GCA_035475035.1 Arthrobacter sp.
GGTTCCGTCCCCGGAGATCGTCGCGCCACTGCCCGCCCCTGACGAATAGAGGTCACTGTCGGTGGCTGCCGCTGGGCAGTTCTGGTGTAGGCAGCACCGGGCAATCAAAGAGCCCGCCGAACGGGCATGCATTTCACGCTAGGACATCATCTGGGCGTTATCAAATCGAGATTCCAGCAGGCGTGTTGGGGGTGGGTCACGTCACCTGCTACCGCAACGCGTGCCGTGGCCTCGAAGTCGCGGGCAGGCGCTAAACCGGGAGGGGCACTATCCTGACCGGATGGAAAACATTGCCGGCGGCAGCACCATGCCCGAAACCGAAACGGAGCCTGCGGAACCCGCGGTTCCTGCCAAGCCCCTCCCGGTGGCTGAACTGCACCTGCACATCGAAGGAACCCTGCAGCCCGAGCTGATCTTTGCCCTGGCCGAGCGCAACGGCATTGAGCTGCCGTACTCCGGGCTGGAGGAACTTCGGGAAAAGTACGAGTTCACGGATTTGCAGTCCTTCCTGGACCTCTACTACGCCAACATGGCCGTGTTGCTCACCGAGCAGGACTTCGCGGACATGACCCGGGCCTACCTGGAGCGGGCCGCCACCGCCGGAGTCCGGCACGCGGAAATCATGATGGACCCGCAGGCACACCTCTCCCGGGGCATTCCCCTGGAGGCGTGCGTCAAAGGTGTGGCTTCGGTGCTGGCAACGTCGGAGGAAGAGTTTGGCATCTCCACCATCCTGATCGCGGCCTTCCTGCGCGACCTGCCGGAGGACTCGGCGCTGGAAGTCCTGGGCCAGCTGCTCGCCATGGACGCACCCATCGGCGCCATCGGCCTGGACTCAGCCGAAGTGGGGAACCCTCCGTCCAAGTTCGAACGGCTGTACGCGAAGGCGCGTGAAGCAGGCCTGCGGTTGACGGCGCACGCTGGGGAGGAGGGCCCGGCGTCGTACATCACCGAAGCCCTGGACATCCTGGGCGTGGAGCGGATCGACCACGGCATCCGCTGCATGGAAGATCCTGCCTTGGTGGAACGCCTGGTGGACGCGCGAATCCCGCTGACCGTCTGCCCGTTGTCGAACGTCCGGCTGCGCGCAGTGGACACCCTGGCCGACCATCCGCTGCCTGCAATGCTGGCTGCGGGACTGAACGTCTCGGTCAACTCGGACGATCCCGCCTACTTTGGCGGCTACGTGGATGACAACTTCGCCCAGTTGACTGACGTGTTTGACCTCTCCGATTTCGACAGGGCGCGCCTGGCCGCAAACTCCATCCACTCCTCCTTCGCTTCCGAGGAGCGGAAGGCGGAGCTGGTGGCGGAATTGAACGGCAGGGAAGTATCCGCCTGACCGCTGCTGTGTCGGGCGCAACAGCCGGGCTTTCTGCCCGGTAAACTAAGTGCCGCAGGCGTGTCTGGGGAGTGCAAGGCAGCACCCATGTCAGCGCTTGAGGGTTATGCAGACAGCCCTTACCCGAGACCTCCGCCTCACTTGCGGCACAATCCGCTTCATAGTCGGTCACGACACGCAGAGTTAACCAATTAAAGTCGCGCGATTTAATGGGCTGTTGGCAAGATGCCTAAGACCGATCGCTTTTATATAAGGGGAAACATGGCCAAGTCCACCGCAGAAAACACTTACCTTCGACTCAAGACCGTTCTGGATGTCCTGACCGAAGGCGTGTGGTCCGGCGATGCACTGAACGCAGGCCAGGTCCTGGCGGAAGCAACTGCCCGCGTGCCGTTCAACGAGCATGAGGCCGAACTCCTCAGCGGCGGCATCCCGCGCGGCCACAAAACCCTGACTTCTGCCACCTCCAAGCTGGTCAAGGCCGGCTGGCTCATCAAGGGCCGCTCGGGCTGGACCATCACCGAGGATGGCATGCGTGCCACCGTCGCCTTCCCCGACGCTGATTCCTTCGCCGCAGCGCTCGACGCCGGCACTCCGGTTCCTGCCGGCACCCCCGTTCCGACGGCTCCCGCAGGCTTTGTCCGGCCGGTTTCGGCCGCCGCGGAAACGCTGCAGGTTCCGGCCAAGGAAGAAACTCCGAAGAAGCCCGCCAGGAAGGCTCCGGCGAAGAAGGCCGCCTCCGCCGTTGGCAAGGCAGCCAAGGCAATCGAGGACGTCGTCGAACCCGTGGTGAAAGCCGTCCGCAAGGGCAAGGCTCCGGCCAAGGCCGAAGCTGCGCCCGCTGCTGCCCGTGCCGGAACCTCTGCCGCGGAGCCGTTCGAGGGCCCGGACGTCGAAACCCTGCCGCAGCCCGAAGCAGTAGCCGTGGCCGGTGACTTCAACACCATCCTGGGCGCCCCGGAGAACTGGGCCCCCCAGTACGACGAAGCGCAGATGGAGTTCGACTTCCTGGACCAGCTGTGGAAGAAGAGCGCCGAGCTCCCGGCCGGCTTCTACACCTTCAAGATCGCCCTGAACCGGTCGTGGGATGAAAACTACGGCGCGTTCGGCACGTTCGATGGCCCCAACCACGAACTGCACCACGCGGGCGGCACGGTGACCATCCGCTACAACCA
>DATIMT010000250.1:0-20644 GCA_035475035.1 Arthrobacter sp.
TGGCGCTCTGGGGCGACGGCACCCACCGGGTCTCCCTGGACGAAGTCATCATCACCATGCGCGAAACCGGCAAGGACATGAGCTCCAAATACAAGGAAACCGCCATGGGCGGCCTCGCCGTCAACGTCGTCGAATGCTGAACCCCACCCCGGGCTGGCACCCACTCATACGCCGGCAGGGCGGGCTGGGCGGCGCCCGCGCCGCCTAGTTATGCGCTGCTGCCCCACCAGGAACCCCGCAAGCGCGGCCACCCGGACTCTTCCCCGTGCGGCCTCATACCCCAACCCTTGTTGAACGCCAACAGCCGCGTCAAGCCGGGACCCAACACGCAGATCGGACCGTGCCCGGCCGGCCGGGGAAAAGCCGGAAGCGCATCAGGCTTTAGACTTGAGGCTGCATGTCCGCACGCACCCAGAAGTACCGAAACCGCGCACAAACCCGATTGGACAAGGCCCCCTTGCGACAATTCACCGCACGTTTTGCCACCGCCGAGGAAATTGAAAACTGGGACAAGCACGTCACGGCCAACCCGAACGGCGGCAACATGCTGCAGTCGGCAGCCTACGCATCGGTCAAGAACGGAAGTGGCTGGAAAGTCCGGTTCCTGGTGCTGGAAAGCGACGGAAACCCCAGCTATAACCTGGTGCTGGAGAAGAGTTTTCCCGTCCTGGGCCGGTTGTGGTACTTGATCAAGGGTCCCGACCTCGCTGATGCAGCGGATCTCGGAACCGCCCTGGAAGCGTGCGCCGCGTTCGTCCGCAGCGGGAAACTGAACGTCTTCACCATCAAGGTGGAACCGGACATTGTCGATTCCGGCGACGCACAGAAGGAACTGCGCGCGGCGAACCTGGTCAAGGCGCCCAATATCCAGTCCAACGACTCCACGGCCCTGCTGGATATCTCGGGCCCGGAGGAGGACGTGTTCAAGGCCATCTCCTCGCGCGCCCGGAACGCGATCCGGCGTGCGCAGCGCGAGGGCTGCCAGGTGGTCCGGCAGGAACCCGGACCTGAGACCTATCGCGCGCTGTACGACCTGATGGCCAACACCGTCAACGCCAAGGGCTCCATGCCCCTTCGCAGCTACGACTACTACGCCCGGTTCTGGGACGAGTTCTGCAACCGTGGCCAGGGCAACTTCTTCTTCGCCTACGAGGATGGGAAGCCCAGCGTCGGTGCCTTCGTCATCAACTACGGCGCCAAGGCAACCTACAAGGACGGCGGTTCCACCCAGAACCGGAAGCAGTACGGAGACTCGCACCTGGTGCAGTGGGCGGCCATCCGGCGGATGCAGGAACTTGGCTGCACGGAGTACGACTTTTGCGGAACGCCGCCGTCGGCGCGCATCAAGGACAAATCGCACAACCTTTACGGCATGGGCATGTTCAAGACCAGCTTCACCAAGACAGTCACCGACTTCGTGGGCTGCCATGACTACGTCCTGTCCCCGCTCCGGCACCGCCTGTGGGTCAGCGGCGGCGAAAGGGTCTTCCGCCGGATTGAAACCGCACGGACCGGCCAGCAGTTCTACTGACCTGCAGCCGCCACACCCGCCAGCCCGCAAGGCCAACGCGCCCCGCCGGCCCCGCACGCACCCGTGCGGGCCGCCCCGAACACCGCCCGCCCAGCGCGTGCCCACCAGGCCGCGAAGAGTCCAGAAGAAGGTCATCCCTTGAATCCAGTTTCCGCCGCTACCGGGCTTGAATTTTCCAACCTCAGCGACGCCGACTTTGAGGCCTTCGCCCTGAAGCACCCGCAGAACAGCTTCCTGCAGTCCATCGATTTTGCCCGTTTCCAGCGTGCCCGCGGCCAGCGGGTGGAACTCTTCGGAGTCCGGCGCAACGGGGAACTCGTTGCAGCAGGAAAGCTCAACTACACCACCACCCGCCTGGGCTACACCGTCTGTGAATGTGCCAAGGGGCCCCTCATGGACTACACCGACCGGACCCTGGTGGGCGACGTCGTCGAACTTCTCCGCAAGCACGCGGCAGGCCGCAAAGCCGCAGAACTGCGTATCTCGCCGAACCTTAGGTACATCGCACGGGATGCCGACGGCGCCGAACACCCCGACGTCGAGGACAACCGGCCGCTGGTGGCTGAGCTGGAGCGGCTCAGGTTCCAGCACCAGGGCCTGGACATGAACTTCGTCAACGTCAACTGGATGTTCATCAAGAACCTGGTGGGCGTCCAGGACGCCGAAGAACTGATCATGGGGACCAGCTACCGGACCCGGAAGGCCATCCGCAAGGCCGAAAAGAACGGCGTCTTCCTGGAACAGGCCACCCTGGAAACCCTGGACGATTTCTACGGCGCCCTGAGCCGGGCCGGGGACGAGAAAGGATTCGTCTACCGCGAGCGTGCCTACTACGAACACCTGCTCCGCTCCACGTCCGCGGAATTCACGAAGCTCATGATGGCCAAGATCGACATCCCGGCCTACCGCAAATCCATCACCGAGCGCCTGGCGGCGGAGTCAGCCACGGCGGCGGACCTTCGCCGTGAGGTTGAAGAGACCGGCAGCAAGAAAAAGGCCAACCGGCTCAAAGTGGTCCAGGACCTGGTGGACAGCTACGAGCGCAGCCTCAAGGACATCGAAAGGTTCCCGGATTCAGTGGGAACCGCCACCGTGGCAGCCATCCACTTCGTCTGCTACGGCGATGAAGTGGTGTGCGTCATCGGCGGCACCGTCCAGGACTACATTTACTTCAACGGCGCAACCTCCCTGTACTGGGGCATGATGCTGCATGCCCTCGAGAAGGGATACCCGCGGTACAACTTCTACGGCACATTCGGCATCTCGGGGCAGGATGAGGAAGGCCACGGCGGCTACGAATTCAAGAAGGGATTCGGCGGGGAAGTGGTCCAGTTGGTGGGGGACTTCGTCATGCCGATACGGCCCGCCCTCTTCCATGCCAACAGGCTCGCCAGATCCGCCGCAGGGGCCGCCCGCACGCTGCTGGGCAAGCTGCCGCTGAAGCGTGCATCCTGACCGTCCATGAACCACGCACACCGCTCATAAACCGCGCACAGGGAGGAAGCGGGCATGACTGAACGGCCCGGGCACAGGCCGAAGACTGACGGCCTGCCCAAGACGGAACCGCTGACCCCTGCGCAGCTTCGGCAGGATGCTGCCGCGAAGAGGATGCTGCGCCGCCTGGTCCAGGGCGAGAATCCGCCCACGGCGCCCTTGAGCATCGTGGACCGGCTGGCGGGGAGCCCCTACGCCAACCCCACCATCCAGGTGGGCGGCGTGGACACGTCCGCCCGCAAAACCCTGGACTTCGCCCTGCACCTGGCCGAGACGATGTTCCGGTACGGTGCCGGCGCCCTGGAGGTGGAAACCAGCATCATTGCCGTCACCGCGGCCTTGGGGCTGAAGAACATCGAAGTGGACATCACCAACCAGTCCGTGGGCATCAACTATGCCCCCAAGGACCAGACGCCCATTTCGCTGCTGCGGGTGGTGCGTTCCTGGACCAACAACTACGCAGGCCTGGCCAAGGTGCACCAGCTGGTCACCGACATCGTGGCCGGCGGGGTGGGCCGCGACGAAGCCATCCGCCGGCTGAACGAGGCGATCACCAGCCCCAAACCGTACCCGCGGTGGATGGTCACCGCGGCGTTCGGTGTCTTCGCCGCCGTGTTCGTTGGCGTGCTGGGCGGCGGGCCGGTGTCCTCGGCGATAGCGTTCGTGGCAAACATCGGCAACAGCCTGCTGGCCCGGCAACTGGGACGCTGGCGGGTCCCCGACTTCTTCATCACCGCCAGTTGCTCGTTCGTTGTCACCATCCTGGCGCTGCTGCTCTGGCAGTTCGGGCTCACCGCCTCGCCGTCCATCGTAGTGGTGGGCGGCATCCTGCTGCTCCTGCCCACCGGCCGCCTGGTGTCCTCCGTGCAGGACGCCATCAACGGCTTCCCGGTGACCGCGGCCGGACGGTTCCTGTCCACGCTGCTGACATTCGGCGCGATCGTGGCAGGCATTGCTGTTGCCTTCGTGGTGGGTGAGCTGACCGGGCTGCAGCGCATCGACGTCACGCAGACCTTCCCGCCAGCCTACGATCTGTGGGTCCTCATCCTCTTCGTGGCGGCCGCGGTCATGGCCATCGGCATCACGGAACAGACCACCTGGCAGCTCCTGCTGCCCACGGCAGCCGTCGGCGTGGCCGGCTACCTGGTGCTGCTCGGCTGTGGCCTGCTGGGCATTGGTGACCGTTTCTCGCCTGCCATGGCCGCCGTCGTCATTGGCCTGCTGGCACGTGTGGTGGCGCTGCGGATGGGAGCGCCGCAGCTTGTGGTGGCCGTTCCCGCGGCGCTGATCCTGCTGCCGGGCCTCACGATTTTCCGGTCCATGTATGTCCTCACCGTTGAGGAGTCCGAGATCCTGGCCGGCGCGGGAGGAATGCTGAGCGCCGGAGCCATCGTCCTGGGCACGGCCGGCGGAATTGTCCTGGGCGACGTGCTGGCCCGGCCGCTCACCCGCAGCCTGGCGAGTAACGAACGGCGCCGGGCCCGGCGCCGATAGGTCTGCTCCGGCTAAAGCTGGCGCGACCAGACCCGGCCTGGCTAGATCTGGCCGACCGGCAGCTTCTTTTCGGCCTGGAACACATCTTCCACGCGGCCCTGGGCCCAGTAACCGGAGAGCGACACCTGCCGGCGCTCCAGGCCACGCTGCTTGAAGAAGACTTCGCGGAGCGCCTTCATGTAACCGCGTTCGCCGTGTGCAAAGACGTCCACTGTGCCGTCGGGCCATTCGGCCTCCGCCACGGCCTTGACCAGCAGGTCGCTGGAACCTGCCGGAACACCCTCGCGTGGCAGCCAGCTGACCTTCAGCCCGGCCGGGGCGTTGATCGGCTGGATGTCCGCCTCGGACCCCACTTCCAGGAACGCGAGGCCCGCAGCGCCGGACGGAAGTGATTCAATGCAGGCGGCGATGGCCGGCAGTGCAGCTTCATCACCGGCAAACAGATACCAGTCGGCCTCCGGGTTGGGGTTGTACGCGCCGCCAGGACCGGTGAAGGTGAGTGTCCCGCCCGGCTTAGCCGCGGCCGCCCATGGCCCCGCCAAGCCCTCGTCGCCGTGGACCACGAAGTCGATGGCGAGCTCCCGGGCGGCCAGGTCCACCCAGCGCAGCGTGTACGTGCGGGTGTAGGGCCACTGCTCACGGGGCATAGTTTCCCGGACCTCCCACAGATCCAGCGGGGAGGGGTAGTCCACGCCGGGCTGCGGAAAGACGATTTTTACATACCGGTCCACGAACCCGTTGTTGGTGAAGTCACTGAAGCCCTCTCCGCCGGCCACGATCCGGACCATGTGCGGGGACAGTTGCTCCTTGCGCAGCACGGTCAGGTTGACCTGGGGGCGGCTTTTCTTCGTGGCGCTGGTGGCTGCAGGGACGGTACTCATAAGGCAAGCCTAAGCTAGGGCGACGGCGGGAGTTCCCAGGTTACGTCCATAGCACCTTGTTCCCGGAGCAGCTGGTTCGCGCGGCTGAATGGCCTGGAGCCAAAGAACCCGCGGGAGGCGGACAGCGGGCTGGGGTGGGGACTGGTGACGGCGGGTACGCCATCGAGGAGCGGCCGGACGCTTCCAGCTTCCTTGCCCCACAGGATGGCCACCAGGGGCATCCTGGCCCCGTCCACTGCTCTCCGCTCCGCCAGTGCGGTGACGGCCGCCGTCGTAATCTCCTCCCAGCCCTTGCCCCGGTGCGAACCCGCGGACCCGGCCCGGACCGTGAGCACCCGGTTCAGGAGCAGCACGCCCTGCTCCGCCCACGCCGACAGGTCGCCGTGGGCGCGCGGCGGAATGCCCAGATCCGAGTCCAGTTCGCGGTAGATGTTCACCAGGCTGCGCGGGAGGGGGCGCGTGCGCGCGTCCACGGAGAACGACAGCCCGACGGCGTGGCCCGGCGTGGGATAGGGGTCCTGCCCCACGATGAGGACCTTCACCGCGGCCAACGGCTGGCGGAAAGCGCGCAGGACGTTCGACGGCGGCGGGAGGATTTGGTGCCCGGCTGCCTCTTCGCCTGCGAGGAACGCCAGCACCGACCGGAATTTCGCCTCCACGACATGCAGCGCCGCAGCCCAGTCCGGCGCCATGAGCTCAGCCAGGGGCAGCTCTGCGAGGTCAGCGAAGCGGATGGAGTCCGGGGCGTCCTGCTGCAGCTCGAAGAGCGCATCGGATTCAAACATCGTTCTATTCTTGCAGGCACCCCGCGCAAGCCGGACACCGGAACCAGCCCGACGGGGGAACAAGCGCGAATGACACGGCTGTTATTCGACCGGTAGCATAGGGGTGAGACATTTACTGTAACCAGCGAAGGAGTGTGCCGTGGCGGAACCGGCCCGGGAACACCTGCCGGAGCAGGATCCACGGAAGTCACTCCTGGCGGATTTCACCCTCCGCGAGTCCTCCCTCTCAGAACGCGAACAGCAGATGCTGGCCCTGGAACGGCAGTGGTGGAAGTACGCGGGGGCCAAGGAGCAGGCCATCCGTGACCTGTTTGACCTCTCGGCGACCCATTACTACCAGCTCCTCAACGCACTGATCGACCGCGAGGACGCCCTGGCCCACGATCCCATGCTGGTGAAGAGATTGCGTAGACTACGTACGTCGCGCCACCGTGCGCGTACGGCCCGGCGCCTGGGATCCGACGTCTAAACACGCCCCACGCCGGGACAAGAGCCACAATCAACAAGGATGTCCTTCCACCATGACCAGATATGCCCGCGATGAATTCGACAAGGTCCCGGAGGCCGCGTCGCGGCAAGGTGTCCACCGGACGGCCTCGGCCCCGTCCCGCGTGCGGCTGTGGCCCATCCTGGCGGTGGGAATGGCGGCCCTGGCCATTGGCATGGTGTCCTTCCTGATCCTTCCGAAGCTCGGTTTCAACACTACGGCGACCCAGGCATCGGCAAGCGTGGAGTCAGCCGCGCTGGCCGGGGCCGGATCCACGCCGTCGGCCACGCAGGCGTCCGTCCCTCCTTCCGCCACGGCGCCGTCTGCCTCTTCCGCGCCAACCCAAAACGTCACCCCCGAGCCCCAGGCGACAACCTCTGCCACCCAGCAGTCCGTCGTCGACAGGACCCAGGCGGTTGCCGTTTACAACGCCGCAGGCACGGCAGGCCTGGCCAGCCGCGTGGGCGGAACCGTGCAGGCGGACGGATGGCGTCTCGGCCAGGTAGGCAACTGGTCCGGTGCGCCTCAGAAGTCATCGGTGATCTTCTACTCTGGTCCGCAGCAACTGGCAGGCGCACAGGCGCTCGCTGAGTTGCTGAACATCCCCACCGTAGTGGCCAGCACTGAATTCCAGGTACCGCTCGTAGTGGTGCTGGGCCCCGGATACCGGTAGCAGCACGCGCTGCAGTTACGCCTGCATAACGTTCCTGCTTCGTGGCGGCCGGCAGCCTGCGCTGCACGGAGGGCAGTAGCTAGAGTGATTTCCAGGCCGCAGCCGGGCGTCACGCAGACCGGTCCGGTCCCACCCGGCTTCCAACGGAAAGAGTTGTTCATCATGGCACTGGGAACCGTCAAATGGTTCAACGCGGAAAAGGGCTACGGCTTCATCACCGTTGACGGCTCGGGCGATGACGTTTTTGTCCACTGGTCGGCGATCCAGGGGGACGGCTACCGCGCCCTCGATGAGGGCCAGCGTGTACAGCTGGAAGTCGGCGAGGGCGAAAAGGGCCCCCAGGCGGAAGACGTGCGGCCCGCCCCGTGATGCTTGTCCACCGTTCCGCGGTCCGCGTCCCTGCCGTACTCACAATTTGCCTGGGCGCGGTCCTTGCAGTGAGCGCTTGTTCCGGCGGGGGCGGCAACGCCAGGGTGGACCCGGCGGAGGCCTCCGGTGACGGTGTCCTCCGGGTGGGCCTGATCCTGGACAACAGCGGCGACAACGCCTTCCTCAATGCGCCGCAGCTGGCCGCAGCCAAACTGGCCATCCAGGAAATCAACGCCTCCGGCGGACACAAAGGCCGGCCGGTGGAGCTGCTTCCGGCGTATCCGGACCAGGAAACCGCAGTGCAGGCCAATGACCTGGTGGCCGCGAAAGCCGACGTGGTCATCGGACCCACCGATTCCAGCCACGCAGCCGCCGCCATGGACGCGCTGTCCCGCTCCCGGATACCCCTCATATCGCCGGCCAACACCGCTGCCGGTCTCTCCGGAATGGCCGCTGGAGGCTACTATTTCCGGACCGCTGCAGCCGACGTCGCACAAGGGCCCGTGCTGGCCAAACTTGCCAAGGACGCCGGGGCTGCCACGATCAGCGTGCTCTACCAGGAGGGTTCCTATGGCAAGGAGCTGTCGGCTGCCGTCACGGAAGCGGCCCGGCAGTCCGGACTCACGGTGCTGCCCGGAGACCGCTTCACGCCTGGGAACGCCGCCGAAGCCGCGCGTTCCGCCGGCAAGGCCACGCCGGATGCCGTGGTCCTGATTGCCCGGGAGGGTGCGCAGGGCGCCTTGGCCGAGCTGCACAACGCCGGCCTCAGTGGCTCGAAAATCATCCTTAGTGACGGCGCCTTCGCCCGCTACGGATCGGGACTCGCATCCAAAGTCCTGGACGGGGCCCGCGCCATCGTCCCCGGGCAGCTGCCTGGCGCCGTCTTCCAGGCCAAACTGCTGGCCGTCGATCCCTCGCTGAAGGACCTCTCCTACGCTGCTGAGACCTATGACGCCGTGACGCTGGCGGCATTGGCCGCGGCCAGGGCCCAGGACGACGCGGGTCGCTCCATCGCCGCCAACCTGGTGTCGGTATCCGGTGGGACTGTAACCGGCGGGTCACGAGCCGGGACGCCGTCGGCTCCATGCCTCTCCTATAAAGAATGCCTGGGCGGGCTTGCTGCCGGTCCGGACATCAATTACGACGGCGAATCGGGCCCGGTTGCCTTCGATTCCAACGGGGACATCACCACCGCCGTTTTCTCCGTCTTCACGTACGGCCCGGACAACAACCCCAGCCCCACCGGTCGCGAGACTGCCGGACACTCCGGCTGATCGCCCTGCGCGAAGCCGCCGCCCGAGGCGCCCGTTCAGCGTCTTTTCGCTTGCACTCTCACTTGGGGAGTGCTAATTATTGAGTTAGCACTCTGACGTACCGACTGCTAAAGCAAAGCCTGGCTCCGGCCGGTGGCGCACGGCACCGGTCAAGGAGCGAAAGAAACACCTCACTTCAGTGAGATCCCCCAAGCGGAGGCATACAGAGGCCGCCGTCCAAAGGATCGTCCGTCGCGGGCACTGCAGCGAAGGTTCATTCTTAACGACTGTCCCGAAAGGACTACTGCCGTTATGGCCAAGATCATTGCATTTGATGAAGAGGCACGCCGCGGCCTTGAGCGGGGCCTGAACATCCTCGCCGACGCCGTTAAGGTCACCCTCGGCCCGCGTGGACGCAACGTCGTCCTCGAAAAGAAGTGGGGCGCCCCCACGATCACCAACGATGGTGTTTCCATCGCCAAGGAGATCGAGCTGGACGATCCTTACGAAAAGATCGGCGCAGAGCTGGTCAAGGAAGTTGCCAAGAAGACCGACGACGTTGCCGGAGACGGCACCACCACGGCAACCGTGCTGGCACAGGCGCTGGTCAAGGAAGGCCTGCGCAACGTTGCTGCCGGCGCCGACCCGCTGTCCCTCAAGCGCGGCATCGAGAAGGCTGTTGAAGCCGTCACCGCCGAGCTGCTGAACTCCGCCAAGGAAATCGAAACCAAGGAAGAGATCGCCGCTACGGCATCCATCTCCGCCGGTGACAACGAAATTGGTGCCCTCATTGCCGAAGCCCTGGACAAGGTTGGCAAGGAAGGCGTCATCACGGTCGAGGAGTCCAACACCTTCGGCCTGGAGCTCGAGCTCACCGAAGGCATGCGCTTCGACAAGGGCTACATCTCCGCCTACTTCGTCACGGACGCCGAGCGCCAGGAAACGGTCCTTGAGGATCCGTACATCCTGATCGTCAACTCCAAGATCTCCAACGTCAAGGAACTGGTTGCTGTCCTGGAAAAGGTCATGCAGTCCAACAAGCCGCTGCTGATCATCGCCGAGGACATCGAGGGCGAGGCCCTGGCCACCCTGATCGTCAACAAGATCCGTGGCACCTTCAAGTCCGTTGCCGTCAAGGCTCCAGGCTTCGGTGACCGCCGCAAGGCCCAGCTGGCCGACATCGCCGTCCTCACCGGCGGCCAGGTCATCTCCGAGGAGGTTGGACTCAAGCTGGAGAACGCCGGCCTGGAGCTCCTGGGCCAGGCCCGCAAGGTTGTCGTCACCAAGGACGAGACCACCATCGTCGAAGGTGCAGGCGACGCCGACCAGATTGCAGGCCGCGTTTCCCAGATCCGCGCCGAGATCGAAAACTCCGACTCCGACTACGACCGCGAGAAGCTGCAGGAACGCCTGGCCAAGCTGGCCGGCGGCGTTGCAGTCATCAAAGCCGGTGCCGCAACCGAAGTTGAGCTCAAGGAGCGCAAGCACCGCATCGAGGACGCAGTCCGCAACGCCAAGGCTGCGGTTGAAGAAGGCATCGTCGCCGGTGGCGGCGTGGCCCTGATCCAGGCCGGTGCCAAGGCATTCGCCAACCTTCAGCTGTCCGGCGACGAAGCAACGGGCGCCAACATCGTCCGCGTTGCCATCGACGCTCCGCTGAAGCAGATCGCTTTCAACGCAGGCCTCGAGCCCGGCGTGGTTGTCGACAAGGTCCGCGGCCTCCCCGCAGGCCACGGCCTGAACGCAGCCACCGGCGAGTACGTCGACCTGCTGGCAGCCGGCGTCAACGATCCGGTCAAGGTGACGCGCTCTGCCCTGCAGAACGCGGCCTCCATTGCCGGCCTGTTCCTCACCACCGAAGCAGTGGTGGCTGACAAGCCGGAGAAGAACGCTGCCCCCGCAGGCGGCGACGACATGGGCGGCATGGGAGGCATGGGCGGCTTCTAAGCCTTCCCCTGCCGGGACCTGTCCCGCCAAACCATAAAATGCGGCCCCCTCGATGTGAGGGGGCCGCATTTTTTGTGTTCCGGGTTGGATGTTACTTCCGGGCCGAGTCCAGCATCCCCTGGACTTCCTTCTTGAAGGCTTCGGCCGCCGCCTGCGGGGCCAGCCGGTCATACAGCACTTCATCCGTGTAGCGCTTGATGACGTTCTGGACGCTGCCTGCACCCACGGGCGGGACCGGCGGCGCGTCCTTGACGTCCGGTGCTATGTCCTTCAGGAACCCAACCACCGTGGTGTCGGCCGGCTTCAGCTGCGGAGTAATGCCCGAGACGATCTCGGAATTCGTGGGGACGCCCCGGTCCGTCATCAGGATGGCGCCGGCCTCCGGGCTGTTGGTGAGGTAGTTGATGAATTCCGCGGCCTGCTGCGGATGCTTCGAGCGCGACGAGGCGGACCAGAACATGGTGGGTTTGTAGTACATGCCGTTGCCGGCGGACGCACCGTCGACGCTCGGGGCACGCAGCATCTTGATGTTGCTGCCCGTGGTGGATGCAAGCGAACCAAGCTGGTTGGTCCACCACCACGCCATGCCTACCCGGTTTGTACCGAACAGGCTTTCCTCAAGGCCCGCCCCCGCGTCCTCCGTGGCTACCGTTGCCGGCGGGCTGGCCTTGGAGTCCCGCTGCTCCTTGAGCCGTTCCCAGAAGGACGCCGCGGTGGAGGTTTCAAAATCGAGCTTGCCGTCCCCGGAATACAGGTTCTCCCCGTGCTGGCGCAGCCAGATGATCAGATCGGCTTCGTTGCTGCCATAAGCGGCCCCGTAGGTCTTGCCGTCGCCCGCCGCGCTGATTTTCGCTGCGGTGTCCACGAAGTCCTTCCACGTCCACGTTTTGTCGTTGGGAAGGGGAACGCCCGCTGCCTCGAAGACTTTGGTGTTGGCCATGATGACGTATGCGTTCTGGCCGGTGCTCAGGCCGTATTGGGCCCCGCTGTACTGGCCCGAGGACAGCGCTTCCTTGTCCAGTTTGGAGGTGTCGATGGCGTTCTGCTTGGACAGGTCCATCAGTGCACCGCGGCCGCCGTATTCGGCGATGTACTTCTGGTCCATCTGGATGACGTCGGGCGCGTCATTGGCAGCGGTCTTGGTGGCCAGCTTGTCCCAGTAGCTGGACCATTCGCCCGGCTCCGCCTTGATCTTGATGTTTGGATGTGACGCCTCAAACGCCGCGATGACCTTGTCCGTCTGCCCGTTCAGGTATTCGTTGCCCCACCAGGCGAAGCGCAACGTCACCTGCCCGTTGTCGCCCGAGCCTCCGGGCGCGCCGCAGCCTGTGGCCAGGAGGGACAGGGCCAGGGCCGCAGCGCCGAACTGGAAACTGCGCCGGCTTACGACTGGAATCGTCATTGATTTTCCTTCCGGTTGGCTTCTTCCGGCGGTGGCAGCACCGCTGCCAAAAACCGACGGATCGAGAAACCGCTTTCTCATTTATGCTGTGATTGTTTCGCGCATCCGATGCCCACGTCAAGAACTTTCGGTAAACGCTTTCCCACTCCGCTTCACTGCTTGTCCGACGGGCAGCTTGCGCGGCAGCCAGAGGTCCCGCGGCGCGGAGGCCGGGGCTGGCAGGGCCACGCGCTCGGCCTGCCTGGCGTTGATGGCAGCCCAGTGTCGGTTGCTTCTGGCAGGATGGACCGGTGACGATTACTGCAGCGGCTGATGGTTCGGCCTTGGGAAACCCCGGCCCTGCCGGGTGGGCCTGGTATGTGAATGATAATTGCTGGCGCGCCGGCGGCTGGCCGCACGGGACCAACAACCAAGGGGAGCTGATGGCTGTCCTTGACCTCCTGCGTGCCACCGCCCACCTGCCGGGCGAAGACCTGCGGATCCTGTGCGACAGCCAGTACGTCATCAACTCCATCACCAAATGGATGCCGGGGTGGAAGCGCAAGGGATGGCGTAAAGCCGACGGAAAGCCCGTCCTCAACGTGGAACTGCTCAAGGAACTCGACCGCGAACTGGCCGGGCGCACCTACACCTTCGAGTGGGTCAAAGGCCATGCCGGCCACGAATTAAACGAGGCAGCCGATGAGCGGGCCAGGGCCGCGGCCACGGCGTACCAGCAAGGAGTGGCCGCAAGGTCCGGGCCTGGATTCCCCGGCGGGCACCACCCAGGCGCTCTTGGAGGCACTACGGAAGCGCAGCCCGCTTCCGGCGTTGGCCTCCCTCCCGCGACCCTGGAGATTCCGTCCACTGCGCCCGCCCGCCCAGCGGCAGCACCTGCCGGCAAAGCGCCTGCCGCCGGTGCCAACGCGGGCGCTGCGGGTGCCGGCAGGCCGCGGGCCACTCCTGAACCGGTCTCGGCGTTCGATGAACTTGACCTGTTCAGTGAACTGGACGACGAAGCCCTTGAAGTGGCCGAGGCAACGCAGCGGGCGGGCTCCATTCCGCCTGAGGCACTGGTGGAAGAGCTCGAACGTGAGCTGTTGGGTCCCCTGGTACGGGGGGACATTGGCCGGACCGCTGTCCTTCTCCACCCGGACTTTATGGAGATCGGCAGCTCGGGAAGGGTCTGGACCCGCGACGCCATGATGATGGCCCTCGAGGAAGACCCCGGTGAGCGGACCGACATTGAGATCCTGGGTGCCGACCGCATCGGCACCAGCGCGTTCCTGCTGACATACCGAAACTTCGCGCGCTCCGGCACCACCCTTCGCAGCTCGCTGTGGGTCCTCGACGGCGGCCGGTGGCGGCTGCGGTTCCACCAGGGAACCCCGGAGGCCTAGGGGTGGACGTCAGCTGAACCGCTGCGTGTTTCCCTGCTCAGCCTGGGCATAGGTGGCGGCGGCTGAGGCCAGGGCAGCGTTGATGGACGCCAGCGACGCTTCCACCCTGCCTTGGGTGATGGTCCATTCGGTAATGAGCGCCTGGAAGTTCGTGGCAGCGGAACCACGCCACGAACCCTGCAGCTCGTCGAGGCCGCGCTTCATGGTTTGCACGTCTGCACTGATCCGGTCAACGGTGGCCTGCACATTGGCGGACTTCAGCTGCAGTAATTCAGTGTCGACGGAAATAATGCTCATGGCTGTGCCTTTCGATACGGCGGGCCGAGTGCCCCCGCCCGGCGGATCCGGGCTGCTGGGACGAGCCTACGGAGCTGTGGCAGGCGGCAGCCACAGCCGGTAGCTATATGTGGATAACCGACCCGTCGCTGCCCCCGGCATTGGCGGCAGTGCCAGCCTCTGCTTCCTGCCCGTCCCCGCCGTCAGTGTAGGGTGCGTCCTCGCGACGTGGGAGGCTGACCACCAGCGTGGCGCCGCCGCCGTCGGTCTCCTCCACCCGCACCGAGCCGCCGTGCGACCCCACGATCGCCGCCACAATGGCGAGCCCAAGGCCGCTGCCGCCCGTCTCCCTGGTCCGGGAGGTATCAGCGCGGTAGAAGCGTTCAAAGACCTTTGCCGCATCCTCTTCCGAAATGCCCGGCCCATGGTCCCGTACCTCGATGACGGAGCGTTCCCCGCCGTCAACTCCACGGACCCCGACGGCCAGTTCGATGGGGCTGCCCTCCGGGGTGTAGCGCAGGGCATTGCCCACGAGGTTGCCCACCACCTGGCGCAGTTTGGCCTCATCCCCGAGGACGGGGGCCGGTGCCGCCGGTCCGCCGTCCAGCCCGGTGAGCGAGATCAACCTGGAGCGGTCACTGGCCTGCGTGTCCACGACGGCGTCGTGGGCTATCAGCTGGAGGTCCACCGGCTTTTGCTGCAGGGGCCGCTGCTCATCCAGGCGGGCCAGCAGGAGCAGGTCCTCCACCATGGAACCCATGCGCTTGGCTTCGCTTTCGATCCGGCCCATGGCCGTGGCGACGTCTTCGTCAGTGGCCAGGGCGCCGTGACGGTACAGCTCGGAGAAACCGCGGATGGTCACCAAGGGAGTCCGAAGTTCGTGGGATGCGTCGGCAGCGAAACGTCTCATCCTTGCTTCGGAGGCGGTCCGCGCAGCGAACGCGGTCTCGATATGCGCCAGCATGGCGTTCAGCGAGCTGCTGAGCCGGCCCAGCTCGGTGGCCGGGTTCTCCACTTCCACCCGGCGGGAGAGATCGCCGGCAGCAATGGCCGCCGCCGTTTTCTCCACCCTGGCAAGCGGGCGGAAGGACCGCGACACCGTCCAACTGGCAATGAGAGAGGCCAGCAGCAATGTCAGCAGGCCCACTCCGGTGACCACCAGGGTGGCATGTTTGAGGACATCGTCCACGCTCTCCAGGGGCAGGCCGATAACCACCGCGGCAGTGGTTGGGCCGTTCTGGACCGTCACCGCCACTACCCGCCAGTTTTCCCCGTCCGTCCCCCGGACCTGGAAGGGAGCAAGCCCCCGGGCCTGGGCCTGCTCCACGGTCATCGCGCTGATATCCGGATGGTCGTCGGGATCCCCGCCAAACGTGTAGGGCTGCTCGCCCGGCGCAAACAGCATGAGCGAGTAGTCGGTGGGAATGGAGCTGGGCGCCTGCAGCTGGGTAAACGAGCGCTGCTTCCGGGCAGAGTCGACGGCGGCATTCAGCTTGTCGTCCACCTGGCCCTGGAGATAGCTGTGCAGCAGCGTCAGCGTGACCGCACCGGTCACCGTCAGGGCCACGATCAGCAGGGCCATGATCATGGCCACCAGCTGCGACCTCAGCGAGGCCGACTTCCACCGCTTCAGCAAGGTCAGCGCTTTTCAGCCGTCCGCAGCACGTAGCCCACGCCGCGCTTGGTCTGGATCAGGGCAGAGGCCTCCGGGTCGATGTCCACTTTCCGGCGCAGGTAGGAAATGTAGGACTCCACGATGGACGCGTCGCCGTTGAAGTTGTACTCCCAGACATGGTCCAGAATCTGCGACTTGGACAGGACCCGGTTGGGGTTGAGCATGAGGTAGCGGAGCAGCTTGAACTCCGTGGGGGAGAGCTCGATGACAGTGCCGCCGCGCCGCACCTCGTGGGCGTCATCGTCGAGTTCCAAGTCGTCAACCCGGATGACCGCGTCGTCGTCCAACAGAGGCTGCGTCCGGCGGAGCACGGCGCGGATCCGGGCCACCACTTCGTCAAGGCTGAAAGGCTTGGTGACGTAGTCGTCGCCGCCTACCGTAAGGCCGGTGACCTTGTCCTCGGTGTCGTCCTTCGCAGTCAGGAAGAGCACGGGGAAGTGCTTTCCGGACGCGCGGAGCCGGCGGGTCACGGTGAAGCCGTCCATGTCAGGGAGCATGACGTCCAGTACGGCCAGGTCAGGGGCGTGCATGTCAGCCGCGGCGAGGGCATCGCGCCCGTTGGCAGCGGAAACCACTTCAAAGCCCGCGAACCGCAGTGACGTGGAGAGGAGCTCGCGGATGTTGGGTTCATCATCGACCACGAGCAGCCTGGCTTCTGGACCGTTCTTGTTCATGCTCCCATCATGCTCCCAGTCTCTGGGAGTTGTCTGGATATTCGTTGTGAGCATGATGATGGTGCGCTTGTGCTCACCAGTCCATGGTTCCCGGATCTCCTTTGAACGGGCCCACCACCCGGCTGGTGATCCAGCCGCCGTAGAAGCGTCCGGGTTGGGCACTGACGCGTTCTCCATCCACTTCGCAGTAGTCCATCCTGCCCGGGTACACCGCCACGCGGTCTGCAAGTGCCTCAAAACCGGGGGCCGGCTCAGGGTAGGACCAGGCAGCGCTGTCCACTTCCTTGCCGCCTCCCCGGACTGTCAGGTAGCTGGCCGCGCCCTTGAACTCGCAGAAGCTGCTGCCGGCGGCCGGCTCCAGCGCGCCGGAGGCAAATGCCGACTGCGGGACGTAGTACACCGGTGGGTGGCTGGTTTCCAGAACTCGCAGCGAATCCGTGGTGTCCAGGATCAGCTCCCCGCCCAGGACGATGCGGATCCGTTCGTTGCTGGGTTCGATCCGCGGCGGACGGGGATAATCCCACACCGACTCCTGCCCGGGCCCGGGTACTGCCGGAATAATTCGGTTGCTCATGCCTCCAGTGTGCGCGCCGGAGGTGCAACGTGCACGCCGTGGACTACTCCGCCGAGTGCACGTCCTTGGCGTCCATTATCCGGTAGGCATACCCCTGCTCGGCCAGGAAACGTTGGCGTTTGGCAGCGAAGTCCTGGTCCAGCGTGTCCCGGGCCACCAGCGAATAGAAGCGGGCGGCGCGGCCGTCCTTCTTGGGCCGCAGCAGCCGGCCCAGTCTCTGCGCCTCCTCCTGCCTGGACCCAAAGGAGCCCGAGACCTGGATGGCTACCGACGCCTCAGGCAGGTCGATGGAGAAGTTGGCCACCTTGGACACCACAAGGGTCTGCAGCCCGCCGGCGCGGAACGCGTCAAAAAGCTTCTGCCGTACCTTGACCGGGGTGTCGCCCTTGATCACGGGTGCCTGCAGGCGCTCGCCGAGGTCGTCCAACTGGTCGATGTACTGCCCGATTACCAGCAGCTGCTCGCCGGCGTGCCGCGCCACCAGCTGCTCCACCACCTGCGTTTTGGACTCCGAGGTGGCGCACAGCCGGTACTTGTCGGCGTCATCGGCCATGGCGTAGGCCACGCGTTCGTCCTGTGGAAGGTCCACGCGGACCTCCACGCAGTCTGCCGGGGCGATGTAGCCCTGGGACTCGATGTCCTTCCAGGGCGCGTCGTAACGTTTGGGCCCGATGAGGCTGAATACCTCCCCTTCACGCCCGTCTTCCCGGACCAGGGTGGCGGTCAGCCCAAGCCGGCGGCGGGCCTGCAGATCGGCGGTCATCCTGAAGATCGGGGCGGGAAGGAGGTGGACCTCGTCATAGATGATCAGCCCCCAGTCGTGGCCGTCCACGAGTTCCAGGTGCGGGTAGATGCCGCCGCGCTTGGTGGTGAGCACCTGGTAGGTGGCGATGGTCACCGGCCGCACCTCTTTCAGGGCACCGGAGTATTCACCCACTTCTTCCTCCGTGAGCGAGGTGCGCCTGAGCAGTTCGTCCTTCCACTGACGCGCCGCCACCGTGTTGGTGACCAGGATCAGCGTGGTGGTGGAACCGGTGGCCATGGCCGCGGCCCCCACCAGGGTCTTGCCGGCGCCGCAGGGCAGCACCACCACGCCACTGCCGCCCGCCCAGAAGTTTTCACTCGCCAGGCGTTGGTACGGCCTAAGCCTCCAGCCGTCCTCGTTGAGCGAAATCAGGTGCGGGGTGCCGTCCACGTAGCCGGCCAGGTCCTCGGCCGGCCAGCCGATCTTGAGCAGCAGCTGCTTGAGCTGGCCGCGCTGGGAGGCGTGCACCACTACCGTCTCGCCGTCGATCCGTGGCCCCAGCAGCGGTGCGATCTTCTTGGCCCGGATCACTTCCTCCAATACCGGGTAGTCGTCCGTCCGCATGACGAGCCCGTGGCGCGGGTCCTTTTCCAGGCGCAGCCGGCCGTACCGGGACATGGTTTCCTCGACGTCGATCAGCAGCGAGTGCGGAACCGGGAAGCGCGAGTATTTGAGCAGCGCGTCCAGCACTTTTTCCGCGTCCAGTCCGGCAGCCCGTGCATTCCACAGCCCCAACGGGGTCAGCCGGTAGCTATGCATGTGCTCGGGGGCGCGTTCCAGCTCGGCGAACGGCGCGATGGCGTGCCGCGCCTCGGTGGCCAGCTCGTGGTCCACTTCGAGGAGGATGGTTTTATCGCTTTGGACGATCAGGGGTCCGTCGGTCACGCGGGGGAATCCTTCACTGGCGCAGTTCCTCTGCGGCCTCGATATCGATAATGCGGTGGACGGACAGGACCCGCTCGGTGTCCTTGGCGGGGTCGAAGACGCGGACCCGGCCTCCGCCCACAGATAGCGGAACAACAACTTCCGTGCTGGCATTCCCCAGGTTGTCCACCACATTCATCCGGATCGGCTGCTTCAGCCGGATGGCCTTTTGCAGCGCTTCAAGGCCCAGCTGGGTGGCTGCCTCGCTGCCGGCCGCGGCGGGGAGGTAGTGGCCGACGCCGGCACCCGCCTGCCGGAGGGCGTCCAGCTGGGCGTCGATGTCCTCCGCCGCGGGAGCCATCCGCGGAGCGGTATAGACCGGACGCAGGCTCTCCTGCGGTGCTGATGCCCGGCGGAGATGCGCGGCGGGTTCAGCGCCGTCCACGGACGGTGACAGGCCAAGGCTTCGAAGTGCGGCGGTGAGTTCGCGCGGCGGTGCCGATGACGTCAGGACCGTGGGGGACAGGCTGACCAGGCCAAGCTGCGCCGCCTTGGGACCGGCCAGCAACTCACGGAGCGCAGCTTCGTCGTCGCTGTGGATGAAGCTTGCCGCCTGCCCCACGCGGAGCCTGCCGTGCCGGGAAGCGGTGTCCTCCACCAGGTACTCCAGCGGTTGCGGGACAGCAGTGGCCGAGTGTTCGCCAAGGAACGCCAACAGGCCGGCGGCGTCGTAGCCGTCGTCCAGCGCCCGTTTGATGGACGCCGCCGAGAACCGGTAAATGGTGGCCGGGCCCTGTCCTTCGGCGTCGGCCATCACCAGGAGCTTTTCGGTCAGCGCGGGAGCGAGGTAGCCGGGGGCAACAGCGGTCAGGTCGGCCTGCAGCAGCACATGGTTCAGGGCCGCGGGCAGGTGCTCGCCCAGGATGGACAGGGCGGCGTCGGGGTTGTCTTCGGCGAGAGCGCTCCCTAGTTGGCTCAGTGCACCCGAACCCACCAGGCCCAGCATCTCCGCCTCGGCGAGGACCCCCCGAATGAGGGAAGTGAACCGCCGGGCCATCCGCGGCTGCGACCATTCCGCACGCTGCAGGACTGCAGCGGCATCAAGCACGGGGGCGGTATCGTCCGGCCCGGCGGCTTCGACCGTGAGCTGGTGCAGGATCTCCAGGATCCGCTTGCGGACCACGGGCGCGTCCGGCCGCTGCGCCCCGGCGGACAACGCCGCGATGGTGCTTCCGGACGCGGTCCGGCCGGGCGGCACCCCTGGCGCCGTGCTCACCGGCTGGCCCACCATCGACGGCACGCGCTCGCTGGCAAGCCAGGCGTTGACCAGCCACAGCCATTGTTCCTGCCGGGGAAGCACCAGCCACTCCAGCTGCGGCGGCTGCACCCAGGACGAAGAGTCCACGTCGAGCCGGATCAGCCCGGCCAGGCCGCACAGCTCCAGCAGCCGGCCCACCGCGCCCTGGTCAATGCGCAGATAGTCGGACAGACGGCGCATCTCACGGACGCCCACCCCTCCACTGCGGAGGGTGGCCAGCGGGTTTTCCCTGACGGCATACAGCAGTTCGGAGACCAGCCGCAGGGTTTCCGAGATGGCGCTGAGCGCTGCATTCCTGCGCAGCGCTGCGGTTGTCCGGCCGAGTTCCGGGACCGGTGGTGAGAGGGTGAAATCGTTGATGATCGCTCCGCCACGCAGGGCCACCCCCACGCTGTGCGGAAGCTCCACGTGCGCGGCGTCCAGCGGCACCAGCAGCCCGCGTGCCAGCAACCAGTCCACCGGCCCGACGTCGGCGCCTTCCGTGGTTACCGACGCCTTCCGTTGCGCCTGGGGGACGGCACCCATGGCCCAGTTCCGGAACCTGGCGAGCAGCGCCGTCGTCCGTTCCGGGGCGCCGGCCAGGATGTCCTGCAGTGCCTCGGGGGAGGACGTCCAGTGCTGAAGGGCCAGGGCAGCCTCCATGGGCGTGGTGGCTTCGTGGATTGCGAACCCGCTGCGGTGCAGTTCGGACACCAGCTGTACCGCCCGCTGGGCGAAGGCGGGTTGCAGGCGGACCAGTTCGGTATAGCTGCGGCCCAGGCCA
>DATIMT010000251.1:0-1994 GCA_035475035.1 Arthrobacter sp.
TGGAGGTGGCGGGGTTTGCGTTTCGCGTGTCACCAGGCCGGCCGATATGCCTCCGGTACCAACGCTCAGAAGCACGAGGCCTGCAGCGAAACCAGGCGTCGAACCTGCGGCGGCAGCAAGCCCAACACCCATTGCAACGAGCAACAGCATTGCCGGGAAGTAGATGCGGGTCATAGTGGCCTTTCAGATCGCAGAGGGGGGAGCCAGCCGGGCCGCCGGTGCGTCCCCTTTTTTGTGGTCTGCGTCCCAGTATTGCCATCCGAAGCGTTAAGAAAAAGCGATGTTTTCCGCACGATACGCATCACTTCCAGTGATGTTTCCTCTGCCGGGCGGTGCGGTGCCGCCTAATCCTCGATGGTGACCCCGCGCCAGAACGCTACCCGGTCCTCGATGTGCTTGGCCTTGTCCTTGGGATCCGGATAAAACCAGGCCGCAGCGTCGTTCACCTGGCCGTCCACTTCGAGCGTGTGGTAGCTGGCCTGGCCCTTCCAGGGGCAGAAAGTGCTCTTGCCGCTGTCGCGCAAGTAGGCAGCCTTGACGGCTTCGCGCGGGAAGTAGTGGTTGCCCTCCACCACCACGGTGTCCGTGGATTCGGCGATGACTTTTCCGTTCCAGATAGCCCTGACCATAAGGTTCCCTTCCGTCGCATGCGGTACGTGTCGTAGGGATGACAACGGATTGAACGGCGGGCTTGTTCCCCGATGCTGGCGCTACCGCGGGCTCTTGTCGATGACGCAGAACCGGTTCCCGTCCGGATCCTCCAGGACCACGAAGTCAGGGTCCTCCGGGTACATGTCCCAGTCCACGTGTTTGGCGCCCAGCGAAACCAGCCGCTCCACCTCCGCGTCCTGGTTATCCGCATACAAATCCAGGTGGATCCTCGGGTACGCCTGGACGGGGGTTTCGCTGAGCATGAGGGACAGCTCCGAGCCGGGGCCCGACGCCGGCGTGAGGGTCACCCACGTGTCGTCACCCGGTTCCCGAGGGACATAGCCAATGGCTTCACGCCAGAACTTGGTGGCGGCGGCAACGTCGTTGACGCCGAGGACAATGGTGCCGATGGTCAACATCCGCCCAGCCTAAACCGGATTCATCGAGCCCGGAAGGGACCCAGCACAGGGAATCCGAGCGCAGGGAGTGCCCGGACGCGCGGCCGGAACGGGGCACTCCCTGCAAAGCAGCTAAGCAGCCACCTCCGACGGCACTACGCTGCAATCAGCCGCTGAACCGGCGAGCTGTGGCGCCCAGCCGTCCGCTCCCTGCAGGTAGGTCCCGACCGTGTACTTGCCCGCCTCAGCCCCGGGCAACTGCGGACGGTCGGGGGTAACCTGCGCGCCGGGGCCGCGGTTGTTGTACTCGTGGAACCGTGCCTCGCGCCAGGAGAAGCCGCTCATGTCCGTCCAGGGCGTGCCGGAGATGTGGGCACCAAGCCAGGAGTCCCGGACCAGGACCTGGGCAACTGCTTTCGGGTCACCGCCGGAGTGCCACGGCCTGCCAAGGTGGACGGAGTTTGGCGCAGCGTCGGAGACAAGCCGGCACTGGTCAAAGAGGTAGCCGTACGTGATGGACAGATCAAGGCTCCCTGCTGTCACGTAGCCGTTGTTCGTCGTCGAGCCGCGGTCCAGGGACTTGATCTCGCAGCCGTTGAAAACAGCGGTTCCGCGGCCGAAGATGAAGTCCACATCGCCCTCCACGTAGCAGCCGTCGAAGTAGAACCGGGCCGGGACGCCTGCACCGGGTGAGTTGACCAGCAGCGTGTCCTGGTTGCCGAGCAGCCTGACGTTGGACAGCACGGAGCGGTCACCGGTGATGTGCAGCGCCACGGCCTGGCGGTCCTTGATCCCCATGTTGGCAGCCTCGTCAAAATCATTGCTGATGGTCAGGTTGCGGGCCGCAAAGTCCGGCCCGTCGATCCGGACGGACGCACTGCCGGAGGTACCGAAGTTCCCGGTCCCGTCCGGCTTGGGCGTGCCGGAGGCGTTGTTGAAGACCAG
>DATIMT010000252.1:0-12138 GCA_035475035.1 Arthrobacter sp.
TGGACGCCGGCTTCTGGGTTGTGGTCCGCTACTACGGGCTCACCGTTTCCGACGGCCTGAAGACCTGGACCGTCCTGACCACCGTCCTGGGCCTGGCCGGCTTCGCGCTGACCTTCGTTGCCTGGGTCCTGGTGGGGGGCCTGGGCGCCTGATGCATACCCGACTGGACCACCTGGTCACCTCCGCCCTGCAGCACGGCTCTGCGGTTCCCGCCTTCACCTGCTACGACTTCACCACGGCATTGGCAGTGGTGGGCGCTGCCGAGGAATCCGGCCGCGGCGCCATCCTGCTGGTGGCACCCAAGACCGCCGCCACCCCAAACGGCCTCCGGCTCATCACGGCCCTGCGCGGCCTGGCCGACGCTGCCGCCGTGCCCGTCGCGGTGCAGCTTGACCACGCTTCGGACCTGAAAGTGATGGCCGACGCCGTCGCGGCAGGGGCGGATTCGGTCCTCGCCGACGGTTCGTCCTTGCGTTACGAGGAGAACATCGCACTGGTCCGGGCGGCCCGCGGGCTGCTTGGCGATGACGTGGTGCTGGAAGCGGAACTGGGCGGCCTGGCAGGCGACGAGGACCGTGCCTTCGGCGCCGACCAGTCCGGCGTGGACGTGGCAGGGCTGACGGACTCCGCGCAGGTGGAGGACTTCGTGTCCCGCACCGGCGCCGAACTGCTGGCCGTGGCAGTGGGGAACGTCCACGGCAAGTACAAGGGCGAGCCAAGGCTGCGCTGGGACGTGCTGCAGGACATCGCGGCCCGGGTCCATATCCCGCTGGTCCTGCACGGCGCCTCCGGCATCCCCGCCGGGGAGCTCGTCAAGGCCGCGGCAATGAACGTTGGCAAGGTCAACTTCAACACCGAACTGCGGACCGGGGTGCTGGCCACCCTCCAGGACCAGCTTCCCGCGCATCGCGCCGACGGCGAGAACCTCCAGGGCCTGCTGGCCACGTGGAACCAATCGGCCAAGGGCTTTGCCGCCACCACGCTGGCCACGTTGGCGCGGTAGCTTAACGGGAACGTTTAATGACGGGAGGCTAGGATCAAGCAATGATCCTGGCCTCCCTTCTTTTTGCCTTCCTCGCCGGCGCCCTGCACGTTTTCATTTTCACCATGGAGTCGCTCACCTGGACCCGGCCCGCCACGTGGAAGCGCTTTGGGGTTGCCAGCCAGTCCGACGCCGAGACCACCAGGCCCCTGGCATACAACCAGGGCTTCTACAACCTGTTCCTGGCCATCGGAGCATTCATTGGCGTCGGGCTGGTGGCGCTTGGCGGTGCAGGGCCCGCCCAGGCCGTGGCAGGCTGGACCCTCATTTTCAGCTGCTGCGGCTCCATGCTGCTGGCGGCGGCCGTCCTGGCCTTCACCGGACGGAAGTACCTGCGTGCCGCCCTGACGCAGGGCACCACGCCGCTGCTCGCCGTCGTCCTGGGACTGCTGGCAACACTGCAGTAAAGCACCGCGACCGGCCAAAGTCCTTGACCCAAAGTCGGTAATCGGGGCTGGCACGGGCGCACAATGGAGCCGTGGGCAGCGTCGAGTCTTTGTAGGTTCCCGTGCGGAGCGCCGGCAGGCCGGGGATAGGAACCGGGGCGGATACGGCAAACCGTGATCCGGCCATCGACCTTGTCCGGTTCATCTGCCTGGTCCTGGTGGTGGTGGGGCATTCCACGATGGTCAGCCCGGTCCTGCATCCGGACGGGACCGTGACAACCGACAACACCCTCGCCGAACAGGACTGGTTCGAGCCGGTCATCTGGATCTTCATGGTCATGCCCCTGTTCTTCGTCACTGGCGGCATCACCGGCCTGCAGTCCTGGCGCCGGCTCAAAGTGAGCGGCGGGACGGCAGCCCAGTTCATCCGCGCGCGCCTCCTGCGCCTGGTCCGCCCGGCCACCGCCCTGCTGGCAACCATGGTGGCCGGCCTGTCCGTGGCAGCAGCGCTGGGCGTGGACCAGCAGGTGGTCCAACTGATATCTGCCGGGGCGGCCATGCCACTGTGGTTCCTTGCGGCCTACCTCGCGGCGCAGCTGAACATTCCGGTCCTGGCTTCGCTCCATGCCCGCGCACCGTGGTTGGCCTTCGGCCTGCTTGCCGGGCTGGTGGTTGCCGTGGATTGCCTCCGGGGTGCGTTACCGGACCTTGCCAATGCCAACCTGGTGTTCGTGTGGTGCGCCGTCCAGCAACTGGGGTTCCTGGCTGCCGACGGACACTTCGCCCGGCTCTCCCGTTCCGGGCTGCTGGGCGTCGCGGTGGCTGCACACCTGCTGTTGGGGCTCGTGACGGGGCTGGGACTGTATCGGGGAAACATGCTGGTCAACCTCAACCCGCCCAACCTGACCCTGGTGCTCCTGGGCATCTCACAACTGGCCGTGATGGAACTGGCGCGGCCGGTCCTGGCACCGCTGGCCGGCATCCGCTGGATCGAACGGCTCCTGCTGCTGGCCGGTGCCAGGTCCCTGACGGTGTACCTGTGGCACCTGCCGCTGCTGGCAGGCATGTCCGGGTTGCTGCTTCTGGCGCCGGTCCCCAAACCGGTTTCCGGAACCGCTGAATGGTGGTGGTCGCGGCCCGTGGTGGTCCTCGCGCTGGTCCTCCTGCTCGTGCCGGTGGCTGCAGCCTTTGGCCGTTTGGAGGAACGCACGACGGCGGCCCACGCCTTCCGCTGCAGGCCCGCCGTGGCGGGGGCCGCCGTCGTGGTGGTCTTCCTCCCCGTGGCCGACGCCGCCTTTAACGGACTGTCATTGGGGATGCTGGCAGCCGGTACTGCCTGTTTTTCCGGGGCGATACTACTGCTGGGGGGCTTTCCGTTCCGGCGGTGGGCTGCTGTTCCCGGGGCTTACGGGAGGGCGCGGCGGAAGAGGGGGCGAGGGGGCATTGCCAGCGCCGTGAAGTAGTGCCAGTGTCGAACCATGACCGAGAACACCACGTCCGCGGAGGACAAGTTCACCGCCAATGTCACGCTGCGGCGCAATGACGCGCAGCACCGGTACGAACTCCTGGTGGATGACAGGCTGGCTGTGCAGGCCTTCTTCCGTGACCTTCCCGGGCACATCGATTTCACCCACACCGAGACCGGTGACGATTTTGAAGGCCAGGGCCTGGGTAAAGTCCTGGCGCATTTTGCCCTGGATGACGTAGTGGCCACCGGCAAGCGCATCATCCCGCACTGCCCGTTCATTTCCGGCTACCTGCGCAAGCACGACGGTTACGGCCAGTTCATCGACTGGCCGGAGGGCTGACCCATCTGAATCATCGCCGCGTCGTTACTCCCCGGCCTGCCCGGGTACGGCCTCTGCATATGGCTCATGTGCCAAAAGGCATGTGCACCAAGGCAGGGAAGGGCAATGTGGCGGGAATCGAGGGCAGCATATTCGACGTGGCGGTCATTGGCGGGGGACCGGCAGGGCTTAGCGCCGGAATAGCCTTGGCGCGGGCAATGCGTTCTGTGGTGGTGATCGACGCCGGTGAACAGCGGAACCTGGGGGCCGAAAGCGTCCACGGATTCCTCAGCCGGGAGGGGATGAGCCCCCGCGACCTGATCGCCGCCGGGAGGGAAGAGCTGGCCCGGTATGGCGGAACGATGGCTTCCGGGTTTGTGCGCTCAGCCAGCCGCGGGGACCAGTTCGCTCTGGCCATGGACGACGGCTCCACCCTGACGGCCCGGCGCCTGCTGATCGCGTCAGGAATTGTGGATGAGCTGCCGGATCTTCCCGGAGTTGCCGACCGCTGGGGACGGGACGTGCTGTACTGCCCTTACTGCCACGGCTGGGAGATCCGCAACCAAAGAATCGGGGTCCTGGCGGCGGATTCCCACTCCGTCCTGCAGGCCCTGACGTTCCGGCAGTGGAGTCCGGACGTGACTTTGCTGCTCAACGACGTGCTGGAACTCAGCCCGGGCCAGAAGGAACAGCTGGCGGCGCGGTCCGTCCGTGTGGTGGAGGGAAAGGTCATGGCCCTGGAGGTCCGCGACGATCGGCTGGCCGGCGCCATCCTCAATGCGGGCGGGACTGTGGCCCTGGACGTCCTGGTGGTCAGCCCCGCCACCATGAGCAAAGCCAACATGCTCCAGCGGCTGGGCCTGGAACCGGCCGCCCTCCAGGAAGGTCCGGGAAGCCGCCTGGAAACCGATGAAAGCGGCCGGACATCGTGCCCGGGAGTGTGGGCCGCGGGCAATGCAACGGACGTTTCGGCCCAGGTCATAACGGCGGCCGCAGCCGGCCTTCGGGCGGCAGAGGCCATCAATGCGGACCTGGTGCTGGCGGACACGCGGCAGGCCGTTGAGGCCGCCCGTGTCCCCGCGGGCCAGTAGCCGCGCCGTTCAACGGCACTATTTCGGGGGAAGCGTTGGCTGGTCGGTGGAGGCCGCCCAGGGGAGGGGCCTGCTCAGCCGGGCAGAGCCTCTAAGGTGAGGGGCCTGCTCAGCTGGCGAGGGCCTGATCGGTGAGCGGCATGGCGGCCCCCGGATCATCGATGGTGAAGCCGCAGGCGCAGCGGTAGGTGACCACACTCTCCGGGACGGATCCGGGCCGCAGGGAAACGATGGAGTTCCCGTCGACGTATACGGGCTGCCGGACCGGCATTTCCCCGTGGTCAACGCGCTGCATGGGCATACGGCAGTGCATGCGTGAATTCAGGGTCATGAGCAACCCGGCGTCGACGGGTACGGTGGCGGACACGAGCTGCCCGGCTGCATCGTTGCGTTCCCCAAACGCCGCCAGCTGGTTTTCCATTGCGGTGGTCATTATGTTCTTCCTTGGGCTTCTTTCACGGAACCGCCAACGTTGGCAGCCCCGCCGCGAACTGCTTGCGGAGGTTCATCTACCCCATAAGCAAAGCATGCTTACTAATTGATGCACAAGTCAGGACGGGCGTGAATGCCTGCGGGGCACCGGCCTGCAGGCACTTGTTACTCTCCACCTGCCAGGTTTCCTCGCGGTTTCCCTGGAGGGGGCTTCACCCTCGAAGTCCGGCTACCCGCGGCGGCGCTGCCAGTGCCAGGCATGCCAGAACAGCAGGATGATCAGGGTGGCAAAACCGGCGAGAACCACCTGCGGGGCGAATGTGAACACCACGAAGGCAGGCGAAAAACCGTCACTCATCGGCCCGATGGCCACAGGTCCCCGCAGCAGCGCTGATGTTCCACCCGCAATCAGCCCTGCGGCCAGCAGCCACAAGGCCACGATGAACGGATTCGGAGCAGGCCACGACCGTCCCGTCCCGGCCTGCTCCATGTCATCCAGTTCGGGCGGCAGGGGATTGCCGTCCCGGTCCACTTCGCGGAACCCGATCACGCCTGACTGTTGCTGGTCCATTTTTCCCCCTTCATGGCAGCAGCCGGACCGGCCGCCGGAGGCACCAGCATAATGGCCCGGAACGCGAGTCGCTTGTCAACCCCGCTGCCCCGGCCCGCCTCCAGGGTCATCCCATCTTCTGAACCGCCATTCCTCCGGCATGGCCCGTTCCTCTGACTAGGCTTGCAGCATGACGGCATCCAACTCCCGAACAACAGCACTCGTGACCGGGGCCAGCGCCGGGCTCGGCCACGAATTCGCCAAGCAGCTCGCCGACCAGGGGCACGACCTGGTCCTGGTGGCGCGGAACGCGTCCCGGCTTGCGGAGACAGCGGAGGACTTCCGGCGGCGCTACGGAATCACGGCTGAGGTGCTGCCCGCCGACCTGACGCAGGATGACGACGTGGCCGCCGTCGTCGAACGCCTTGAGGACAGCCGGCGCCCGGTGGGGATCCTGGTGAACAATGCCGGGATCGGCCTGCTGCACAACTTTGAGGACAACCATGCGGAGGAGGAAAAGAAGCACCTGAAGCTGCACACGGAAACGTCCATGGTGCTCACCCACGCGGCGTTGAAGGGCATGCTGGAGCGCGGGGAGGGCCGCATCATTAACGTGGCCAGCGTGGCGGCGTTCCTGCCGCGGGGCACGTATTCGGCCGCCAAGGCCTGGCTTGTCAGTTTCAGCCGGTGGGCCAACCTGGCCTACCGCAAGCGCGGCATCAAGGTCACGGCGGTCTGTCCCGGCTTCACCCACACTGAGTTCCACGACCGGATGGGGATGGACAAGTCCGTGGCCCCGTCCTGGACCTGGCTGCGCGCAGAGCGGGTGGTCCGTGAAGGCTTGGCGGACAACGAGCGCGGCAAGGCGGTGTCCATCCCGTCCAAGCGTTACAAGGTGGTGGCAGCGGTGGCCAAGGTGGCTCCGGCCCGGCTAATGGCCGGACCGGCGCGGAAACCGAAGTAGCGGCACGCGCCTCGCCAGAGGCCGCGGGCGCGAACCGGGCCGCCGGACGGCCACCACCACCAGGATCCCCAGCAGCGCCCCCACCAGGGTTTCCACCGCGCGCTCAAGGATCAGGACGCGCGGTTCGATAGGCGAAGCGAGCTGGGTCATCAGCAGGATGACCGGGGTGAACCAGACCATCGCCAAGCCATAGTGCCTGGTCATGAACAGCTCGGTGGCGAACTGGAAGAGGATCACCAGTAGGGCCAACACGGCCGCCCGGTGCACCGGCTCCTGAATCGCTGGATAGAGCGCCGCCAGGGTCCAGGGTCCCGGAATGAGGACGACGGCGGTGACCGCCAGGCCCAGGAGCGTCCCCACAATGCGGTGGACGCCCCGCCGGACGCTGCTGGGCAGGTCTGCGCCGGCGAGCGGCACCGCGGCAGCGGCCATGGCCCAGTGCGGATGGCCGCTGCCGCTCAGGACGCCCACTGTGCCGGCAGCACCCACCGCAAGCACGTACCGGGCGGCATGGAGCGACAGTTCCCGCCGCTTTGCCGTGGAGCGGGACGGCGGTTTCCTTGTTGCGCCGGGCTCCCATGACCTTCGCCGAACCCAGCCGCTGAAGCCGATCAGGATGGAGAACACCGACGATCCCGCGGCGATGAGCATGGCGCCGTACCAGGGGACCGCCGTGGGAACGGAGGCGCAGGCGCCCAGGGCGAGGATTCCGAAGAACGGTCCGTTCGGTTTCAGCCGAACCCGGTCCGAGTACACCGAGCCCACTCCTGCCAGGGTTGCTTCCACGGCCACCAGCCACCAGGAGTGGATGTGGTTGATGGAAAGCATTACGCCAACGGCCACGCCGGTGAGCAGCACCAGGGCGCCCTGGCCCTGGTGGCGGAGCCGCAGCTGGTGCGGTTCCACGCGGCCGTACATTCCGGTCAGCGCGCCGAATACAGCGTAGATGATGAGATCGGTCCGGCCGGCGGCCAGCAGGAGCAGCGAGGGGACGGCCACGCTGAGGGCCACGCGGAGCGCGGCAAGGTGGTCGCCGTTGGCAGGTTCCAGCCGGTGGAGCGCACGTATCTGCTCCTTTACGCGCTTCATGTCCCGGCCTGTCCTCTTTGTTGATGTACTGCAGCCCGAAGGCCATTGCGAACGTATCACCGGCACCTCGCAGAGTCATATAGCCGGCAGTCACAGGGGGACATCCGGCAGGCACGCAAAGGCCCGCCGGCGTGCTTCCCCCAAGGAAACACGCAGGGCGGGCCTGCGAGCGTGGGCTACAAGAGTGCCCGGGCCCCGGCTGGAGTTATGCCCCCGCCGGAACCTCGCGGTATGCCTGGGGGGCGGTGCCGTCCTGGATGTCGAACGGCAGTTCGTCCAGGTTGATCAGAGGGTTCTCGTCCTGGGTGGCCACCAGTTCCTTGGCCTCTGCCTGGGTGTCCACGCTGGGCATGGAGCCGGGGAGGGGCCGGTTGGCGGATTCCTTCAGGAAGTAGATGGCGATGGCGCCCACCAGGGAGGTGGCCATGAGGTAGTAGGCAGGCATCATGTCGTTGCCCGTGGCGCTGATCAGTGCCGCCACGATGAAGGGCGTGGTCCCGCCGAAGATTGCTACGGCAAAGTTGTAGGCAATGCCCATGGCCCCGTAGCGGCTGGAAGTGGGGAACTGGGCCGGCAGTGCCGAGGCCAGGTTGGCCACGTAGAAGGTGACGGGGAAGGCAACCAGGGCAAGCCCGGCAAGGGTGGACCAGATGGCGCCGATACCGATCAGCAGGAACGCCGGGATGGCCAGGACGATGGTGCTGATGGCGCCGATCCAGAGCACCGGACGGCGGCCGATCCGGTCGGACAGCTTGCCGGTCAGCGGAATGCAGAGGCTCATGATCACCAGCACCGGAATAGTCAGCAGCGTGCCGTGAATTTCGTCGTAGCCCTTGGACTCGGTCAGGTATGTGGGCATGTAGGACGTCAGCGCATAGCCGGCCGTGTTGGCGGCCGCCACCACAACCATGGCAACGATGATGGGACGCCAGTAGGCCTTGACGATCCCCACCGGTCCCTTGGCCGTTGCCGTATCACCCGCGGAGGCGTTCTTGGCGTTCTCTTCCTGGGCGTCGAGGGTGGCCTGGAACTGGGGCGATTCCTCGATCTTGCTCCGGAAGTAGACGGCGATCAGGCCCAGCGGCCCGGCAACCAGGAACGGGATCCGCCAGCCCCAGTCCACCATGGTGTCCTGGCCCAAAGTCAGCTGCAGGACCGAAACCAGGGCGGCACCGATCGCGAAGCCCAGGTAGCTGCCGAGGTCCAGGAAGCTGGCAAAGAAGCCGCGGCGCTTGTCCGCCGCGTATTCGCTCACGAACGTGGTTGCGCCGGCGTACTCACCGCCGGTGGAAAAGCCCTGGATGACCTTAAGGAGCACCAGCAGCGCGGCGGCCCACAGCCCGATTTGCGCGTACCCGGGCAACAGGCCGACGGCGAAGGTGCTGGCCGCCATGATCATCAGCGTGGTGGCCAGGATCTTTTGGCGGCCCACCTTGTCGCCCAGCCAGCCAAAGATCACGCCGCCCAGGGGGCGGGCGATGAAGGTGGCGGCGAAGGTTCCCAGCAGGAACAGCGTCTGCGTGGTGGGATCGGACTCGGGGAGGAACACCGGACCCATCGTGGTGATGAGGTAGCCGAAGACGCCTACGTCGTACCATTCCATCGTGTTGCCCACGATGGTTCCGCCGAGTGCTTTCTTGAGCATCGGTTGGTCAACCACGTTGACGTCGGATTCCTTGAGCCGGCGCCGCGGCAAAAGCTTTGGTTTCTTGGCAGCCTTGGCGGCTGCCGGGTCTGTTCCGCTGGCGTTCCTGGCGCCTGCTGGAGAGTCGGTCCTGCTTCGGTCTGTGGGCATTTGGGCAACTCCTAGGGAGGTCATTTGCTTGCGACTTGTAGCTGCCCCGCTCCGGGCAGGCCTTCAATTTTACGGGATGCCTGTAGCGTTCGGACAGTCCAATGGCGTAGAGTGCGTCCTTTTAGGCCGCATCAGGGGCGCATTCCACGATTTTTTGCACCACCGTTTCCCGCACCAACACTGGGAACCAGGCTGATCGAAGGCGCCGTTACCAAAAATTTTCCAACGGGATCCGTTTCAGGCACCATTTTGGGGAGATCGCGGGCGCGGAAGTGACCCGGCCCACGCGGCCCGGAGGGGTTCACAGGAGCCTTTGACGTGCCTATGGTGGAGCGATGAACACACCTCTTTCCGGGCAGTAGTCCGCGCAACGCCCGGACGCTTTCGCTAGCGTTTCGTTTCAAGGGAGAACGAAGGAAAGAAGGGAAGAACCAAATGGGTGAAGAGTCCAACCAGTTCCATATCAAGCCCGAGGTGGCGGATCACCTTGCTGCGGCAATGGATGCTCCTGTGGCGCCGGGTCCAGCAGCAACCGGTGCCGTCCCCCTTGCGCAGCAAAGCGGGTGGCCGGACGGCTCCGGGAACCGCCGGCATCCCAAGGACCGGGCCGCCGGACATGGCCGGATGGGGCATGAGGCTGCTGTAACCGCCGTCCACCGCACCGGCCGGCCGCAGATGCCGCACTCCTCGTAGGCCACACCAAAAACGCCCTCGACACGCTAATTACCTGGCGCCGCCAAATTTGGCAGGCCCCAGGTAATTTGCGCGTCATGAGGTAATCGGCGCGTCGACAACCGCTCAGCCTTCCCGGACCACCTCCGACGGGTCCTTGTCCACCCGCCAGCCCCGCCACCGCGGATGCCGCAACCTCCCCGGACCCGTCCATTCGCTGTAGGTCACCTCGCCCACAAGCTCCGGTGACACCCAGTGCGCGTCCGCGGCATCGGGTCGGGGGACTTCGTGGAAAGGCGATGCCTTCCGGCCGAGGCGTTCCACCGTCTGCCGCAGTTCGGTGAGTTCCCGGCTGCTGAATCCAGAACCAACGCGACCCACGTACTGAAGCTTGTCGCCGTCGGGAATTCCCACCAGCAGCGACCCCACCGTGTCCTGGCGGCCGCCCTTCCCCGGCCGCCAGCCGCCCACCACCACTTCCTGGGTCTGCTCGGTCTTGAGCTTGATCCACGTCCGTGTCCGTTGGCCACTCACGTAGCGGCTGTCCGTCCTTTTGGCCATGACTCCTTCGAGGCCAAGTTCCTGCGCGCTGTCGAGGAGGAGTTCCACGGGCTCGTTGAGCACGGCGGAGAGGTCCGCCGGGCATTCGGACGGGCGGAAGAATTCCTCCAAGTGCCGGCGCCTGGTGCTGAGCGGCAGGCGCCGGAGGTCCTTTCCGTTGTCGAAGAGCAGGTCAAACAGCATCAGTTGGACCGGGATCGCGGTGCGGGCCCTGGCGACGTCGACGGCCCGCGTGAGCTTCATCCGTCCCTGCAGCAGGCCAAAGTCAGGTTTTCCACCGGGCCCGACGGCGATGATCTCACCGTCCGCCACGAACGGCTGCTCCGGCCAGCAGTCCCGGTCCGTGAATTCGGGGTAGGTCCGGCTGACGTCATTGCCGTTGCGCGAGAAGATCCGGACCCTTTCCCGGTCCGCCACCAGGAGGGCCCGTACGCCGTCCCACTTGAGCTCGTACTGCCAGTTGCTGCCCTGAAGGTCCACGGTGCTGCCGGAGGTGGCCATCATGGGCCGGTATTCCAGCGGGTCCGCGGCGGTATCTGCGGAAGGCTGCGCATCCGCGGCGGCTTCGCTTTCCCCGGCTTCCTTCAAAGGTTCCGGAGCCGGCGGAACCGCATGCCGCCGTCGTCCGCCTGGATGGTCCTGGTCCATCAGGTGGATGAGCCACTGCCCCTCGGCGTCCTTGCCCTGCCCGCGCCCCGTGTGGATGAGCGCGATCTTCCTGGTGCCGCCCAGGCCGCCGCCCTCGGACCCGGTCAGGGTGACAATGACTTCCTTGCCGTTGATCCACTTGTGCAGCTCATACGTGCCGGTATCCCAGATGGTCATCTCACCCGCCCCGTACTGCCCCTTGGGAATGGTCCCGTGGAAGGTGAGATAGTCCATGGGGTGGTCCTCGGTCTGGACCGCCAAATGGTTCTTGCCGCCGGATTCGGGGACGCCCTTGGGCAGGGCCCATGATGCCAGGACGCCCTCGTGCTCCAACCGGAGGTCGAAGTGCAGCCGGCTGGCATGGTGCTCCTGGATCACGAAGCTGTTGCCGCCGGCCGGGATGCCTGCGAACGGCTCGGGCGTCACCTTGGGGTCGCGCATGGAGCGGTATTTGCCCAGGCGGGGATCGCCGTCGTGCGGTTCCTCGTGGCCGGCGGCGCCCTCCGCCCCGTCGGGCGCCGCGCCGGGCGCAGCATTGACGACGGCGGCGAACGGGTCCTTGCCGTCCCGCACCCTTTGCAGGGCCTCGCGGTAGTCCAGATGCTTCAGCTGGGGAGAGTCGATTTCCGGCCACGTCCGCGGTGCGGCCACCATGGGCGTGGGCCTTCCCCGCAGCGAGTACGGGACCACCGTGGTCTTCGCGGCATTGTTTTGGCTCCAGTCCACCAGCACCTTGCCCGTGCGGAGCGACTTCTTCATATCGCTGACGGCAAGGTCGGGGTGGTCGGCCTCAAGGGCGCGGGCCAGTTCCCGCGCGAACGCGGAGATCTGTTCCGAGGTCTGCGTCCCGTCCAGCGCGGCGTAGAGGTGGATGCCCTTGCTGCCGCTGGTCACCGGCACCGGGTCCAGGCCCACGTCCTGCAGGATGGCCCGCGCCAGGAGGGCCACCTCGCGGCATTCCGGCAGGCCCGCACCCTCGCCCGGGTCCAGGTCCAGCACCAGCCGGTCCGGGTTGAGCTGGTTGCCGTGTGAGTCCACCCGCCACTGCGGCACGTGGACTTCCAGTGAATTGATCTGGCCGAACCAGGTCAGCGTCGCGGCGTCGTTGACCATGGGGTAGT
>DATIMT010000253.1:0-14895 GCA_035475035.1 Arthrobacter sp.
TCATTGGGCGTTGGGCGGGGTCCGGCAGCCTGACAGCCTGCTGTTCCCCCTGTGAAATTATTTGGCATTATCTTTTCCGTCCTGGGACGGTGCGCTGGGAGCATGGCGCTCATCAGCATTTTTGCGGGAACTGGTGAGGCCATGCATGTGGGAAAGGTAGAAACCTCCGAGCGCTCCGAGCAGAGCGCCTGCGAGCACAAACCAGCGCGTACCCCACAGATAATCCAGTCCCCACCCTATCAAACTCCAGACGACGATTCCGCCAATGATGTAGCTGAATACAGCCATTCCAGCGTTGTAGCCGCCATCAGTGGAGGTGTCGGAAGCAGCCGTTTCGGAGCCGTTGGATTCGCGTGTGGCAGGTGTGGCGCCGTCGTGCTTCTTGGGGTCACGCATCAGTTGCTCCCTTGTCTTCTGGATCGTTGTAGATCTGGAGGCGGGCCCTGCTGAAGCCATGGATCTCCGCGGCCTGCCAAAGGACGACGGCAACCACGGCGCCGATGATGAACCACCGGCCGTGCAGCCATTCAGGAGCACCGATGACGAACAGGACGACGGCAAAGCCAACTACTTTGATGAAGTAGGTGGCCACGAACATCCCAATGGCACCGGACGGGTTGCTACGCCCCACGAAGTGCCCGACCAGCAGGCTGATGCCGAAGAAGAGCATCACCAGCAGGCCGCCCAGTACGCTGGAAACCGCGCCGGTTGCCCCGTTGAGGAGGCCGGCGGGGATGGCACACAGAGCAAGTCCGGCCGTCGCGGCAATCGAGCTGCGCTTGAGCAGGTTCAGCCACAGGGAACGGGTGGGACCTGAGGCGCCAACGCGTCCATTGCCGGAGGAAGGTCCGGACTCGGCGTTGGAGGTCATTCGATCCCAATCGTCGGCACTACATGGCACATGGCCAGGAGGCAAGGGGTGGAGTGGCAGCTTGGGCTGCCCCTAAATTCTACACGAGATAGAACACCATCAGGCCACCGGCAGGCGTGTGACCCTGGACCGGCGCCGGTAGCGCCGGATCAGGTCAGGGCTGGCAAGGTAAAGGGCGAGCACCAGCATGCTCCCCGCCACGCAGAGGGCCACTACGGGCAGCTCTGCGGTGGCGGCAATAAAGCCGAGGATGATTACGGCCAGGGTGCACACGGTGACGGCAGCGGCTGACTGCAGGTGTGAAAAACCCACATCGGTGAGCCGCTGGTAGACGTGCTCGCGGTGCGATGCGTACCAGCGCTCCCCCGCCTTGATCCGGCGCAGCAGGGTGTAACCCGTATCCGCCGCATACACGAGGATCGGCGACAGGACGTACTCCACGTAGACCCCGCCCAGGAAGCCTGCCACGGCAAGGGCGGCTATTGACGCACCCAGCAGGTAACTGCCGACGTCGCCCAGGAAGACCGAGCCCCGGCCGAGGTTCCATGGCAGGAAACCGAGGAAGGACATCGCCAGCACGACGCCGCCTGCGGTCAGCCAGGGTTGTTCGGACAGCATCCCTGCCACCGCGTAGGCGGCCCCGGCCGTGACCCCGTGAAGACCCGAAATGCCGTTGACGCCGTCCATGAAGTTGGCGATGTTGACGTAGGCCGCGATCGCCAGGGCGCCGAGCGGCAGCCACCAGAACGATTGCCCCGTGAGGATGATCAGCACCGCGGTGCCGATGGCGCCGATGCCGAGCTGGGCCGCCGCACGGCCCCGGATGGACAGGCCGCGCAGGTCTTCAATCCACCCGACGACGGCGCACGCGGCAATGACGCCGAGTACGGCGGCGGACACCGAGCGGTCCACCGTGACGAAGCCCAGCAGCACGGCTGCCCCGTAGCCGATGACCGTGGCCAGCGCCGTGGCGGCGCCCATACCGCGGATGGTCACTTTGACGTGTGATGAACGGGCGGAAGGAACGTCCACGACGCCCATCCGGACCAGCAAGGGCTTCACGGCGAAGGGCAGCAGCAGACTGGCGAGCAGGGTAATCGCAGCCACCAAAGCCAGGAGGATCACGAGGCCACCCGGATCTCACCCGCGTCATCGGCCTCTTCATCAGGAATGTCGGAGATATCGAGGCCCTGTTCTGCCTCGCAGCGCGCCAGCCAGACATTGAGGTCGAGTTTGTCCGGGTCCTGCTCGGTTGCCCTGGTGTGCGAAATTTTTGGATGCAGGGGGCGCTTGTCGAGTTCCCCGGTACCCACCAGTTCCTCGTGCAGCTTCTCCCCCGGCCGGAGGCCGGTGTAAATGATCTCCACGTCCTTGCCCGACATCGCAATCATGCGCTGGGCCACGTCGAGGATCCGGACGGGTTCGCCCATGTCCAGGATCAGTACGTCCCCGCCGGCACCGATGGCCCCGGCCTGGATCACCAGCTGGCACGCCTCGGGAATTGTCATGAAGAAGCGGGTGACGTCGGGGTCGGTGACGGTGACGGGACCGCCCACGCGGATCTGCTCGGTGAACAGCGGCAGCATCGAACCGCGGCTGCCCATGACGTTGCCGAAGCGGACCGAGACGAACTTGCGGCCGGTCTGGCCCGCCATCCAGGCCGTCAGCTTCTCGGCAACGCGCTTGGAGTGGCCAAGGGCGGTGGTGGGGTTCGCGGCCTTGTCGGTGGAGATGTTCACAAAGTGCGACACTCCGGCGTGCCGGGCAGCGCGCAGGACATTCAAGGTGCCGCAGACGTTCGTTTTCCAGGCCTCCACAGGATACTGCTGGAGCAAGGGGGCGTGCTTCAGGGCTGCGGCATGGAACACCACTTCAGGTTTCCGGTCAGCGAAAATTTCCTGCAGGGCATCGCCGTCCCGGATGTTGGCCAGGACCGTGTCCCTGCCGGCCAGCAGTCCGCGGCCGGTGATGGAAATCTGTGTTTGCTGCAGGCCCGTCTCATCGTGGTCCAGCATGATCAGTTCGGCAGGTTTGAACTGTACGATCTGCCGGCAGAGTTCCGAACCGATGGATCCGCCGGCGCCGGTCACGAGCACCCGTTTGCCCTTGATGTAGCCGGCAATTTCGTCGACTTTGATGTCGACGGGGCGCCGGCCAATCAGGTCTTCAACCGCCACATCACGGAAGTCGGAAAAACCGGCGGGCGCGCCGCTGCCGAGCATGTCCCGCAGTGGCGGCAGGACCAGCACGCGGACGTTGAGCCCGGCCACGGCATCAGAGATGCGACGCACCAGGCCGGCCTCGACGTTGGCGAAGGCCACTACCAGGACGGTCGCCCGGGTGCGTCGGATGATGGCGGGAAGATCGTCGCCGCGGCCTTGGACCTGTACGCCGGAAAGGCGGAGGTGCTTCTTGGCGGGGTCGTCGTCGACCAGGCCCACGGGAAAGTAGGGCGAGTCCGGATCCTGCAGCATCCGGGTCACCAGGGAGTTGCCAAGGAACCCTGCGCCGTAGACCAAGGTGTTCTGCGCCCCGTCCCCGGGCCGGGTCTTGCTTTCCACGTAGAGGCGCTTGGCGTAGCGGGCGGCGCACATGAACAGGCACGCGAAGGGGAAGGCAATCAGGCCGACGCTTCGGCCGATGTTGATGGCTTCATAGAGCACCAGCAGGCTGGCGGTGATGGAGGCGGCCACGATGACTGTGACGAAGACCAGGGCCCTGGCCTCCTGGAAACTGCCGAACGGATAGCGGCCCCGGTACAGGGCGAGCGAGTATCCCGCCAGGATCTGGACGACAACGGCGATGGCGGCGATGGCAAATGCACCCGCGAACTGCTCGACGCGGATGCCCATCTCGTAGCGCAGCAACAACGCCAGGACGATGGCCACCACCCACGACATGGAGTCGAGGAAGAGCTGCATCCAGATCCAGAGGGCGGGTTTACCGTCCCCTGCTGCGGCAGGTGCGCGGGTTTCAGGTTTCGTACTCAACAGAAGATGCAACCGACTTCCAATACCACGGCGGCCAGGCGCCTGTTTCAAAATCCCCGCCGTAAGAACTGTCGGACGTCGGCGGGGCCTAGAACGATACTAATCTCTTTGGCTTGCGCTTCCCGGATGCACGGGCAGCGAAGGCATAGGTTTCCATCCCGTGTCGGCGAGGATGCTGCGCGATTCACGCCAGCCCTGCCACAGCGCATCCGCACCTTTGACAGTCCGCTCGACAAGGATCAGCCGGACAAGTTCCTTGAGGAAGGTCAGCGCGGTCCCCACCGCGAAACCGGCCCGGTTGTACTTGCCGTAGGCCCGCAGGTAGTGGGCCACGTGTCCGCGGTTGCGCATCACGTAGCGGCGGCTCAGGTCGGAGGAATCGTTGAGGTGGCGCAGACCCAGGTCCACTTGCCGCTGGGCCCGGACCTTCTTGATGACAAAGGCGTTGACGTAGACCACTGGGGTGCGTTGCGCGGCGAGCCAGCCGTAGATGAGGTCATCCCAGGTGATGAAAAAGCGCGGATCGGGCAGGCCGATGGCCCGGGCCACTGAAGCGTTGATGAGCATGCCTTCGAAGTTTCCCACGTTGGTGCGGAACACATCTGAATGCCGGAACACATCGCGTGAGACGGGGAGGAAAACCCCGAGCCTTTCGACGAAGTGATGCTGCCAGAAGAACGGTTTGCCGTTGGCGTCGTACCGGCGGCCGATCATGCAGGAGTAGTCCGGTGTGAATTTGTCCAGGGCGTCCACGGCGCCGGGAAGCACTTCGACGTCGTCGTCCATCAGCCACAGCCATTCGGCGCCGGCTTCCAGCGCCAGTTCCACGCCCCGGGAGAAGCCGCCGGCCCCGCCTGCGTTCCGGTCGAGCCGCTCGTACTGGATGGGCGGACCACCGGCAGCGATGGCCTGGGCAACAACGTCCGGCGTGTGGTCGCTGCTGGCGTTGTCCACCACCAGGATCCGCGCCGGCGCAGTGTCCAGCCGGGCAAAGGAGCCCAGCAGGTTGCGCAGGAAATCGGCGCGGTTGTAGGTGACGACGACGGCGTACAGGTTTTCCACGGCGGCCTAGCTGTTGGCGGACATCAGTTCCGCGGGCGAGCCGAAGCCCTTGCCGCGGAAGCCGGTTGAGTAGGCCTTGAACCAGTGCGACAGGCCCTTGAGGTCACCGGTCTTCAGGAAGTAATAGGGGAAGCCAACAATGTCCGCGCTGAACCAGCGCAGGTTCCGGTACTTGCGGGTCAGGTAGCCTCGGTTGCGGAAGTAGCAGTAGCGCTTGAACTCGCCCTCCGGAATGACGGGGGTAATGAATCCTCCAAACACCGGTTTCATCTCCGTCCACGTGGCGGGGTGCTGCACCGCGACGGTGGCGAGGGTGCCGTACTTCAGCCCGGCCTTTTTCACCCGGGACAGGAAGTCCACCTCATCCCCGCGGATGAAGAACTTCACGTCCGGAATGCCGATCCTGTAGAAGACCTCGGTCCGGATCAGCGCACCGTTGAAGAAGTGCACCATGTCCGGAAGGTAGCCCATGGGCGCCAACCGGGACCGGTCATTGGTGAGCAGCCCATTGATGCGGAAATTGAAGGACAGCCGGTTGGGGTCAGCCGTGGCGGCCACCAGTGGACTGATGATGTCCAGCTGGTGCTCCTCTGCAGTCCGGAGCAGTTCAGCCAGGCAGCTGGCGTCCTCGGGGTGGCCGTCGTCGTCCATCATCCAGATCCATTCGGCCCCGCTGGCCATAGCGGCCAGGATGGCGTACGCGAACCCGCCGGCGCCGCCGAGGTTGGCTTCGGAGCGGAGGTAATTGATGTTCTGCGCTCCCCCGGCATTGACGACGTCGGTGGCCGGGACAGTGCCGGAGTCCACCAAGGCGATCGAATGGATCGGGGCGGTCTGCGCGGCCAGGCCCTTCAGGAGCAGGGCCAGTTCCTCGTGGCGGTCGAAAGTCACGGCCGCGACGGCCACTTTGGGCTGCATGTCAGTTCCCGGAGACGTTGTCGGCATTGCTGACGGCGCTGCTGCCGGTTCCGGCCTCAGCCGCGGGTGCTTCCGGTTCCGCCACTGGCTCCACGGCCTCCGGTTCCACCTCGGCCATGGGGATTTCGCCCAGTCCCAGGACGCCCGGGACATGCTCGCGCAACCGGTCCAGGCTTACTGCGCCGTTGCGCACCACGCGCAGAATGGGGCCGGTGGCATCCACGATGGTGGACGGCACCCCGGCTTCACCCTCCAGCGGGCGCGGGCCGCCTTCCAGGTACACTTCGACCGAATCCGCCAGCTGTTCCCGTGCCGCTGCCGCAGTCTGCGCCGGAGCCTGGCCGGTACGGTTGGCCGAGGAGACGGCGAGCGGGCCGGTCAGCGTCAGCAGTTCCAGGGCAACTTCGTCGGCGGGCATCCGCAGCGCCACGGTCCCCTTGGTTTCGCCCAGGTCCCAGTCCAGCGACGGCTGGGCGTGCAGGATCAGCGTGAGTCCGCCGGGCCAGAAGGCCTCTGCCAGCTTGCGGGCGTCCGCGGAAACCTCGGTGGCCAGGCCGTCCAGTGCGTTGATGCGCGGAATCAGGACGGGCGGCGGCATGGTGCGGCTGCGTCCCTTCGATACCAGCAGCATGGTGACGGCCTGCGGCGAGAACGCGTCCGCGCCGATCCCGTACACAGTGTCTGTGGGGAGCACGACGCACTTTTTTTCGCTGATGGCACGCTGGGCGTGCTCCAGGCCCCGTGCGCGTTCGTCATCAATGGTGCAGTCAAATGTTGTGGTCACTGGCCCATTCTTTCATTCGGTGTGGCCTGGTCTGCGAGCACGGCACTGGTGGCGCGCTCCTTGCCGTTGAGGTCATGGTGCGTTGTGATGGCTGTCCAGGAGCCGGTCCTGGCAAGCATTGCCGCGATCCAACCGGACTGGACCTCGGCATGTTCCATCACGAAGTAGCCCCCGCGCCGCAGCAGCCTCGCAGCCGACGCCGCTGCCGCCGTCGGTAGTTCCATGCCGTCCGCTCCCCCACCGTACAAAGCCTCCGGGGGATCGTGCAGGGCTACTTCGGGTTCGTTGGGGATGGCTTCGGCGGGTATGTAGGGCGGATTGGAAACCACGACGTCGACTGTGCCGTTGAGCTCCGGAAAGGCGTTGCGCAGGTCCCCCAGGACGAGGTTGACGCCCAGCGGGACAAGGTTCTTCGCCGCCCAGGCGTGTGCGAAGGGGCTGAATTCGACGGCGTGCACCTCGGCGCCCGGCACTTCGTGGGCGATGGAACCCGCGATGGCTCCGGAGCCGGTGCCCAGGTCGACGATCCTGGGGTGGCGCATCTGCCTGACGTGGTCGATGGCCAGCTGGACCACGGATTCGGTTTCCGGCCGCGGGATGAACACCCCGGGCCCCACGGCCAGTTCCAGGTAGCGGAAGTAGGCAACCCCGGTAATGTGCTGCAGCGGGATACGGCGGGCACGTTCGGCGACAAGCTCGGCGTATCCCTGGGGGGCGGGCGTATCGCCCAGCATCAGGGAGCGCAGGCGCCCCAGCCCGACGTTCAGGAGGTGGTCCGCCAGCAGTTCCGCGTCGGCCCGGGGACTGGGGACGCCGGCCTCCGCGAGGACGGCCGCGGCCTCGCGGACCGCTGCGGCCAGCGACTGGGCAGGCGCCACGTTGGTGGGCTCGGTCATGGGAAGCTCCCGGTCAGTCGCCGATGGCGTCCAGCCGCGCCTGCTCGTCCATCTCGATCGCGGACTGGATGACGGGTTCGAGGTCCCCGTTCATGACCTGGTCCAGGTTGTAGGCCTTGTACCCCGTGCGGTGGTCGGCGATCCGGTTTTCCGGGTAATTGTAGGTGCGGATGCGCTCCGAGCGGTCCATGGTGCGGATCTGCGACTTGCGCTGGGCCGAGTTTTCGGCGTCGATCTGCTCCTGCTGGTGCGCCAGGATGCGGGCACGCAGCACGCGCATGCCGGCCTCGCGGTTCTGCAGCTGGGACTTCTCGTTCTGCATGGCCACCACGATGCCCGTGGGAAGGTGCGTGATGCGGACGGCGGAGTCGGTGGTGTTGACCGACTGCCCGCCGGGACCGGAGGACCGGTACACGTCGATCTTGAGGTCGTTCTGGTTGATTTCGAGCTCTTCAGGCTCATCAACTTCGGGCAAGACCAGGACGCCGGCAGCAGAGGTGTGGATGCGGCCCTGGGATTCGGTCACGGGAACGCGCTGGACGCGGTGCACGCCGCCTTCGAACTTGAGGCGGGCATAAACGCCCTCGGCGGGATCGTTGGAGTTGCCCTTGACGGCCACCTGGACGTCCTTGTAGCCGCCGAGGTCAGATTCGGTGGCGGAGATGATTTCGGTCTTCCAGCCACGTGACTCGGCGTACCGGGTGTACATGCGCAGCAGGTCGCCGGCGAAGAGCGCAGCCTCGTCGCCACCTTCGCCGCCTTTGACCTCAAGGATCACATTGCGGGCATCATCAGGGTCGCGTGGAATGAGCAGCCGCCGCAACTTGGCGGCAGCAGTCTCCAGGGCGGCCTCCAATTCCGGCACCTCGGCAGCGAACTCGGGATCCTCGCCGGCCATTTCCTTGGCCGCCGCGAGGTCATCACTGATGCTTTCCCACTTGTGGTAGGCCTCGACAATGCCATTGAGCTGAGCCGACCGCCGCCCGAGCTTGCGTGCAAGCCGCTGGTCAGCATAAACAGCGGGATCCCCCAGCTGCGCCTGGATAGCATCATGCTCATCAAGCAGGCCCTGTACGGACTCAAACATCTATAAACCTCTTTCGACTTGGACAAGTCTAGTAATGCCACAAGGTGACTTAACGACTAACCGCTCAAAATATGCCGGCCAGGGAGTGGCTTCTGGCCTGCCGGAGCCGGGTGGCTTGGGATCGTAGATCGCAAGCCACCCGGCGTAGGGGCGGGGCCGGCATATTTTGAGCGGTGAGCTCAGCTACTTGTCGTTATCCGACTTCGCGCCAAGCGTCGTCTTCTGGACCTGCATGAGGAACTCGACGTTGCTTTGGGTTTCCCGGATCTTGTTCGTGAGCAGTTCAAGGCTCTGCTGGGTCTCGAGTCCGGAGAGGACGCGGCGCAGCTTCCACATGATCTTGACTTCTTCGGGGGAAAGCAGGTTTTCCTCGCGGCGGGTGCCGGAGGCGTTGACGTCGACGGCGGGGAAGATGCGCTTGTCGGCCAGCTGGCGGGACAGGCGGAGCTCCATGTTGCCGGTGCCCTTGAACTCTTCGAAAATGACCTCGTCCATCTTGGATCCGGTCTCCACGAGCGCGGTGGCCAGGATGGTGAGCGAGCCGCCGTTTTCGATGTTGCGGGCGGCACCGAAGAAACGCTTGGGTGGGTAGAGGGCTGCGGAGTCCACACCACCGGACAGGATGCGGCCGGAGGCCGGTGCTGCCAGGTTGTAGGCGCGGCCCAGGCGGGTCATGGAGTCCAGCAGGACCACCACGTCCATGCCCATTTCCACCAGCCGCTTGGCGCGTTCGATGGAGAGTTCGGCCACGGTGGTGTGGTCGTCGGCGGGGCGGTCGAAGGTGGAGGCAATGACCTCGCCCTTGACGGTGCGCTGCATGTCCGTGACTTCTTCGGGGCGTTCGTCAACCAGCACCATCATGAGGTGGACCTCAGGGTTGTTGGTGGTGATCGCGTTGGCGATGGACTGCAGGATGAGCGTCTTGCCGGCCTTCGGCGGGGAGACGATCAGGCCGCGCTGGCCCTTGCCGATGGGGGCCACGAGGTCGATGACGCGGGGGCCGATCTTCTTGGGATCGGTCTCCAGGCGGAGGCGCTCGGACGGGTACAGCGGGACGAGTTTGGCGAACTCGACGCGGTCCTTGAGCTCTTCCGGGGTCTTGCCGTTGACTGATGTCACGCGGACCAGGGCGTTGAACTTCTGGCGGGTGGACTGCTGGCTGCGGTCTTCGCCTTCGCGGGGTGCACGGATGGCGCCCACAACGGCGTCGCCCTTGCGCAGGTTGTACTTCTTGACCTGGGCCAGGGAGACGTAGACGTCGTTGGGGCCGGGCAGGTAGCCGGAGGTGCGGATGAACGCGTAGTTTTCCAGGACGTCCAGGATGCCGGCGACAGGCAGCAGCACGTCGTCTTCGGTGACCTCGACGTCGTCCACGTCCGGACCCTGGTTGCGGCCGCGGCGGCGGTCGTTGCGGTCGCGGAAGCGGTCGTTGCGCGAGTTGTCCCGGTCCTGGCCGCCGGAGCGGTCGTTGCGGTCGTTCCGGTCGCGGCGGTTGCGGCGGTTTCGGCGGCTTCCGCCGTCGGTGTCGTCGCTATCGCGGGTGTCGCGGTTGTCCCGGCTGCCTTCACGCTGGCCCGCTTCACGGCTGCCGCTGTTGTCGCGGCCGCCGTCGGAATCGCGGGACGTGTTGTCGCGTCCGCGGGTGCGGCCGCCTTCACGGCGTTCGGTGCGCTGGCCGGCGTCGGCCGTTTCGGCTGCGGGGGCTTCGGTCCGCTGCTCGCCCGCCCGCTGTTCCGCGGCAGGCTGCTCTGCCGGGGCTTCCACCGGAGCTTCCTGGACGGCTGCCGCGGCGGCTTCGCTGCGGCGGCGGTTGCGGGTGCGCGGCTGGCGGCGCTCGGTGGCACCTTCCGTCGCCTCCGCGCTTTCCGCGGGGGCTGCCGACGGCGCCTCGACGGGTGCGGCGGCAGGCGCGGCGGAGGTTTCCACAACGGGAGTTTCGGTTGCCGGGGCAACGACGCCGTCACTGACGGCGCGGCGGCTGCGGCCACGTCCGCGGGCACGGGTGCCTTCAGCGGCGGGAGCTTCGGCGGCAGGGGCCTCCGAAGCGGCCGCCGGTGCAGCTGCGGCCGGGGCCGGGGTGGTTTCCGGAGCCTTTACCGCTGCCTTTGCGGGGGCCTTGGTGGTGAAGGTTCCTGCACGGTGGGCGGAAATGGCCGAGACCAGGTCCCCCTTGCGCATGCGGGAACCGCCGGAGATACCGAGCTGGCTGGCGAGGGCCTGCAGCTGGGCGAGCTTCAGGCCGGCGAGGCCACTGCTCTTGGCGGGTGCGGCCGTTGATTCGGCAGCAGAAGTTGTGTGTTCCACAGCTGGCGACAGCTCAGTGGTTTCGGTCACGAAGGATCCTTCCCCCTCGACGGCGTCCAGACTGGGAGCTGGGCGCGATGATTTGATCTGGGCTGCAGTTCAGATCTGCAGCCGGGATTTCGGCCTTGCCGGTTGGATATCGGCCAGCAGGGCCGGATACTGATTCACCTTGCGCTGCGCCCATGGCACAACGCCGGGCTGACGGTTCAGGGGCAGTTGGATGCTGCAAATTCCTGCGACAGACCAAGCAGGCGGCACCGGAATACATTCACAGTCGTAGATCAAGTAGCAACTGAATGCAGCAGCAGATCAGATAGGCGGAATTACCGCCGGTGCAGTTCAACCTTAGCACCTTCAACGTCCACTGCCAGCTTCAGCACGCGCCAGCCGATGTCCGGCGTGTTCTCCGCCGTGTAGGCCTTGATGAACGCAAGGGCGTTGCCCGCCTGCTCTTCGCCGTTCGCCAGCACCAATACGGTGGGCCCAGCCCCGGAAACCACCGCCGCGTAGCCCGATTTACGGAGTGCCCCGATCAGCGCGGCACTGGGCCGCATGGCATCCGCACGGTAGCTCTGGTGCAGGTAATCCTCGGTAGCCGGCAGCAGGAATTCAGGCTTCTGCGTCAGCGCATGGATCAGCAGTGCCGCGCGGCCGGAATTCATGGCCGCCGCGTGGTGTCCCACGGAGGCCGGCAGCAGTGCGCGGGCCGCTTCGGTGGACAGTTCGAAGTCCGGTACCGCCACGATGGGGATGACGGACCCGGCCACAGTGGCGCTGGTGCTGCTGTACTGTTCACTGTCCTGCCATGACAGCGCCAGGCCGCCGAAAATCGCGGGTGCCACGTTGTCCGGGTGGCCCTCCAGTTCGCTGGTCAGCTGGAGGATCCAGTCCTTGCCGCGCTGGTTTTCGGCCGGCACCATTGCGTTGGCCGCCGAAACCGCGGCCACCACGGCAGATGCTGAAGAACCCAGGCCCCGGCCATGCGGGTTGACGTTTTCGGCCACCACCCTCAGGCCGGCGTGGCGGCAGCCCAGCCGTTCGAAGGCTGTGTCCATGGCGCGGACCACCAGGTGGCTTGCATCGCGCGGCAGGGTGTCCGCACCCTCGCCGCGGAGCTCGAACACGAGTTCGTCCGTGTCGAGGCTTTCCACGGTCAGGGTGTCATGCAGGGCCAGTGCGAGCCCCAGGCTGTCGTAGCCGGGCCCCAAGTTGGCACTGGTAGCCGGAACGCGTACAGTCACGCGCTGGCCGGCCTCGATAAGGTGCAGTCCGACGGCGGCCTGCGAAGTGGTGTCCAAGGCTATTTTTCTTCCAGTCCCAGCTCAGCGGCGACCGTGACCACGTCGTTCGGAACCTTGACGGGCTGGACGTCGCTGCCGTCCTCGGTGCGCAGGGCCCACTGCGGGTCCTTCAGCCCGTGCCCGGTGACGGTGATGACGATGGTCTTCCCGGTGGGCACTTCACCGGCGGCGTGCTTTTTGAGCAGGCCTGCCACGCCGGCGGCGGAACCGGGCTCCACGAAGACGCCTTCCTTTGAGGACAGCCAGCGGTGGGCGTCCAGGATCTGCTCATCGGTGACGGCGTCGATCAGTCCTCCGGACTCGTCACGGGCACCTACTGCCCCGTCCCAGGACGCGGGGTTGCCGATACGGATGGCAGTGGCGATGGTATCGGGCTCCGTGATGGGGTGGCCCGCTACGAACGGTGCTGCCCCTGCAGCCTGGAAGCCCCACATGGCGGGCGTCTTGGTGGAGACGGCGGGAAGGGTGCCGGCGGTTTCCGATTCGAACGGGGCCGAGTACTCCTTGTAGCCCTTCCAGTAGGCGGTGATGTTGCCGGCGTTGCCCACGGGCAGCACGTGGATGTCCGGGGCGTCGCCCAGGGCGTCCACCACCTCGAAAGCGCCGGTCTTCTGGCCCTGGATGCGGGCAGGGTTGACGGAGTTCACCAGGAAGACGGGGTAGGACTCCCCCAGCTTGCGGGCAATGTCCAGGCAGTTGTCGAAGTTCCCGTCCACCTGGAGGAGGGTGGCGCCGTGGGCGATGGCCTGGCTGAGCTTGCCCATGGAGATCTTGCCTTCGGGGACAAGGACGGCGCACTTCAGGCCGGCGGCGGTTGCATAGGCGGCGGCGGAAGCGGAGGTGTTGCCGGTGGAAGCACACACAACAGCCTTGGCGCCGGAGGCCACCGCCGCGGTCATGGCCATGGTCATGCCACGGTCCTTGAAGGAGCCGGTGGGGTTCATCCCCTCCACCTTCAGGTAGACCTGGGAGCCGGTGAGGTCGGAGAGCTTCTGCGCGTGCACCAGCGGGGTGCCGCCCTCGCCCAGGGTGATCACCCTGGTGGACTCCGTCACGGGCAGACGGTCAGCGTATTCGCGGATGACGCCGCGCCATTGGTGAGCCACTTAGACTCCTTCTACCCGCAGAACGGATGTAACTGAATTGATGACGTCCAGGCCCTTCACGGCCTCGACGGTGGCTGCAAGGGCAGCCTCTGACGCGCGGTGGGTGACAATCCGCAGTTCGGCCGACTCCACCGTGGATTCCGAATCCCGGTGGATGGTCTGCCGCATGATTTCGATGGAAACGCCGTGCTCGGCGAACAGCTGTGCGATCCTTGCCAGCACGCCGGGCTGGTCAGCGACGTCCAGGCCAATGTAGTAGCTGGTGGTGGCGGCGTCGATGGGCAGCGCGGGGACGTGGCCCGTAGTTGTTTCGGTGCGTCCCGGGCCACCCAGGACCAGGCGGCGGGCCGCTGACACAAGATCGCCCAGGACTGCGGACGCCGTGGGGGTACCGCCGGCGCCCTGGCCGTAGAACATCAGCTCGCCGGCGTTTTCGGCCTCGATGAACACCGCGTTGAAGGCGCCGCGGACGGCGGCGAGCGGGTGTTCGCGCGGCAGGAGGGTGGGGTGGACGCGGACGGACACGCCTTCTTTGCCCTCTGCGTCAACCAGCTTCTCGGCGATGGCAAGCAGCTTGATGACGAAGCCCGCGTCCTTGGCAGCGGCGATGTCCGAAGCGCTGACGGACGTGATGCCCTCGCAGTGCACGTCGTCCAGGGCGAAGCGCGTGTGGAAGGACAACGAGGCAAGGATGGCGGCCTTCGCCGCGGCGTCGTGTCCTTCGACGTCGGCCGTGGGGTCCGCTTCGGCGTAGCCAAGGCGCTGGGCTTCGGCGAGGGCATCCGCGAACTGGGCGCCGGTGCTGTCCATCTGGTCAAGGATGAAGTTGGTCGTGCCGTTGACGATGCCCAGCACCCGGGTGATCCGGTCACCCGACAGGCTGTCACGGATGGGCCGGAGGATGGGGATGGCTCCGGCCACGGCGGCCTCGTAGGACAGCTGGACGTGGGCTTTGTCGGCCTCTTCGTAGAGCGTGGGGCCGTCCTGGGCCAGCAGCGCCTTGTTGCCGGTGACCACGCAGGCGCCGTTGCGGAGCGCTGAAAGGATCAGCGTGCGGGCGGGTTCGATGCCGCCCATCAGTTCGATCACCAGGTCGGCATCCTTGACCAGGGTGTCGGCGTCGGTGGTGAAAAGCTCCTGCGGCAGGTCCACGTCGCGTGGGGCGTTGACGTTGCGGACGGCAATGCCGCTGAGCTGCAGGCGGGCGCCGGTCCGGGCGGCAAGGGCGTCGGCATCCTCAATAAGGATCCGCGCAACCTGGGCCCCAACGTTGCCACAGCCCAGCAGGGCCACTTTCAGCGTTCGCATTTCCGTCATTCAGGCTCCCATATCGCGGTTCAGCAGGTCTTCTTCGGTTTCCCCGCGGACAATCAGCCGGGCAGATCCGTCGCGCACCGCGACAACGCCCGGCCGGGCCAGATAGTTGTAGTTGCTTGAGAGGGCCCAGCAGTAGGCGCCGGTTCCCGGTACAGCAAGCAGATCACCGGCTGCCACGTCCCCGGGCAGATATACATCTCTAACAACTATGTCGCCGCTCTCGCAATGTTTGCCCACCACGCGGGACAGCTGCGGAGCC
>DATIMT010000254.1:0-4203 GCA_035475035.1 Arthrobacter sp.
TGGTGCGAAGCCCACCACATCACCTACTGGTCACACAACGGACCCACCACCACCAACAACGGCGTCCTGCTCTGCAGCCACCACCACCACCTCATCCACAAAGAAACCTGGACCATCACCACCACCCACAACACCCCCACCGTCATCCCCCCAACACACCTCGACCCCCGCCAAACACCCCAACAAAACCACTACTTCAAACCCCCACCGCCACCCCACCCCAGAGAATAAAAGCCCGCCCAGAGGAGAACCAGGCACTGCTGCGTTTTCACTGCACCGCTGGAAGGCCGCCTGGATCAGAACCTACCTACGGCAGGAGGTCCCCTGGCTCGGCGGTCCCCAGCACCACAGTCCCGTCAAGGTCCTCAGACCTGGCTGTCCGGGTGCGGAAGCCGTTTGCTGCCAGGATTGCGGAAGTGCCAGCCGCCTGCCGCTGGCTTGTTTCGATGAGCAGATGACCACCGGGAGCCAGCCATTCAAGAGCCCCGGCGGCAACCCGGCGGTGAAAGTCGAGGCCGTCGGGTCCGCCGTCGAGGGAGGCAATGGGCTCATATAGTCGTGCTTCCGGCGGCATGGTGCGGATGGCTTCCGTGGGAACATACGGAGCGTTGACCACGAGCACCTGCACCTGACCGCGCAGCGCGGACGGTAGGGCCTCAAACAGGTCGCCCAGGTGTACATGTCCACCCGTCAGCCCAACGTTCCGCAACGCACACCGTATCGCCTCGGGTTCGATGTCGGCGGCATGCAGCTCCACCCCCGGAGCCTGATGGATGATGGCCGCTCCCACAGCCCCGGACCCACAGCAGAGGTCGACGACAACCGGGGGCGTCGGCACGAGGCCGGCCGGCAGCAGGGCCACGGCTTCATTAACCAGCAGCTCGGTACGGCGCCGCGGCACGAAGACGCCGGGCTCCACCAGAATGTGCAGGCCCGCAAAGTCTGCCCAGCCCAGAATGTGTTCCAAGGGGACGCCTTCCATCCGGCGCCGGACATTCCGGGCAAGGTCCGTGGGACTTGATGCCCCGGCAAGCAGCAGGTTGGCCTCATCCTCCGCAAAAACGCAGCCCGCGGACCGCAGAGCCGAGACAATTCCCTCAAAGATTGGCGACCTCGACGGACCGAGGGCAGCCCGTGACTCAGGAAGCGTCGCACCCAGTCCAGTCGGTGGGCCCACAGGCACCTCCATGTCGGCTAGGCCAAGCTCTCCGGACGGCATCCGCGGCGGACACCAGGGACTGTCACAGCGGTAATGGGTCCCATCTCCTTCGTCCGTTGCTGGAAATCCCATGCTAATAGGTGGTCTGGTGCGCGGGAATGGGGGCCAACTCTTGGCAGGATGGGACCATGACTACGGGCACAGCCAGCAACATTGTATGGATCGGTACCTACACTCCCGACGGTGGCGGCCGCGCCCAAGGCATCGGGGCGGTGCGGGAGCATCAGGACGGGAGTCTTGAATGGTTGGGCACTGCAGTCGAGGCCCAGTCGCCGTCGTTCCTTGCCGTCCACCCAACGTTGCCGGTGGTGTATGCGGCAGCTGAGCAGCGCAAGAAAGTCCAGGCCTACCGCCGCCGGGGCGATTTTGCCTTGGAACCGAAGGGGACACCGCAGCCGGCCGGTGAGGCCACCTGCCACGTGGCCGTGGACCCGCTTGGCCGGTTTGTCACCGCTGCGTGCTGGGGAGATGGGCAGGTCCTGCTCTACGAGCTGGATGCCGACGGCGGCATGACCGGGCGGTTCCCCGCCGCACCGACGGTTGACCCCCACGCGAGCCTTTCTCCTGGCAGCCCCAGGCAAAGCCGTGCCCACGCCAGCCTCATGCTGCGTGACGGGCGGATCATGACCACGGACCTGGGCCATGACATCCTGCGCATCTGGAACTATGAGCCAGGCAAGGGGCTGGTGGCTGACCATGAGGTGGTCCTCCCCTACGGCAGCGGGCCCCGCCACATGGTGGAGCACCCCAGCGGCAACGTCTTCATCGTGTCGGAGTACTCGGTGGAAGTCTTCGTGGTCCGGCCGGAGGCCGGCACGTACGAGCTGGTATTCCGCGGGCCCGCAACGGCCGGCGGCAGCCAGGAAGGTGATTCCGCCGCTGAAATCTGCCTTGGCCGGCAGGGAAACTTCGCCTATGCCGGCGTCCGGGGTTCCAACATCATCAGCGTGCTGGAAGTGACCGCGGGCGGCAGCGAGCTGATCCCCGTCCAGGACATCGACAGCGGCGGGGACTGGCCACGGCACCACATGGTCCGGGGGAGCAGGCTGCACGTGGCCCATGAACGGTCGGACAACATTGCCACGTTTGAGCTGGACCCCGTCACCGGCCTCCCAGGGCCGCTGCTTCATAACCTGAACACCCCGTCGCCTACCGCCCTGGTAGCCGCCGGCCGGCCCTAGGACTTCCCGCAGCGGAGTACCTTCCCTAAACACTGGAGTAATCCAGTGCAAGCGCTTACAGTTGTGACTTGGTTCACAGGAGAGCATGCTGTCCTTCGAACCCTCCTGCCGCATCCCTTGTCAACGGCAAGCCTGTACAGCAGCGCTGCTTCCCAGGAAGGTCTCACCCCTTGTTACTCCGCACCCCTCCAGGCGCGCCCCCACGCGCCCACCTGCCGGCGAAGCCCGCAGGAACACACAATCCCAAAACCCGTCGGCCATTCCCCGGCCGCGCCGTTGCGGCCCAATCCGCGGCCGGCCTCCTGGCAGCCGCCGTCGCCGTGTCCGTTGCGGTCCTCCCGGCCCATGCCGCGCCCACCCCTAAGGATCAGGACCCCAAGGATTCGGGCACCAACGGCCGGGGAAGCACCTCCGCACTGCATTCGCTCCGCGGTCCCGTGACGGATGAGAACTTCTACTTCGTCATGGCGGACAGGTTCAGCAACGGCAGCACCGCCAATGACCAGGGCGGGCTTGGCTCTGACCCCATGGTTTCCGGCTTCGATCCCACCAAGAAGGGCTTCTATAACGGCGGGGACCTGGCCGGCCTGCGCAGCAAGATCGATTACATCCAGGGCCTGGGCACCACGTCCATCTGGTTGACCCCCAGCTTCAAGAACAAGGCAGTCCAGCCGGAGGACAAGTCAGCGGGCTACCACGGCTACTGGGTCACCGACTTCACCCAAATCGATCCACACCTGGGCACCAATGATGAGCTCAAAGCCCTCATTGACGAGGCCCATGGCCGCGGCATGAAGGTTTACTTCGACATCATCACCAACCACACGGCTGACGTCATCGGCTACCAGGAGGGCGACCGCAAAGGCTACGTCTCAAAGGACGCCGTGCCGTACAAAACGGCCTCCGGCGAAGCATTCGATGACCGCGACTATGCCGGCACCGGAACCTTCCCGCAGCTGGACGCAAACACGTCATTCCCCTACAAGCCCGTTCTGGCCCCCGGCGAGGAGAACCTCAAAGTTCCCGCCTGGCTGAACGACCCCACGCTCTACCACAACCGCGGTGACACCACCTTCACCGGCGAGGACTCCATATACGGCGACTTCTTCGGCCTGGATGACCTCTTCACCGAAAATCCCACAGTGGTGCACGGCATGGAGGACATCTATAAGTCCTGGATCGGCGACTTTGGCGTCGACGGTTTCCGGATCGACACCATGAAGCACGTCAACAACGAGTTCTGGCAGGAATTCGGACCCAACGTCCTCAACTACGCCAAGGAGCACGGCAAGGACGAGTTCTTCATGTTCGGCGAGGTCTTCGATACCAGCAAGAGCTTCACGTCGCAGTTCACCACCCGCAACAACATGCAGGCAGTGCTGGATTTCCCCTTCCAGGATGCCGCCCGCAATTTCGCGTCCAAAAGCCAGGACGCCGGGGCGCTGCAGGCCTTCTTCGCCGGTGATGACTGGTACACCGACGCCGATTCCAACGTCTATGAGCTGCCCACGTTCCTGGGAAACCACGACATGGGCCGGATCGGCAGCTTCATCGCCCAGGACAACCCCGCCGCAAGCGACGCCGAAAAGGTGGCCCGGGACGAGCTGGCCCACGAGCTGATGTACTTCTCCCGCGGCAACCCTGTGGTCTACTACGGCGACGAGCAGGGCTTCACCGGCCCGGGCGGCGACCAGGACGCGCGCCAGACCCTCTTCGCCAGCAAGGTGCCGGAGTACCTGGATGACGACCTGCTGGGCACGGACGCCACGCACGCCACCGACAACTTCAACCCGGGCCACCCGA
>DATIMT010000255.1:0-2794 GCA_035475035.1 Arthrobacter sp.
GCAGCGTCGGTGGTGGGAACGTCGGCGGCTCCGTCCCGGGCCCGGCCGAAGTAGGCGTGCGCGGGGGACACGAGCAGGTGCAGGATTTCGACGTCGTACCTATAGGTCGCCAACCGCTCCCTCACCTCGCAAGCTCGGCCAGGGAACCCTGCGGCCATGGGCCCTGGTTCAACCAGCCTATGCCAGCACTCAACCGCCGACATAGGCGGACAGGTGCTGCCCCGTCAGTGTTGCCCGCCCTGCCACCAGCTGGGCCGGGGTGCCCTCGAAAACGATCCTGCCGCCGTCGTGCCCTGCTCCCGGACCGATGTCAATGATCCAATCCGCGTGGGCCATGACCGCCTGGTGGTGCTCGATGACGATGACGGACTTGCCGGCGTCAACCAGCCGGTCCAGCAGGCCCAGGAGCTGTTCGACGTCGGCCAGGTGCAGGCCCACGGTGGGCTCGTCCAGGATATAGATCTCCCCGGCCTCGGCCATCTGGGTGGCGAGCTTGAGGCGCTGGCGCTCGCCGCCGGACAGGGTGGTCAGCGGCTGGCCCAGGGCGATGTAGCCCAGGCCGACGTCCGCGAGGCGTTCAAGGACCTTGTGCGCTGCGGGGGTTTTCGCCTCGCCTTCGGCAAAATAGGCCAGCGCGGCCTCCACGGACATGTCCAGCACGTCCGCGATGTTCTGCCCGCCCAGCGTGTATTCCAGCACGGCGGGCTGGAAGCGGCGGCCCTCGCAGTCCTCGCAGGTGGACTCCACGGTGGCCATGACGCCGAGTTCGGTGAAGATGACGCCGGCGCCGTTGCAGGTGGGGCAGGCGCCCTCGGAGTTGGAGCTGAACAGCGCCGGCTTGACGCCGTTGGCCTTGGCGAAGGCCTTGCGGATGGGCTCCAGCAGTCCGGTATAGGTGGCCGGGTTGCTCCGCCGGGAACCCTTGATGGCGCCCTGGTCGATCACGACGACGCCCTCCCGCCTGGCCAGCGAGCCGTGGATCAGCGAACTCTTCCCGGACCCGGCCACGCCCGTCACCACGCACAGCATGCCCAGCGGCACGTCCACGTCTATGTCGCGCAGGTTGTTGGTGGAGGCACCCCGTACTTCCAGCGCCCCCTTGCGGGGTCGAACCGACTCCTTGAGCCGGACCCGGTCGCCCAGGTGCCGGCCGGTGATGGTATCGCTGGAACGCAGCCCGTCGACGTCGCCCTCATAGACAACCTCGCCGCCGCCGGTCCCCGCGCCCGGGCCGAGGTCGACGACGTGATCGGCGATGGCGATCATCTCCGGCTTGTGCTCCACCACCAGGACCGTGTTGCCTTTGTCCCGCAGCTGCAGCAGGAGCGTGTTCATCCGCTCGATGTCGTGCGGGTGCAGGCCGATACTCGGCTCATCGAAGACGTACGTGACGTCGGTGAGCGAGGATCCCAGGTGCCGGATCATCTTGGTGCGCTGCGCCTCACCGCCCGAAAGCGTGCCGGCCGGGCGGTCCAGCGAGAGGTACCCCAGGCCGATTTCGGTGAAGGCGTCGAGCAGGTCACGGAGCCCGGCGAGCAGCGGCCGGACGTTGGGTTCGTCCAGCTCGCGGACCCACTTGGCCAAATCGCTGATCTGCATGGCGCACAGGTCCGCGATGTTCCTGCCATTGATCCGAGAGCCGAGCACTTCCGGCGTGAGCCGCGTTCCGCGGCAGTCCGGGCAGGTGGCGAATGTGACCGCCCGCTCCACGAACCGCTTCACGTGCGGCTGCATGGCCTCCACGTCCTTGGAGAGCATGGATTTCTGGATCTTCGGGATGACGCCCTCGAACGTGAGGTTGACGCCCTCCACCTTGATCTTGGTGGGTTCGGCGTACAGCATCTTGTCCAGCTGTTTCTTGGTAAAGGATGCGATCGGTTTGTCCATGGGCAGGCCCATGCCCTCGAACAGGCGCCCGTACCAGCCGTCCATCGAGTAGCCGGGGACCGTGAGGGCGCCCTCGTTCAGCGACTTCGAATCGTCATACAGTGCAGTCCGGTCGATGTCGCTGATGTTGCCCATGCCCTCGCAGCGCGGGCACATGCCGCCCAGGTAGGTGACCTGGCGGACTACGTTTTTTTCCACCCTGCCGCCCTTTTCGGTGCTCATGATTCCGCTGGCCTTGCGGGTGGGCACGTTGAAGGAGAAGGCCGTGGGCGGCCCGACGTAGGGCTTGCCCAGCCGGCTGAACAGGATCCGGAGCATGGCGTTGGCATCAGTGGCGGTGCCCACGGTGGACCGCGGGTTGGCGCCCATCCGCTCCTGGTCCACGATGATCGCGGTCGTCAGCCCTTCGAGCCGGTCCACGTCGGGGCGGGCCAGGCTGGGCATGAAGCCCTGCACGAATGCGCTGTAGGTTTCATTGATCATCCGCTGCGACTCGGCGGCGATGGTGGCGAATACCAGGGAGCTCTTGCCCGAGCCGGACACTCCCGTGAACGCCGTGAGCCGCCGCTTGGGCAGTTCCAGGCTGACGTCCTTGAGATTGTTTTCCCGGGCACCCTGCACCCGGATCAGGTCGTGGGTGTCGGCGATATGGGTCCCGGCCTGCCCGGATTGCGGACCCGCCTCCGTGGTGATGTCCGTGCTCAAAGTGTCCCCCTTCTCCTGGAGCGGCGCCGAAGAAGGCTGCCTGGCAGCCTTCTTCGGCGTCGTCCGTTATATACGCGGTTGGTTATATACCTTATGGCTGCTGGTTGATCCGGACCGTGTTTCCGGCGGGATCGCGGAAGGCGCAGTCGCGGATTCCGTACGGCTGGTCGATGGGCTCCTGGACGACGTCGGCCCCGCTCGC
>DATIMT010000256.1:0-13522 GCA_035475035.1 Arthrobacter sp.
AGGAAGCCGTACTCACCGAAGTTGCCCCACCAGGAGACGTTCCCGTAGGAGGCCACAGGCTCGGTCATGGTGGGGAACTTGCCGTTGCCCCAGTTGAAGCGGCCGCTCTCCACCACCACGCCACCCAGCGTGGTGCCGTGGCCGCCCAGGAACTTGGTGGCCGAGTGGATCACGATGTCCGCGCCGTGCTCGATGGGCCGCACAAGGTACGGCGTGCTCAAGGTGGCATCGACCACCAGGGGGATCCCGGCGTCGTGCGCCACCTTTGCCAGCGCCGCCAGATCCTGGACCTCCGACGACGGGTTGGCCACCACTTCCACGAAGATCGCCTTCGTGTTCTCCCGGACCGCCGCGGCGTAGTCGGCGGGGTCGGTGCCGGGGACGAACGTGGTGTCTACGCCGAAGCGGCGCAGGGTCACGTCCAGCTGGGTCACGGTGCCGCCGTAGAGCTGGGAGGCTGCCACGATGTGGTCCCCTGCCTGGGTCAGCGCCGCGAAGGTGATGAACTCGGCGGCCATGCCGGAGGACGTCGCCACGGCACCGATGCCGCCTTCAAGGGAAGCGATGCGCTCCTCGAAGGCCGCCACCGTGGGGTTGCCGATGCGGGAGTAGATGTTGCCGTACTTCTGCAGGGCGAACAGGTTGGCGGCGTCGTTGGTGTCCTTGAAGACGAAGGACGTGGTCTGGTAGATGGGCACGGCCCGGGCGCCATGTTCGGCGTCGGGGGTGCCGCCGGCGTGCAGGGCGCGGGTGCGGAATCCGAATGTGCGGTCAGCCATCAGACAGCCACCGCCTGAGCAACGGGAGTAGCAGACAGGTCCAGTTCCGTCCCGTTCTTCCGGGCCAGGTCCGCCTCCAGTTCGCGTACGATCGGCAGGATGTCCTGGCCGAACGCCGCCACTTCCTCCTGGAAGTGCAGGTAGCAGGTCAGGAACAGGTTCACGCCGAGCTTCTTGTACTCCACGATGCGTTCGGCGATCTGTTCCGGGGTACCGATCAGCTGCGTCTTGAAGCCGTCGTTGTACTGGATCAGGTCCTCGAAGGTGGAGTCTGCCCACATGCCCTTGCCATCCTTGGTCGAGGCGCCGGCTTCCTGCACGGCATCCCGGAAACCCTGGACGGCAGGCTTATGCGCCTTCTCCACGATCTCGCGCAGGGTCTCGCGTGCTTCCTTTTCCGAATCGCGGGCGATGACGAACCCATTGAGGCCGAACCTTGGTGCAGCCAGGGCGCCTTCGGTGCCACGCTTGGTTTCGCCCGCGGCGGCCACGACTCCCGCGATGTTGTCCTTGAAGCCTTCCAGGTCCTTGCCATTGGAGAAGTACCAGTCCGCAACGCGGCCCGCGGTGGCCTGGGCCGCCGTCGAATTTCCGCCGAAGAAGATTTCCGGGTGGGCGCGGCCCGGGACGTCAACCGGCGCCGGGTTCAGGGTGAAGTCGGTGATGTTGTAGTACTTGCCGGACTGGCTGTACTCCTGCTCGGTCCACAGGCCGCGGAGGACCTTGATGAACTCCTCGGTGCGGACGTAGCGTTCGTCGTGCTCGAGCCATTCCAGGCCGAAGTTGGTGAACTCGTTCTTGAGCCAGCCGGAGACGATGTTCACGGCGGCGCGGCCGTTGGAGATGTGGTCGGCGGTGATGATGTACTTCGCCAGCACGCCTGGGTGCCACATGCCCGGGTGGACGGCGGCGATGACCTTCAGTCGCTCGGTAGCGGCAAGCAGTGCCAGGCTGAAGGACGTGGCCTCGTGCTGCTTGTCCGCGCCGTAGGACGCGGCATACCGGGTCTGGGTCAGGGCGTATTCGAAGCCTGACTCCTCGGCGATCCGGGCGAGCTTCTTGTTGTAGTCGAAATCCCAGCCGGTGCGCTGTTCGATGGTGGACACCACCAGGCCGCCGGAGACATTCGGGACCCAATAGGCGAATTTAAGCGGCTCTGAGAGGCGGGCGACGTTGCTGATCTCGGTCATGAGTTTTCCTTTGCTAGGTCCCGCTGGCGCAGGACTTCCTGGATGCCGGCGATCGCCGGTTCGTTCTGGAGTGAGGTGGTATCGCCGAGGGCGGTGCCCTCGAACAGTTGGGTGAGCAGCCGGCGCATGATCTTGCCGCTGCGGGTTTTCGGCACATCGGGAACCACGACGACGTCGCGGGGCTTGGCGATCGGGCCGATCTCCTTGGCGACGTGGCTGCGGAGCTCTTGGGCAACTTCGGCGGAAACGCCGCGTTTCAGAACGACAAACGCGACAACTGCGTGTCCGGTCTTGGGGTCCGCGACCGGGCACACGCCGGCCTCCACCACATCCGGGTGGGAGACCAGGGCGGATTCGATTTCGATAGTGGAGAGCAGGTGGCCGGAAACGTTCAGGGTGTCGTCCACCCGGCCCAGGATCCAGATGTCGCCGTCGGAATCGTATTTCGCGCCGTCGCCGGCCAGGAACCAGCCCTGTTTCGCGTACTTGCTCCAGTAGGAATCGAAGTAGCGGCGCGGGTTGCCCCAAACGGTGCGCGCGACGGCGGGCCCGGGGGAGTCAACCACGATGTTCCCCTGGACGCCCGGGGCAACGGTATTGCCGCCGTCGTCCACGATCCTTGTGCTGACCCCGGGCAGCGGCCGGGCCGCGCACCCGGGCTTGAAGCTGGTGTCCGTCGGTGCGGGGGAGAGGATTGTTGCGCCGGTCTCGGACTGCCACCACGTGTCCACCACCGGTGCGGTGCCGGCGCCCACGTTTTCACGCAGCCAGCGCCAGGCCTCCGGATTGACGGCCTCGCCCACAGTGCCCAGCAGGCGGATCGAGGAGAGATCGTAGGTGTCCGGGACGCCGTCCGGGAACCAGCCCATGAGGGAACGGACCAGCGTGGGCGCGGTGTAGTACTGCGTGACCCCGTAGCGTTCGATGATCTCGAAGTGCCGGCCCGGGTGCGGGGTGTTGGGGGTGCCCTCGAAGATCACCTGGGTCACGCCGTTGGACAGGGGCCCGTAGATCTCGTAGGTGTGCGCGGTGACCCAGGCGAGGTCAGCGGTGCACCAGTGGACGTCCTGGTGGCGCAGCGCCGGATCGGGGTTGCTGAACAGGTGCTCGAAGCTCCACGACGCCTGCGTCAGGTAACCGCCGGAGGTGTGCACCAGGCCCTTGGGCTTCCCGGTGGTGCCGGAGGTGTACATGATGAACAGCGGAGTCTCGGCGTCGAACGGTTCCGGCTCATGGACGGCAGAGGCGTTCCCGACGACGTCGTGCCACCACACGTCGCGGCCTTCTGTCATGGGGACGGTTGCCAGGTCGCTGGGCGGGGTGGTGCGGTTGACCACCAGGACGTGCTCGATGGCGTTCTCCCCGGCCACGGCGGCGTCGGCGTTGTCTTTCACGGGAACGGCCACGCCGCGGCGGAACTGCCCGTCTGTGGTGACCAGCAGCTTGGCCCCGGTGTCCTCCACCCGGAACTTCAGTGCTTCGGCTGAGAACCCGCCGAACACCAGGGAGTGGATGGCGCCGATGCGGGCTACGGCCAGGGTGATGATTACGGTTTCGGGGATGACGGGCAGGTAGATGACCACGCGGTCACCCTTGCCGATGCCCAGGGCCAGGAGTGCATTGGCCGCCTTGGAGACTTCGCGCTGGAGTTCAGCGTAGGTGATGGACCGGCGGTCTCCGGGCTCGCCTTCGAAGTGGAGGGCCACCTTGGCGCCGCGGCCGGCCGCGACATGGCGGTCCACGCAGTTGGCGGCCACGTTGAGTCTGCCGCCTTCAAACCAGCTGATCTCCGGGCCGCGGCCTGCCTCCGGATCCGCCGGAACCCAGCGGTGCGCGGTATGCCAGGGCGTGTTCCACTCGAGGCGCAGCGCCTGCTGCTCCCAGAACGAGACGTTGTCCGGGTGCACCCCTGCGTTCAGGTCCAGCGTTTCGGTGGTGCTCAGGCCCATCGTTTCACCGCCCATCTTTCGGCCAGGCCCAGGAGGGCGTCGGTTATTTTTCCAATCACGGCCAGCATCACGATGGCCAGGAGCAGCCGGTCCGTGCGGCCGTTGTTCTGCGAGTCGATCAACAGGAAGCCCAGCCCCATGGAGGAGGCGATCAGTTCCGCCGCCACCAGGAACAGCCAGGCCTGGGCAAGCGCCAGGCGGAGGCCGGAAAAGACGGCGGGGACGACGGCGGGCAGCTGAACCGTGGTGAGCAGCCGTACGCCCTTGAGCCCGAAGGCGCGGGCGGCTTCCACCAGGTTGCGGTCCACGTGGCGCAGCGCCAGGGACACTGTGGTGAAGACCGGGAAGAACGCGCCGATGATGATGAGCGTTACCTTGGAGTCCTCGCCGATCTTCATCCACAGGATCAGCAGCGGCACCCAGGCCAGTGACGGCACGGCACGCAGCGCGCCGATGGTCGGTGCCAGCAGGGCGTCGGCGAGTTTGGACAGCCCCACGGTAGCGCCGAGGACCAGGCCAAGGGCCGCGCCCACCAGGAATCCGATCAGGACCCGCTGGGTGGAGATGGCTATGTGGATGCCCAGTTCGCCGCGTTCCACGAGCTCGCCGGCCGCGGCCAGCACCATGCCCGGCGGGGGCAGTTGGACGACGGTGAACAGCCCGCTGGTGGATGCCACCTGCCAGGCAGCCAGCAGGGCCGCGGGGATGATCAGGCCAAGGGGCAGACGCGCCCAGTTCCTGGTACGGACTCCGGCGGGAGACCATCCCGGTGCCGGAGCGGGTGCCTGGGCGGCACCCGTCTGGGCGGCGTCTGCCGTGGTTGCGGCGGCGGCTGCAGCACGCCGATCCGCAACACTGCTGCCGGTGATCTTTGGCTCTCCCGGGTAGCTCATCAGGAGGCCTTGATGGCTGAGGGATCAGCCTTCTTCACCAGCGAGTCATCGAGAAGGGAGCCCACGGCGTCGTCGATCTGCTTTTGCGTCTTGACGTCACCGGTCGCCACGAAAGTGGGCCCGATCTTCTCCAGTACTTTGCGCTGCGCGTCGCCCGGAGCCGGGTTGACGTCCAAGTTGCTGCGCTCCAGGACCACGGTCTTGGCCACGGCGAGGTCCAGGCCCGCGACGTCGGCCAGGATCTGGGCGGTCTGGTCCGGGTTCTCTGCCGCCCAGGCGCGGGCCTTCTCGTAGGCGTTCACCACGGCCTGGGCCAGTTCGGGCTTGTTCTTCAGGAAGGATTCGGTGGCGTTGAGGAAGCCGTAGGTGTTGAAGTCCAGGTTGCGGTACAGGAGCTTGGCGCCCTTCTGCTCAGCTCCTGCCATGATCGGATCCAGTCCGGACCAAGCCTGGACGGACCCGTTTTCCAGGGCTGTCCGGCCGTCCGCGTGCTGCAGGTTCTGGACCGTCACGTCGCCGGGCTTCAACCCCGCCTGCTCGAGGGACTGCAGCAGGAAGAAGTAGGGATCCGTGCCCTTGGTGGCGGCGACGGACTTGCCCTTGAGGTCGGCCACGGACGTGATGTCCGAGCCGGCGGGGACCACCAGCGCTGCCCACTCGGGCTGGGAGAAGATGTCGATGGTCTTGATCCCGGAACCGTTGGCACGGGCCAGCAGCGCGGCGGATCCTGCGGTGGAACCGACGTCGATGGCACCTGAGCGCAAGGCCTCGTTGGCCTTGTTGGACCCTGCGGACTGGACCCAGTTCACGGTCACGCCCTGGTCCTTGAGGCTTGCCTCCAGCCACCCCTGCTTCTTGATGACCAGGCTCAGCGGGTTGTAGGTGGCGAAGTCGATGTTGAGGGTGCCGCCCTTGCTGCTGCCGGCCGCGGCTGCACTGCCGGAGGAACCTTCCCCTGCAACGCATCCGGTGAGTGCCAGGACGGCGGAGGCGGCGAGGGCTGCTGCGCCAAGGACTGAGCGGCGGGTGACGGGCATTGCGTGCGGCATGGGTTTCCTTTGAAAGCGGGAATGAGGCTGTGGGGACAGGGGGAGGTCAGGTTGCTGCCGCCGTCGGGGTATGAAGGCCGACGGCGGCCTCCGGGCCAGGAGGCCTGGGTTGCGGCGGGTGGGGCGGGGACGTCAGCGCCGTTGGTTGTCAGCGGGTCTGGTGCCCGGCGACGCCCAGCGTTTCCAGCAGCGAACTGCGCATGAGGGCGAGCTCGGCGGAAGCGCGTTCCCGCGGCCGGCTCCCGGGGACCTCGACGGTCCTGACGATGGTTGCGCCCTGGTCGGCAGTATCCGGGCCGAGCACGATGATGCGGTCTGCGAGCTGGAGGGCTTCGTCCACGTCATGGGTGACCAGCAGGACGGTGGTGGGCTCTACCCGGTGGACGTCCAGGAGCAGGTCCTGCATCTTGATCCTGGTGAGGGCATCCAGGGCGCCGAAGGGCTCATCGAGCAACAGCACGCCAGGGTTCCGGGCCAGCGCCCGTGCCAGTGACGCGCGCTGCGCCATGCCGCCGGATACCTCGCGGGGGCGGTGCTTGGCGAAATTCTCGAGCCCCACGAGTTCCAGGAGCCGGGCCACCTTGGCTTTGCCCTCTTTCGCGCTGGTTCCGGCAGGCAGCCCGATCGCGACGTTGGCCTGCAGGGTGTGCCAGGGGAGCAAGCGGGGCTCCTGGAAGGCGAAGGCGCACCGCGGATCAATGCCGTGCACGCGGGTGTCCTCAATAACCACGGAACCGGCGCTCGGGTAATCCAGGCCCGCGGCAGCCCGCAGGAGAGTGGACTTTCCGCAGCCGGACGGGCCCAGAATGGCGAGGACTTCGCCGGCAGCCACGTCGAAGGTCACGTCCCGCAGGACGGTTTGGGCGGCAGAACCGGTGCCGAACGTTCGGCGCAAACCCCGGAAGGACACCGGGAGGGCAGGGGCGTGGGCGGGGCCCGCCCCGGCATTAAGGGGCGACAAAACTGCGGTCATAGGATCACTCCATCGGTCCTGGCAGTAGCACCCTACGGAGACAGCCTCTCGCCGGAGTGGTCAGGTCCGGGTACCCGCGGCTGGGGTCCTTGCTATCGCCGGGCGATTGGGGGCGTCCAGCGACCAGGGTTGCTGCGGCGTCATCGATCCAGGTCTCTCGGCCGCTCGGGATGGTCAAAGACCACTACACCGTAATGAATCCCCGAGAGCAAACTCTCGCGTGCGCCGCGTAATATTCGTTCACAGGGTCCCGTATCCATTGACTTTGGTTGTTTATTCGACGGCCCCCTGGCCGGGCCGTGAAGCGTAGGCTGATCCCATGGGCCACACGAACGATCCTGCAGTCATCGAGCGCCTTCTGCGAACCAAGGGCCGCTGGGCCATTGTGGGCCTGACCACCAACGAGTGGCGGTCCGCCTTCGATGTGTCGCTGATGATCCGCGACAGGCTCGGCATGGAGATCATCCCGGTCAACCTGCCCGGCGACCCTGTCCACGGCGAAACCGGGTACCGCACCCTCGGAGAAATTCCGGCGGAACAGCGGCCCATCGACGTCGTGGATTGCTTCGTTAATTCACAGAAGGTGGGCAGCGTGGTTGACCAGGCGATTGCCGTGGGGGCCAAGGCAGTGTGGCTGCAGTTGGGCGTCATCGACGAGGCGGCGGCGGAGCGCGCCAAGGCGGCGGGACTCGACGTGGTGATGAATGCCTGCCCGGCCCAGCTCGCCTGGAAGTTCAACCTCTAGCGCGTCGTCAACTCGGGGTAATGCCGCTCGGTGACGTCCGGATGCGCGCGCATCCGTCCCTTCAGCATGTTCAGGCCGAAGGACGCGAGGAGCGGGTTGGACGGATCGTCCGTGATGCCCCGGGCAGCAGCTTTCAGCTCTGGTGCCAGCGGGACGGGTTTGATGACGGCGTCAAGGCGCGGGGACCAGAAGAACGGTACCGAGTAACGGTCGACGCCGGGCGGCGGAGCCTGCACGCGGTGGATGGTAGCCGCAAGGTATCCCTCCGTGGCCACTTCCAGCATTTCGCCAAGGTTGACGACCAGGGCGCCCGGGAGTGGCTCCACGGGCAGCCACTCGCTGGTGCCGGGCGGGAGCACTTCGAGGCCGCCCACGTTGTCCTGCAACAGGAGGGTCACGAAGCCGTAGTCCGCATGCGTCCCCACCCCCTGGTCTCCGGCTTCTTCCACCACGCCGCCCACGTAGTGCACCAGCTTGCCCATCCAGGCCGGGGTATCCCGGAATGGTTCATCAAAATAGTCTTCGGGCAGCTGCAGGGAGACCGCGATGGCCCGCAGCAGCTCCATTCCCACCTCGGACATGAGCTCCGCCCACTCCATGGCGGCGGGCTTCAGCTCAGGGAAAGAGTCATCGGGCCAGAGGTTGGGGCCCTGGAGCAGCCAGAACGGCTGGTCGTCCGGATAGTCCTTGACCGATTCGCGCTCCGGTGAATAGTCGATCTGCTCGCGGGCGTCCGCCCGGCCCTGGGTCACTTCGGTGCCCATCCGGGTGTAGCCGCGGAAGTGGGGGGACAGGCGGTTGTCGAGCTTCATCCGCTCCTGAAGCGGCAGGTCGAAGAAGCGCCGGACAATGTCCAGGAGCTGCTCCGCCTGACCAGGGCGGCCGCCGTAACCGGTGATTTGGAAAAACCCGACCTCGTGCGTTGCATGCCGCAACTGCTCGATGAACTCGGGACTGAAAGACCCGTAGGGCTGCCGTGCGGAACTTAAATCCAGAACAGGTATTGTCTCCTGGTCGCGTGACATCTTCGCAGACTAGCACCGCGCCGGTTGGCTTTATAGGCTTCCTTCATGGACCCCAACGCGCTGCGGAAAATCTGTCTTTCGTTTCCGGGAGCCTATGAGGACTTTCCGTTCGGACCCGAGACCTCGGTCTTCAAGGTCCGCGCCAGCATTGCCGGGGGAGCCCGCCACGAGGCCAAGCTGTTTGCCTTGTCGTCCATGGACGAGCACGACTTTTACGTGAATTTGAAGTGTGAGCCGGCCCTGGCCGCGCAGCTGCGTGCAGTACACCCCGCGATCACCGGAGCGTGGCACATGAACAAGATCCATTGGAACGGCGTGCGCCTCGACGGCTCTCTGCCCGACGGGATGGTCCGTGACATGGTGGAGGACTCGTACGACCTGGTGGTGTCAGGCTTGAGCCGGAAGCAGCAGCAGCAACTGGGGTGGGCACGCCTCGAAAGGGCGGGCGGCAATGATTGAGAAGGGGCATGCAGCGGGCAGGTTCGACTACCCGGGGGTGGGAGGCACGGAACAGGGCAGTGCGCCGGAAGGATATGACCGTGTCCTCGAGGAAGCCCGCCTGGGCAGCGGGCTGGACGTCTACCGGCGCGTGGCGGATGGCATCCTTGGCTGGGAACTGCAGCGGCGGGCCGGGCTGCGGGTCCGCGCCGATTCGCCAAGGGTGGTGCCCGGGGCGCATGTGGTGAGCGGATTCGGCGTCGGACCCTTCCGCCTGCCCGCGCCCTGCCAGGTGGTATGGGTGCGTGAGCCAACGCCGGGCGGTGTTCCCCAGTCCGCCGGGTTTGGTTACGGGACGCTGCCGGGCCACCCCGCCCGCGGGGAGGAGTCCTTTGAAGTGGAGATCAACAGCCAAGGGGAGGTGTGGCTGCGGATCCGTGCTTTCAGCAGGCCTGCCAACTGGTTCTACGCCGCCGGCGGCCTGGTCACGCGCGCGGCACAGCGCTACGTTACTTCCCGGTACATTGAAGGGGCACGCACTCTCGCCGCGGAAGGAACAGCCCAGTGATCTTTATCGTCGTCAAATTCAAGGTCAAGCCCGAGTGGTCGGAGCGCTGGGCTGACCTCGTTGCGGACTTCACCCACGCCACCCGGCAGGAGCCGGGCAACCTGTGGTTCGACTGGTCCCGCAGCCTGGACGACCCCAACGAGTACGTCCTGGTGGAGGCGTTCAAGGACGACGCCGCCGGCGAGCACGTCAACAGCGACCACTTCAAGAAGGCCATGACGGACATGCCGCAGGCCCTCGTCGAAACGCCCAAAATCATCAGCCGGCAGCTCGACGGCGAAGGCTGGGACTTGATGGGCGAGCTCACCATCGAGTAGTCAGGACTGCGCTTCATGTGGATCGGCTGGATCGAGTTCGACATCCTCCTGGGCGACGTCCACAGCCTGAAGGAGAAACGCTCCGTTGTCAGGCCGCTCCTCGCTGAACTGAAACGCCGCTTCGAGATCTCCGTTGCCGAGGTGGGGGACCACAGCCAGTACCGGCGCACGCAGCTTGGCGCCGGCCTGGTGGCAGCGGACCGCCGCCACCTCGTGGAGGTGCTCGCCGCCGTCGAACGCTTCGTGGCGGGCCGTCCCGAGATTGAGCTGCTCAGCGTCCGCCAGCGGGAGCTCCACAGCGAGGACTAATCCCCACCCCATCGATTGCTCCGTATTGGTCGTTTTGACGCGCGAAAACGACACCTACGGAGCAATCGATGAGGGGTGTGGATAACTTCTGCGGCTGTTATCCGGTTCCGGTCATCATGGACCGATGAAGACCCCACGCCCGCTGCCGGAGGAGCTCCGCGGCCGCCCCTTCACTGTTGCTGACGCCTCGCTCGCTGGAGTGTCCCCACGGCGCTGGCGGCACGGTTCCCTGGAGCGCCTTGGCAGAAGCATCCGGAAGGAAAGTACGACGGCGGAGCTTCCCTTAAGTGCCAGGGTGCGGCCTTTCATCGAGGTCAACGAGCGATGCGCCGCGTCGCATCTCACCGCCGCGGAGCTGCTTTCGCTGCCTCTCCGGCTGCGAAAGGAGAATCCCGATATGCATCACATCATCCGTCCTGAAGGCGAGGCTCACCTCGACCGCCCGCACGTCATCGTCCATCGGATGAAGCTCTACGAGGATGAGGTCAGCATGGTGGACGGCATTTTTGTGACCACCCCGGACCGCACCTGGCTGGATATGGCGGAATTGTTGTCTGTCGATGAAGTTGTAGCCATGGGGGACAGCTGCGTCAGGGTGCCCAGGCCGGAGCTTGACGGCCGGGATTTGCCGCTCTGCTCAATCGACGACCTTCAGCGGATGATCGACCGGCACAAAGGAAAGCGAGGAATCCGCAAAGCCAAAGAGGCCATTAAACTCATCCGCGTGGGCTCGGACTCACCCCAGGAGACCCTCCTTCGGTTGGCCATTGTCCGGGCAGGACTACCTGAACCGGAACTGAACGTCCCCATCATCGACGAGGCCGGCAGGCGGCACCATGAGCCCGACCTGAGCTACCGCAAATACCGAATTGGGATCGAATACGAGGGTGAACACCACGGGGAAGACGGGCAGATTGTGCGGGACATCGACCGGTCGGAGCGCTATGCAGCCCTGGGCTGGACCGAAGTCAGGATTTCCAAACGCCACATGCTCAATGACGCCAAGCCGGCCGTTACAAAGGTCCGCAGCGCCCTGGTGCAAGCGGGCTGGCGAAAAGGCGATTAAGAACGATTGCTCCCCACCGGCTCGCGGCCTTCGCAAGCTCAGGCCGGGTCCTCGCCGGTGGGGGCCCACGTAGTTGTCGTTCTGAGTGTTCAAAACGACAACTACGGAGCAATCGATGGGCGGGGAGGATCAGCCGAAGTACTTCGGCAGGGTCCCCTCGTGGGCTTCGCGAAGGGCGTCAAGGGACAGGCCCTCCACGCCGTTGACCTCGAGCTTGCCGCTGGCCGCATCCACCACGCCGATGCGCGTGTGGGCGAAGCCGCGGGCGGTGCACATGTCCGTGAAGCGGACTTCCTCGGAACGCGGGACGCCCACCACGGCACGGCCCAGGGACTCGGAGAACAGCGCCGTGAACAGATCCACGCCATCCCGGTCCATGACGTCCTGCAAAGCGATCCGGGCACCGACGCCGTAGCGCAGCGAGGACTCCACGAGGGCCGCTGCGAGCCCGCCTTCGGAGAGGTCGTGCGCGGCGTCGATCATGCCGTCGCGTGAGGCGTTGATCAGGATTTCACCCAGGGCGCGTTCGGCTTCGAGGTCCACCTTCGGCGGCTGGCCGCCCAGGTGCCCGCGCATGTTGGCCCACTCGGAACCATCCAGCTCGGCAGCCGTGGTGCCCAGCAGGTAGATTGCCTGGCCGTCCTCACGCCAGCCCGACGGCGTGCGGCGGGCGACGTCGTCGAGCTTGCCCAGGACCGCCACCACGGGGGACGGGTGGATGGGCGTGGTGCCCGTCTGGTTGTACAGCGAGACGTTTCCGCCGGTGACCGGGATGCCCAGCACCATGCAGGCGTCGGACAGTCCTCGGATGGCCTCCGCCAGCTGCCACATAACGTCCGGGTCCTCGGGGGAGCCGAAGTTCAGGCAGTCGCTGACGGCCATGGGGATGGCGCCTGCAGTGGCGACGTTGCGGTAGGCCTCGGCCAGCGCCAGCTGCGCACCGTGGTACGGATCCAGGTAGGTGTAGCGGCCGTTGGCGTCGGTGGCCAGGGCCACGCCCAGGCCGGTTTCCTCGTCGACGCGGACCACACCGGCGTCATCCGGGAATGCCATGGACGTGTTGCCGCCCACGTAACGGTCGTACTGGTTGGTGATCCAGGACTTGGAGCACATGTTCGGAGATGCCACGAGCTCGGTGACAGCGGCCGCCAGCTCAGCCGGAGCAGCGGGGCGGCCGGCATCCTGCACGGAGCCGGTGAAGGTGTCAGCCTGGACGGCATCCTGCCACTCGGGACGGGCGAACGGACGGTCGTAGACCGGGCCGTCGTGCGCCACGGTGCGGGGATCGACGTCGACAATCACCTCGCCTTCCCAGGTGATGATGAGCCGGCCGGTGTCAGTCACCTCGCCCAGCCAGGAATACTCCACGGCCCACTTGTCCATGACGGCCTCGAACGCTTCCACGTTCTCCGGCGTAACCACGGCCATCATGCGTTCCTGCGACTCGGACATGAGGATCTCGCCCGGGGTCAGCGTCGGGTCGCGCAGGAGGACTGAGGTCAGCTCAACCTGCATGCCGCCATCGCCGTTGGAGGCCAGCTCTGACGTGGCGCAGGAGATGCCTGCGGCGCCGAGGTCCTGGATGCCCTCCACCAGGGAGCCCTTGAACAGCTCAAGGCAGCACTCGATGAGGACCTTCTCGGCGAAGGGGTCGCCCACCTGGACGGCGGGACGCTTGGACGGCTTGGTGTCGTCGAAGGACTCGGAGGCCAGCACGGACGCCCCGCCGATGCCGTCGCCGCCGGTGCGGGCACCGAACAGCACCACCTTGTTGCCCTTGCCAGAGGCGTTGGCGAGGCGGATGTCCTCGTGCCGCATGACGCCAACAGCCAGCGCGTTCACCAGCGGGTTGCCCTGGTAGACGGAGTCGAACACCATTTCGCCGCCGATGTTGGGCAGGCCCAGCGAGTTGCCGTAGCCGCCGATGCCTGCAACGGCGCCGTGCATGACGCGGGCGGTGTCGGGGTGGTCGATGGCGCCGAAGCGAAGCGGGTCCATCACGGCGACGGGGCGGGCGCCCATGGAGATGATGTCGCGGACAATGCCGCCGATGCCGGTTGCGGCGCCCTGGTAAGGCTCCACGAACGACGGCGAGTTGTGCGATTCGATCTTGAAGGTCACGGCCCAGCCGTCCCCCAGGTTGGTCACGCCGGCGTTTTCGCCGATGCCCACCAGCATGTCCTTCTTCATTTCCTCGGTGACCTTCTGGCCGAACTGGCGC
>DATIMT010000257.1:0-1753 GCA_035475035.1 Arthrobacter sp.
AAAAGGGAAACGGCACCCGGGGTGACCGGCCTCAGTGACGCCAGTGCCGTCGTCGTGCGCTATTTCGGCGGCGTCCTTCTCGGCGCCGGCGGCCTGGTCCGGGCCTACTCTGAGTCGGTCTCGGCGGCCCTGGACCTGGCCCCCCTGGTGCGCCGCAGCAGGTTCCGTATCTGTTCCGCGGCAGTACCGCATGCGGCCGCGGGGCGGCTGGAGAACGATCTGCGTGCCGCCGGTAGTGTTATGGCGGAAACCAGTTACCAGGACCGGCACACGGTGCTGCGGATTGCCGTACCTGACCACGCTGCCGCAATTGCTGCCGCGAGTGACCGCATCCTGCAGCTGACTTCAGGCTCCGCCACGCTCACTCCCGACGGAACGGAATGGGTGGATGAACCCCTTAACTGATGTGGCCCTGGTGGATGTTGATGAAGGCGTAGCGGACCAGCTGCTCCAACTGGCCAAGCGCGACGCATCCCCGGACGAGGTGGCTCCCCCGCTCGGCGGGCCCGGTTGGAACCTGGAACGCACCGCCTGGTTCTACAGCTACCACCACGCTGCAGCCGGCGGGCTGGACGGAGCCGCCGGGGAGAAGTCCTGGGCCGTATTCAGCGGCTGCCACATTGCCGGCTCCGTACGGCTCAAGCGCGAAACCGGTGCAGGCCCATCATCTGCTGAAACCGGTATTTGGCTTGGCCGGAGCTTCCGTTCCCGCGGAATCGGCGGTGCTGCCCTGGGCCTGGTCCTTGCGGAGGCCCGCCGGGCCGGCCTGAAGCGCGTCACCGCCCGTACTCTGGCCGGCAACCACAGCGCCCAGCGGCTGCTCATCGCAGCCGGGGCGGCACTGACCAGCGACGGCGACGGGACAGTCCTCGCCGTCGTCGACCTTTAATCCTGCCCGCAACAAGCCCCTCAACACGGGATGTCTAGCTGCTGGCCTTCTGCCGCGTTAAAACACAACGGGCCCCCGCTTTCGCGGGGGCCCGTTGTGTCAGCCCGGAAATTCCGGGCGGGTGGCAATTAGTTGCCGGTCAGCTTCTCGCGCAGGGCAGCAAGTGCCTCGTCGGATGCAAGCGTGCCTGCACCGGCGTTGGACTCAGCAGCCGGCTCCGAGGAGTAGCTGGTGGTGCCGGAATCGCTGTCACCGGACGTTGCAGCTGCAGCGTCGTCGGCAGCGTGCTGGGCAACCTGCTTCTTGTGGGCTTCCCAGCGGGTCTGGGCGTCAGCGTACTGCTGCTCCCAGGCGGCGCGCTGGTTCTCGTAGCCTTCAAGCCACTCGTTGGACTCGGGATCGAAGCCCTCGGGGTACTTGTAGTTGCCCTCTTCGTCGTACTCTGCGGCCATGCCGTAGAGAGCCGGATCGAATTCGGTGCTGTCGGCGTCGACGCCTTCGTTGGCCTGCTTGAGGGACAGCGAGATGCGGCGGCGTTCCAGGTCGATGTCGATGACCTTGACGAACAGCTCGTCGCCAACGGAGACAACCTGCTCGGCCAGCTCAACGTGGCGCACGGCGAGCTCGGAGATGTGGACCAGGCCTTCGATGCCGTCTTCGACGCGAACGAACGCACCGAACGGAACGAGCTTGGTGACCTTACCCGGAACAACCTGGCCGAGGGCGTGGGTGCGGGCGAAGGTCTGCCACGGATCTTCCTGCGTAGCCTTGAGCGACAGGGAGACACGCTCGCGGTCCAGGTCCACCTCGAGAACCTCGACGGTGACTTCCTGGCCAACTTCGACAACCTCGGACGGGTGGTCG
>DATIMT010000258.1:0-6935 GCA_035475035.1 Arthrobacter sp.
GTATGCCCCAGCAGCACGGTCAGCTTGCTTGAGATTTCAGGCTAGGGGCGCGGCCTGGGACAGTCGCCAGTAGGGGATACTCGTCTTTCCCGGGCTTCCAGGTGCGGTGTTACTTGTGGGTACCCGAATAATCCACACTGCTACTTGCTGGGCTGCACAATCCCTTGTAGCCGTTCCCGGCCCGACCTAACGTTGAAATAGGCGACGAAAGGGTGCGTCATGGAAATTTTCATGTGGTGGCTGGACCTTGATCTCGGGAGCAAGGAATGGCTGCGCGGGAATCTGCGCGCCGGGGAACTTCCGCTCCGGGTCCTCCAAGGGATCGCCGAAGCCGGCGGACCCCACCCGGGCAACCCGGCCGCCGTGCTGACCGCCGCGGACTGGGATTTCATCGAGACGCAGTCCGAGTTCGTGGACTGACGCCCCACTGCTGCCTGGATCGAACAGGGGAGCCGCCGAAACTGAAAACCGTTGCGCGGCGGCCCGTCCGGTGGTTGCATGGTCCGCATGGCAACGGCGGCAGAATCATTTGTCCTGGCAATCGGGACCAAGAAAGGCCTGTGGCTGGCCACCAGCCGCGACAGGCAGGAGTGGTCCCTTACCGGACCGCACTTCCTCATGGCGGAGATCCCGAGTATAGGGATCGACACCCGGGAAGGCCGCACCCGGATCCTGGTGGGGGTCCGCAGTCCGCACTGGGGACCCACGGTTGCGCATTCCGATGACTTCGGCGCCACCTGGACCGAGCCGGAGCAGGGTGCCATCAAGTTCCCAGTGGACACCGGGGCAGCGCTGGAGCGGGTCTGGCAGATCTACCCCGACGCCGAGTCCCGTCCCGGAGTTGTATGGGCGGGCGCCGAACCGATTTCCGTCTGGAAGTCCACGGACGGCGGGGAGCACTTCGAGCTGAACCGTGGCCTGTGGGACCACCCGCACCGCAGTGAATGGGGAGCAGGCTACGGCGGCGCGGCGGCCCACTCGATCGTGGTGAACCCGGCGGGTGAAACGGTGCACGTCGCCATGAGTACGGGTGGCGTCTACCGCTCGCTCGACGGCGGTACCTCCTGGGAAGCCCGCAACAAGGGCATCTCGGCCTACTTCATGCCGGACCCCAACCCTGAGTTCGGCCAGTGTGTGCACAAGATCGCCGCGGACGCCGTAGTGGAAGGACGCCTGTACGCCCAGAACCACCACGGGGTCTACCGGACGGACGATAACGCAGACAGCTGGAACTCCATCGCCGAGGGCCTGCCAGCAGACTTCGGCTTCGTGATGCTCACCCATCCGCGCAGGGACGGCACCGCCTGGGTGGTTCCGCTGAAGGCAGACGGCGAACGCATCCCGCCCGACGGAAAGCTCGCCGTCCACCGCACGGACGACGCCGGCAACACGTGGAAGTGCCTCAGCAGCGGACTCCCGGAGCACGAGTACAACAGCGTGCTCAGGGACGCGGCGTCGGTGGACACCGCAGAACCGGCCGGAGTGTACTTCGGTACACGCGGCGGGACGGTCTACGCGAGTGCGGACGAAGGGGAGACGTTCAAGGAAGTGGCTTCCCACCTGCCCGATGTCCTGTGCGTCAGGGCGGCCCTGGTGGCCAGTGCCTGAGATTTCGTTGCTGCTGCCCAGCGTCCTGCAGCCCCTGGCCGGCGGGCAGTCCGTGCTGACTGCGCCCGCTGACGGACCGGTGACGGTGGCGGCCCTGCTTGATGCCGTTGCCTCCGATTATCCGGTGCTGGCCCGGCGGCTCCGGGACGAAACCGGCGCGCTGCGGAGGTTCGTCAACATCTACGTCGACGGCGATGAGGTGCGGCGGTTGCAGGGCCTGGATACAGAAGTGCTACCGGGCCAGGAGGTCCTGGTGATCCAATCTGTCGCCGGCGGCTGACTGGAATTGGGTAAGGCAGCGGGCAGCCCTTACTGGCTACGCCCGCAGCCCCACGTCCACATCCCTATGCCACTCGCCAGACGCTGCACTCGTCCGTATTGATTGCCTTCCGAACCCCCGTGATCCGGTCCAGGATCCACACCACGCCGATTCCCGGCGCCGTTTCCTGCACACTGCCGCGGCGGATCACCACATCGTCGTAGGACGGGCCCACGGAGAGGCGGGCTTCGATCTCGTCCCCGCGGTGGAGCTGGTCCAGCGCGCGGACTCTGGTTACATGCGTGGTCGCTTTCTTCAACATCGGGGCCTCCTGGCTGGAGCTGGTGCCGGCTCTTGCCTGCAGTAACCAGTGTGGGCGGAGAATGTTGCGTACCCGTTTCCCCGCGGTTATGGCGCGGTTAGTTCTTCGCGCCGCGCCGGTTTCGTATCTGTCGCTCGTATGCGTCGCTGCCGTTGCGGTAGGCGGCAAGAAACGTGGAAATTCTGCGGACAGCTTCCTCAATATCGAGTACTGAGGGAAGGATGACGAACCGGAAGTGGTCCGGCGCTGGCCAATTGAACGCCGAGCCGTGCGAGATCAGGATCTTTTGGTCCCTCAGCAGGTCCAGGACGAAATTCTCGTCACTGGCGATGGGATACAGGTCCGGGTCGAGGCGCGGGAACAGGTACATGGCGCCCGACGCCGGCACGCAGGTCACGCCGGGAATGGCAGTAAGGAGCTGGTGGGCAAGGTCCCGCTGCTCGCGCAGCCGGCCGCCGGGCTGCACCAGCGCCTCGATGCTCTGGTAGCCGCCCAGGCAGGTTTGGATGGCGTGCTGGGCAGGAACGTTGGCGCACAGGCGCAGCGAGGCCAGGAGCTCAAGGCTTTCACGGTATGCGACGGTAGCGGCAAGCGGTCCGGTGATGGCCACCCATCCTGCCCGGTAGCCCGGCATCCGGTAGGCCTTGGACAGGCCACTGAACGTCAGGCAGCACACGTCCTCCGCCACGGATGCGGTGTGGATATGGGTTGCGTCCTCGTAGAGCACCTTCTCGTAGATCTCATCAGAGAACAGGACCAGGTTGTGCTTCCGTGCCAGCGCCGCGAACTGTTCCAGGATGTGGCGGGGGTAGACGGCGCCAGTGGGGTTGTTCGGGTTGATGATCACGATGCCCTTGGTGCGGCTGGTGATCTTTGCTTCCACGTCGGCCATGTCCGGCCACCAGTTCTCCGCCTCGTCGCAGAGGTAATGCACCGGCTTGCCGCCGGTCAGGGTTACTGCGGCGGTCCACAAGGGGTAATCCGGGGCAGGGACCAGGATTTGGTCACCGTTTTCCATGAACGCCTGAAGGCTCATGGAGATCAGTTCGCTGACACCGTTGCCGATCACGATGTCCTCGACCCCGATGTTCATCAGGCCACGCGTCTGGTAATACTGCGAGATCGCTGTCCGTGCCGTGAAGATGCCCTTTGAATCGCTGTAGCCCTGGGCCCCGCGGAGGTGGTGGATCATGTCAACCACCACGGATTCCGGTGCCTCCAGGCCGAACGGCGCTGTGTCCCCGAGGTTCATCTTGAGGATCCGGTGCCCTTCCGCCTCCATGTTCTTGGCGGCCTGCAGGACCGGGCCCCGGAGCTCGTACCGGACATTTTCAAGCTTGCTGGAGTGCTGCATTGCGTGCATGGTTGATCTTTTCACACAGCGCGACGGCGGGTTGCGGGTTAGTACGGCTATGGTGCCAGCCGGTCGCCTTTGCGGTGGAGGCGGAACCAGCGGTACCCGTACCGCTCCAGCCCCACGCTGAAGCCGCCATCCGACGCCAAGGGAACGTGGCCGCCGTCGAACAGGTCCAGCAGCATGGCGTCCCGATAGGCCTGGCGCGGGCCGTCCTGCTGCCCCACCATTCCGCTGACCGTCACCGTGGCTTCACTGAAGTTGTGCAGCAGCACCAGCGTCCCGCCCTCGGAACTGCAGGTGTGTGCGAATACCGCAGGCTCTGGCTGGTCTATAACCCCGAACTTGCCCCAGCCCAGTTCCGGCGCCTCGCGGTACCGCGCGATCAGCCTGGCCATGAAGTTGAACAGTGAGTCCGGATCCCGCTTGGCTGCCGCCGCGCTGACGCGGTCCGGGCCGTACTCCCCCCGCACCAGGGGTGCCACCAGTTCTGATGCTTTGGCGTTGGAAAAGCCGCCGTTCTTCTCGTTGTTCCACTGCATCGGGGTGCGTACGGCGGCCCGGCTTTTCTGCCGGAGGTCCTCACCCATGCCGATCTCCTCGCCGTAGAACAGCACCGGGGTGCCGGGCAGGGAGAACATCAGGGAATACACCATGCGCAGGCGGTCCTGGTCCCCGCCGAGCATCGGTGGGAGCCTCCGCCGCAGGCCCCGGCCGTAGATCTGCATGTTCTTCTCCGGCCCGAACGCGGCAAAGACCTCCTGGCGCTCGCCGTTGCTGAGCTTGTCCAGGGTGAGTTCGTCATGGTTCCGCACGAACATGGCCCACTGGTTGTCCGGGTGGATCGGCGGCCGGCTCTTGAGTGTCTCCGCCAGCGGGCGCGCATCCTGCCTGGCGAGGGATAGGTACATGTGCTGCATGGACATAAAGTCGAACTGCATGTTCAGCTCGTTGCCCTCAGTGCCGCCGAAATACTCCAGCTGCTCCTTGTAAGGCAGGTTCACCTCGCCCAGCAGCACGGCGCTGCCGTTGCGCCGGGTCAGGAAACTGCGCAGCGCACAGAGGTATGCGTGCGGGTTGATGTTCGCTGCCTCGTCCTTGGGTGCGCCGCGGGTTTCCAGGAAGAACGGCACGGCGTCCAGCCGGAATCCATCCAGCCCCAGTTCCAGCCAGAGTCCCATGGCCTTGGCGATCTGGTCCCGGACACCGGCATTGGTGACGTTCAGGTCCGGCTGGTACTTGGCGAACATGTGCAGGTACCACTCGCCGGTGGCCTCATCAAGGGTCCAGAGCGAGTTCTCCTCCCCGGGGAACACCACCTCCGCGGACGTGTCCGGGGGAGTGTCCTTCCGCCATACGTAAAAGTCGCGGTACGGGTTGTCGGTGGATTTCCGGGCCTCCACGAACCACCGGTGCTGGTTGGAGGTGTGGTTCACCACGAAGTCGGCGATCACCCGCATGCCCCGGTCCCTGGCAGCGCGAATGAACTCCACCAGGTCGCCCATGGTGCCGAGCCGGGGGTCCACACTGAAGAAGTCCGTGACGTCGTAGCCGTCGTCGCGGTCGGGGGACGGGTAGAACGGCATCAGCCAGATGCACGTCACCCCCAGTGCGGCGAGGTAGTCCACCCGCTGGGTGAGGCCGGCGAAATCGCCGGTGCCGTCGCCGTCGTCGTCAAAAAAGGTCTCCACGTCCAGGCAGTAGATGACTGCGTTCTTCCACCACAGGTCCGACGTCTCGGCGATCCTCATGCTGAAGCGCCCGACGCCGGGTCGGCGGCCGCCGCGGCCAGCTGCGGTGCAGTGGGGGTGCCGGCAGTGGTGCGTACCTGGGGCAGCACCTCCGCAGCGAATGCGTCGATAAAGCGGGCCTGGTCCTGCCCCACAAAGTGCAGGTAAAGCTCGTCGAAGCCCAGCTCCGCGTATCCGGCCAGCCACTCAGCGTGCTGCCCCAGGCTGGCCGATACGTTGACGGTGCTGCGGACCTGGTCCTCGTGCACGTGCTCGCCGACGGCGTCGAAGTGGCCCGCGGTGGGCAAGTCCCAGGGGATGGGTGGCGCGAATGTGTTGGTCCGCCACTGGTCCAGGGCGATGGCCGCGGCTTCCTCTTCACTGCCGGCCCAGGACAGGTGGACCTGCAGGACGGCCCTGCCCTCGCCTCCGCCGTCACGGTAGGCGGCCAGCATGTCCCGGAGCTTTGGCGCCGGCTGGTTGACGGTGACCAGGCCGTCGGCCCAGGCTGCTGCCCGGCGCGCGGTATCCACACTGACGGCCGGTGCGATGAGTGGGGGCGGGGAGTCGGGGACGTCCCAGATCCGGGCCTGTTCCACGGTCACAAGGCCCCGGTGGGTAACCTCTTCGCCGCGGTGCAGCCGCCGGATCACGTCCACGCACTCCTCCAGCCGGCGCTGCCTGATGTCCTTGGGCGGCCAGGCATCCCCGGTTACGTGCTCGTTCATGTTTTCGCCACTGCCCGGGGCGAACCAGAACCTGCCAGGGAACATGCTGGCCAGTGTCGCGGAGGCATGGGCGATGACGGTGGGGTGGTAGCGCTGGCCGGGTGCGGTTACCACGCCAAACCGCAGGGTGGTGGTGGCAAGTGCGGCGCCCAGCCAGGACCATGCGAAGCCGGAGTGGCCCTGCCGGGCGGACCATGGCTCGATGTGGTCCGAGCACATGGCAGCGTCAAAACCGGCCGCCTCCGCGTGCTGGACGTCCTTAAGCAGTTGGCCGGGGCTGATCTGTTCGTGCGAAGCGTGAAAGCCGACAGTAACCATCGTTAAGCTGTACCGTCCGCGGAGGCGCCATGTCGAGGGGTACCCCGGACCGCCGTGTTGAACATAAAGCACATACTTGTCCGATAAGTTTGAGACTTGTAGTACTTTGCTCTGTGGCCGTGCAGGGTGCGGCGGAAGCGGAAGGAAGTACCAGAGTGGGCGGTGTGCTCATCGGACTGGCGGTGATCGGCGTCGTCATCGCCGTGGGATACATTGCCGCGCGCTGCGGGCTGGGTGATGAACCCACCATCTCGGCACTGACCCGTACCGCGTTCTTCATCACCAACCCGGTGCTGCTTTTCACGGTGGTGCTGAAATCAGATCTCTCGGTGGTCTTCTCCGCCTATGTGCCGCTGGCCATGATCACCGCAGCCGTCACCGCGCTTCTCTACGTGGCGGCCAGCCGCATCTGGTTCCGGCGGCCGCTTGCCGAAACGGCCGTCGGAGCAATGGCGGGGTCCTACGTCAACGCCAACAACATCGGCATCCCCATCACGCTCTATGCCCTGGGCGACGCCACCCCCGTGGCTCCGGTCCTGCTGGTGCAGCTGCTCCTGTTCGCCCCGTTGGTCCTGACCCTGCTGGACCTCTCTGCGGCCGGCCGGTTCTCACCCCG
>DATIMT010000259.1:0-4414 GCA_035475035.1 Arthrobacter sp.
CGGATGAGCCCGCAGTGTTGGACGGCCTGGGCCCGATCCCGGCGTCCATGGCACGTAGGCTCGTCGCCGACGGGGCGGAGTCGTTCTACCGGGTCCTGGTCGATCCCCGCGACGGGGCACCCCTGGAGATCGGCCGCACACGCTACCGGCTCACCGAAACCATCAAACAATGGATCAGGATGCGGGACGGCAAATGCACCTTCCCCGGCTGCAACAACCAATCCCCCGACAACGACACCGACCACCTCACCGCCTGGGAACACGGCGGCACCACAGGGGCCAGCAACCTCGGACAACTCTGCCCAAAACACCACCGGCTCAAACACGCCCGGCCCTGGATCCCCGACTCCGCAACAGAGAACGAACCACCCGGCTGGACCTCACCCACCGGCCGCCACTACAACCCCGAACACCCAGACCCCGAACCCACCCACTGGCCACCGGCCATCCTGCAGTTACTGACTGAGATGCCGGATTGGCCGGAGTTGCCGGAGGAGCCACCTGGTGACCACTTCATCGAGCCAGATGAACTTTCGCCGGCGGATCCGCTGTGGGACGACTTCTACGCCACGCCATTCCACCTGCCGCCGGATCCAGAAATGAACTGGCAGTTGCTGCTGTTGTGAAAAGTCCTGCTGAACCCTCTGCTGGCAGGCGCCGGTTGTCCATCAGCCGCCGTCCCAAGCAGACATTGTTACGCCCGCGAGACGGACCGCCAGCCGGTTCCAAGTGCCATGGCCATTAATGCCGCGCGGCTGTGGACTCCGCAGCTCAGGAAAATCTGTTTGAACTGGTCCTGGACAGTGTATGGGGTCACTCCTTCGGCATCCGCCATGGTTACTGTGTCCGCACCCGCAGCAGCCAACCACAACAGCTCCCTTTGGCGGGGCGTAAGGCTGAATGCACGGGCAAAGACTTCCACCCGGTCCGAAGGCATGCAGCTCTGAATGGTCACGGCCAGCGGCGGTGCCGAACCCCCATTGGCCGGGGCAATCCGGTTGGCTCGCAGCAGGGCCCATCTGCCAGAGCCAATATGCACCCTGCTCTCCGCGTCGTGGTCGTCCACTCCGGCCTCCCTCGCGAGCAACTGCGCAGCAACGTTCAGCACCTCGGCCGGAACATGGTGATGCGGGCTGGGGCCGGGCTGCAACAGATGGAGCCACTTGTTGACCGATTCAGTCCGGCCAACCACCGCGAGGTCTTCATTCAGGGTCAGGACAGCCTGCTCCGGTAATTCCTGTCTCCCGGTATCCGGCCCAGCGGTCAGGACCTGTCCTGCAGGTGGGCCCGGCAGCCCCGGAGTATCCTGCCGCGCAGCCAAGTCCAGCCCGACCGTGGCGTCAGATGCGGCTCCTGCACGAAATTGCCTGGCTGTGGAACGCCGCAATCCTGGCGTTAGTGCCGCTGCTATCTGGGCCAGGTAAATGGTTTCCTGTTCGGTGAAGTGGCCCGTCTCTCCCTGCCGCCAGAGATCAAGCCACGCCCAGCACCCGTGCTTATCCGCGAAGACGACCGAGAGTACGTCCCGAACGTCGTAGCGCTTCAGGACCCCCCTCCACATCAGGCTGAGGGCAGGATCGCCCTGCGTCGCCTGCTGGAGGCTAAGCGTGGGGACCGAAGAAGTCATCAACCCGGTCCAGCGGGCCGGTTGGGAGAGGTACTTGAGGCGGATGACGGTGGGCAGCTCGTGCGGGCAGGGAATTCTGGCCCGCGGCGCTATGCCAACCGTTGTGCGGGGGTCGCACAGGGGCCAGACGAATGCGTCGAAGGGCACGATTGAAGCCACTTCTGTGAGCACGGCCCTTCGCAGGGCCTGATGGTCCAGGACGGACCCAGCAAGAACCCGGATGTGTTCAAGGCTTCGGGCCAGCGCCCAGGCCCTCTTCATTCCCCCAGTATGCGCCAGTCCTTCCCACCGTGTTATCGGACGAGGCCACCCAGAATTCTGGGATACACAGCGGACGCCGGCCAGCCTACTTTTGGCAGTGTTACCCATTTCGTTTGGATATGAGGAAGGAAAAGGAGACTTTCCGATGTACACCTTGCAGATCGAACACACCATTACGGACTTCCCAACCTGGAAGAGCGCTTTTGACCGCGACCCGGTTAACCGGGCGGCTTCGGGCGTACTCTCCCACCGGATTGGCCAGCCAGTCGGGGACCCGCACTACATTGTGGTGGAGCTCGACTTCGCAGAATTGGACCAGGCAGAGCAACTCCTGTTGAGCCTGCAGGAGCATGTGTGGCGCTCCGCTGCCAACGCCCCTGCCCTGGCCGGCGCGCCCAGAACCCGCATCATCGAGGCCGCGGCTTGACCCTGGAGGCTAACACGAGCCCTGGCCTCGGTTCAGGCTTGATGGAACTCCGAGCGCATGAACTGCCTGTAGGGCGAAGCCTTTCCGTTGGTGCCAGCGTCAGGGGCGTCGCCGCCGTCGCCCTTGCCGACTGTGCGCAGCTCAGTGACGTGGGTCAGGACACCGTCTTCCACCCAGATCGAGTGGCGTGTCCAGCCACTCGGGCTGTGCCGTTCGACGTGGAGGACACCGTCGTGCCAGGTGCAGCGGGCGGCGGTACCGGGCGGCACGCCGGTGCTGTCAACGTAGTACCAGAGCACATCGCTGTGGACCGGGTCCACGGTAAAGATCCCGTGGCCTTCGAAGTGGCTGCCGTCGGGCTCGGCGTGGTGGTAGCTCTGCACCACCCCGAGGCCGCCCGCCACTGCGGTGTACGAGACCTCGGCCGCTAGACTGCTTTCCGGTCCCCAGGGGCCCGCAGTGACAACCGTGCTGCCACGCCAGTGTCCCAGGAGGGCGGACAGCGCAGGATGGACGCGCGCCGGTACTGGCTCCTTCGCTGTCACGCCGTCCCTCCCAAGAATTACTGCTACTTCAGGATGGACCCTTCAGCGCCGCACCGCCAACGGGCCGCGGCGCCGGATTCCTACAGCCCGAAGGTCTCGGTCTCGTCGAACGGACCCACTACAGTTACGGTCCGCGGTGCGGCAGCAAGTTCGGCTGCCAGTTCCTGGACCTGTTCCGTGGTGACGGCCTTGATAAGGCGGAGGGTCTCGTCGATGTCCTGGTATTCACCGGACACCAGTTCAGCCCGGCCCAGCCGGGACATCCGGGAACCCGTGTCCTCCAGCGCCAGGACAATGCCGCCCCCGAGTTGTCCAACAGCCTTGCGAAGTTCATCCTCTGAAATTCCGTGTTCGGCAAGCTTGTCGAGCTCCACAGCCAGCAGGTCAAGCACCTGCCGGACCTTTGAGGGCGTGCACCCGGCATACATGCCGAAGTACCCGGCGTCGGCGTAGGACGACGCAAAGGAATAGGTGGAGTACACCAGCCCGCGCTTTTCGCGGACTTCCTGGAACAGCCGGGAGGACATGCCGCCGCCCAGGACTGCATTCAGGACACTCATGACGTAGCGCCGTTCGTCGGTCGCCACGATCGTGGGGCATCCCATAATGATGTTCGCCTGCTCCACGGCGCGCTTGACCACATGCAGGCCGGCCGTTCCCGTAATCAGGGCGCGATCGGTGGAACGCCGCTGCACCGGCGCCGCGTCGGACTCCAGCGACCAGCCCGCCGACTCAAGGGCGTCCACCACAAGTCCGCAGACGACTTCGTGATCCAGGCCGCCCGCGGCGGTGATGACCAGTTCCTCCGGTTTGTAGTACCTGCGGTAGTGCTCCCATACGGAGTCCCGGGCCACGGCCTTGATCGCGTCCGGGGTGCCGCCGATGGGGCGGCCGAGCGGGTGGCTGCCAAGGACGGCAGCGACAAAGTGCTCGTGGGCGACATCCGTGGGGTCATCGCTGTCCATGGCGATTTCCTCCAGGATGACGTCCCGTTCCTGCTCCATCTCGCCGGGATCCAGCACGGCCCCGGTAATCATGTCCGCAATGACGTCGATGGCCATGGGCAGGTCGGAATCCAGGACGCGCGCGAAGTAGCACGTGCTTTCCTTGGCGGTGGCCGCGTTGGACTCCCCGCCGACCTCGTCAAACGCGGATGCAATCTCCAGGGCTGTGCGGCGCTTGGTGCCCTTGAACAGCAGGTGCTCCAGGAAATGGGTGGATCCGTGCTGGCCGGGCGCCTCGTCGCGGGACCCGACGCCGACCCAGAACCCGATGGTGGCCGACCGCTGGCCCGGCATCGCCTCCGTCAGTACCCGCACTCCCCCGGGCAGCACGGAACGCCGGACCTCGGACCCGCCGTCGGAGCCATGGACCAGGGTGTCGCCGGCGTGGTTCTGCTCAAGCGGCAGGGGTACAACAGTCAATTGATGCCTTTCAGGACGGGCAGCCGGATCTGGCTGCCATCGTAACAGCGGCGGGACCGGTGGATCATGAACTGCTCCCCGAAAGTTGGACTGAGAAATTCAGTTCCGGTTTTCGGGGAGCAGTTTTATG
>DATIMT010000260.1:0-6655 GCA_035475035.1 Arthrobacter sp.
CCTGGTGGAATCCGCCCTCGGCATCGAGGAAGCCAACCACATCGCCAAGGCCCAGGGTGCGTTCCGCCTGGCCTTCGGTTCCGGCGACTTCCGCCGCGACACGGGCATGGCCGCCACCCCGGAAGCCATGGCCTACCCCCGCGCCAAGCTCGTCGTCGCCAGCCGCGTGGGCAACCTGCCCGGCCCCATCGACGGCCCCACCGTCGGCACCAACCACCCGATCCTGCGTGAGCAGACCGGGATCACCGTGATGATGGGCATGACCGGCAAGCTGTGCCTGGCCATCGACCAGACGCCGGTCATCAACGAGGTCATCAGCCCCACGCCGTCGGACGTCGCCTGGGCCACCGACTTCATGAACGACTTCGAGGCAAACGGCCGCGTCATCCGTGACGGCTCCGACCTGCCCCGCCTGGGCCGCGCCGAAAAGATCATGAAGCTCGCGGTAGCCTTTGGGGTGCAGCCCGCGCTGTAGCCCACCACCACTTCAGGAGACCCCGTGACCGATACCCGTTATCTGGTCCACGGGGTCTTTTGGGATGGGGCGCCGGCCTTGGGAACAGCGGACGCCTCCAAAACATCGGACGACGGCGGCAGCCCGGTTTTGCGCCTCCAATCGCCGGAGGGGGACTTCCGGCAGCTCAGCCTCCACCCCGGCGAACGCCTCGGCTTCGAGGTGGTGGAACCCGGCAGGTTTTGCCTGGGCCACGTCCGGGTCCAGTCGGCAAGCTCGCGCAGCCACATCCTCTGCTCCGCAGGTTCCCCTGCGGCACGCGGAAAGCAGTGCGAACGGTGCTTTGTGCTGGACGAGTCCCGGTTGATGCACGACTTCCACCGGGGCGGCCGGGTGACTCCGGGCCTCCGGGATTACCTGTTGCAGGAACATTGGCTGTACGTTGCCACCTTCGCCGGCGGTGCCACCAAGGTGGGAACAGCCTCCGGCCCCAGGAAGTGGAACAGGCTCGCGGAACAAGGGGCCGCGATGGCCAGGTATGTTGCCAGGGCCCAGGACGGCCGGGTGGTGCGGATCCTTGAGGACCTTGTGACGGCCGACGTCGGCCTGACGCAGCAGGTGCGGTCCGCAGCCAAGGCGGACGCCCTGCTGCAGCCGCTCCCAGCCACGGACCTGCAGGCCATCAACGCCGCCGCGGCCGGTGCGGTCCGCGCCCTCCTGGCGCGCACCGCCGTCGACGGCTTCGAGACTGTGGAGGAAGAGTGGGTCCGGCCCGGGCACGCTGATCCTCTTTACAGGAACGGCCAACGCCATGCCTACCCGCACGCATTGGACCAGGGGCGGCACGGCTTTGAAGTCACCGCCCTGAGCGGGTCGAATGCCCTGGCCCGGCTGGACGGCACGCATGCCGCGTTCGTGGTGAACCTGTCCCAACTGGCCGCCCGGACCATCATCCTGGGCAACTTCGCCTCGGCGGTGCCGGCACTGCAGGAATCCCTCTTCTAGCCGGGCTCGGTAGACTTGGACGGTGCTGAATGAATTCTGGGCCACCGCGCCGACCCGTTACAAAGTCCTGGTTTTCAGCGCCATGGGACTGATCGCCGTCGGCATCATCCTGAACATCATCGGCAACACCGGCGGCAACCAGGGGCTGGCCATGGCCTCCCTCCCGCTGATCGGGCTGGGCCTGGTCCTGCACGTTGTTGGAATCGTGGTCCGCGGCCAGTCGATCCGCAAGAACCTCAGGCGCTAGCTGCGGCGTTCCGCTGGACGTGGCTGCGGGCGTGCTCCACGGCATCAGGAAGATGCTCGAACAGGTGCTTGTGGTGCCGCAGGGAACGGATCACGCCCACGTTGGTGACCAGGTCCAGGTGGTCCGGCCGTACACCCTTGAGCAGAACCGTGATGCCGCGCAGTTCCAGCGCAGAGATGACCTCCACCAGTGCGTGGGCGCCGGTCGCGTCCAGCATCCGCAGCTGGGAGAGCCTGATGATCGCCACCTGGACGTCCCTGACCTGGCTGATCTCCTGGAGGATGCGTTCGGCGGCTCCGAAGAACATGGCTCCGTCCAGCCTGAGGACCGCTATGTGCTCGTCGCCCTCGGCGGAAGGCCCGGGAATCGTCTCACGCTGGACGCCGCTCAGCGAGGCGAATTTCCGCAGCGCGAAGAGCGCCGCCGCGGCAAGACCGATCTGGATGGCGACAATCAGGTCAAAGGCCACGGTAATGATGGCCGTGAGGACAAAGACTGCGGCGTCTGCCCGAGTGGAGCGCAGGATGGCGGCCACGGTACGCCGTGAAACCATCCGTGTTGCCGTGACCATCAGGACACCGCCCAGTGCGGCAAGCGGAATGCGGCTCACCATTCCGGAGGCCAGGTACGTGATGCCCAGCAAAACGGCGGCGTGAACGGCTGCGGCAAGCCGGGTCCTGGCCCCGGAACGCACGTTGACGGCAGTCCTGGCGATGGCTCCGGTGGCGGGCATGCCGCCAAACAGCCCGGCGGCGATGGACGCCAGGCCCTGTCCGGTCAGCTCGCGATCCGGACTGTAGGGTCCTGTGGGCCTGCCGTCCGGGCCGGCCATCCCCGCCGCCACCCTCGCCGAGAGCAAGGATTCGATGGCGGCCAGGACGGCGATTGCCACGGCGGGCATGGCAAGACTACCCACTGAAGCAATGTCCACGGCGGGCATTGCCGGTGCGGGAAGGGAATGGGGCAGCGGGCCGATCCGCGGGACATCCAGCTGCAGGAGTTCCGCTGCCGCCGTCGCCAGGAGGACCGCGACCAGGCTCGCGGGAACGGCCCGGAAGAGCTTTTGCAGCAGGACCATCACGACGGCGACCAGCACCACGAGGGCGAGCGTCAGCAGCACCGTGGGAGCCTGCGCGGCTGATGCAGCTTCAACGGCGGCGAAAACGGTGTTGTGTCCCGGGACGCCGGACGTCCCCGTTGCGAGCGGAACCTGCTGGAGAAAGATAATGGCCGCGATCCCCAGTGTGAAACCCTCCACCACCGGCCACGGGATGAACGCGACGGCCCTGCCCACCCCGCTGAATCCCATAATGCAGACCAGCAGCCCCGCCATCAATGAGAGCAGGGCTACGCTGCCGGGACCGTGCACTGCCACTACGGGTGCGAGGACGACCACCATGGCGCCGGTGGGGCCGGAAACCTGCACCGACGACCCGCCCATGAGTGCTGCCACCATGCCGGCCACGATGGCCGTGATAAGTCCGGCCTCAGCCCCCACCCCGGAGCTGACCCCGAATGCCAGGGCCAGCGGCAGGGCGACAATGCCCACGGTGACGCCGGCCAGCAGGTCGCTGCGCCACGATGCGGCAAGGCCGCCGTAGTCCTGCGGGGACGGGAGGAACCGGGTAAGCCGCTTGATGGCCCCGCCGGTCGTCGTCGCGGAAGTCGCCGTCACAGGGCTGATCCGCGGGCAAGGTGCTCCGCCGGCAGCTGCTGTGCCAGCCGGAGCTGTTCGTTCGATTCAGACAGGCTGTCCAGGAGGAAAGTCCGCGCGATGGCGAGCAGTTGCGAAACTCCGGGGTGTGCCAGTTGGTAGGTCACTGCATTGGCCGTGCGTACCGAGGTCACTACTTTGTGCCTGCGCAGAGTGGCCAGGTGCTGGGAGAGGTGCGAGGCCTCAAGCCCGGTCTCTGCCAGAAGATAGCTGACGGCCGCAGTTTCCTGCGGAGCTGCCGCCAGCAGTTCAAGGATCCGGATGCGTGCCGGATGCGCCAGGGCCTTGAACAGGTTGGCTTTGATCTCGTACAGCGGCGCTTGGGCGGAAGACAGCAAAGGAGGGACTCCCAGCGGCTTGATGGAATGATGAATCCATCATATCACTGGGTCGCGAAGCCTGTGCCCGCTGCGCCAACGATAGGCTGGAACCCATGACTATCAATCCGGACCTGCAGGGCAGAAGCTACCCTGCCGCAGAGGTGTACGACGTCGGCCGCGAGAAGATTCGCGAGTTTGCCCGCGCAGTGAAGGCCACCCACCCTGCGCACTTCGATGTCGACGCAGCCAAGGCCCTGGGCCACGGGGACCTCGTAGCGCCCCCCACCTTCGCCATCATCATCGCCCAGCGGGCCGACGCCCAGCTCATCGAGGATCCGGACGCCGGAATCGACTTCTCGCGCGTGGTCCACGCCGACCAGCGCTTCACCCACCACCGGCCCATCGTTGCCGGGGACCGCCTCGTTGCGGAGCTGCACGTTGACGGCGTCCGGGCCATGGGCGGCGGTGCCATGATCACCACTCGCTCGGAGATCTTTGCCGTCGGTGACGGTGGTTCGCGTGAACCGGTCACCACCACCACGTCATCCATCCTGGTCCGCGGAGAGGGACAGTAACCATGAGCCCCAGCTTCACTGAACTCAGCGCCGGCCAGGAAATTGGCAGCCGCACCATCGAGGTCACCCGCACCGACCTGGTCAAGTACGCCGGTGCATCCGGCGACTTCAATCCCATCCACTGGAATGAAGCCTTCGCCACCGGCGTGGAGCTGCCCGGCGTCATCGCCCACGGTATGTTCACCATGGGTGCAGCCGTCCAGCTGGTGACCGACTGGGCAGGCGACCCGGCCGCCGTCGTGGATTTCCAGACCCGCTTCACCAAGCCCGTCCTGGTCGCCGACACCACCGGCACCACCGAGCCGGGCGCCACCATCGAGGTCAGCGGCACCATCGGAAAGCTCGACGCCGACGCCGGCACCGCCCGCGTCGACCTCACCGTTGTCTCCGCCGGGCAAAAGGTCCTGATGAAGGCCCAGGCGCTCGTCAAGCTGTCCTGAGCGCCCCGGCGATAACGAGCTGCAACCGTTGACCTCCGCCCCCAAGACCGCGGCCAGCGCCCAGGTCACCCATTGGCGCAACGCCGTCGTGGTGGCCTACGGGGCCAGCGGCCTGGCGTTCGCCTCCTGGGTGTCCCGGCTGCCCGCCATCCGGGACGCGCTGGACCTCACCCCGGGCAACATCGGCGTCATCCTGCTGTGCATGACGCTTGGCTCATTCGCCTCCGTCTCGGCCTCGGGGCTCATCGTGTTGCGGCTGGGGTCCAAACAGACCATCCGCACCGGCAGCATCATGGTGGGCGCCGGCCTCCTGGCCGCCGGTTTTGGCACAACCGTGCTGGCAAACCCCGTGGCAACTGCCATTGGCCTGGCCATCATCGGCCTGGGGACCGGGAGTTGGAACACTGCGTCCAATGTGGAAGGCGCGGCCGTGGAACGCGCGGTGGGCCGGCACATCATGCCGCGGCTCCATGGCGCGTTCAGCCTGGGCACGGTGGCGGGGGCAGGCCTGGGTGCCGCTGCGGCGGCGGTGTCCTTGCCCGTGGTCTGGCACCTCGCGGCGGCAGGAGTGGTGGTCGCCGTGTCAGTGGCGACGGCGGCGTCCTGGTTCCGCGCCGACGTTACCCCGGTGGCGGGGGAGCGGGCCTACTCTCCGGACAACTTCGAGGACCCCACAACGGGTCCTATTCCCGTGATTCCTGCCGGAAGTCCGGCGGAGGCGCCGCTGGACAACAAGCGCAGGATCGCCCAGGCATGGCGGGACCGCCGGACGCTGCTGCTGGGCGTCCTGGTACTGGGCCTGGCCCTGGCCGAGGGTGCGGCGGGGGACTGGGTGGCCCTTGCCCTGGCGGACGGCCACGGGCAAAGCGATGCCGCAGGAGCAGCAGGGTACGGGCTTTTTGTTACCTTCATGACTATTGGCCGGTTCGCCGGGACGCTGCTGCTGGACCGGTTTGGGCGGGTTCCCGTCATGCGCTGGTGCGCCGCGATGGCCGTTGTTGGTCTTGGAATCTTTGTTTTTGCCCCCACCCCGTGGCTCGCCTACGTGGGCCTCGCCGTCTGGGGCCTGGGCGCATCCCTGGGCTTCCCGGTGGGCATGTCCGCCGCGGCCGACGATCCCGCCAAGGCTGCCGCCCGGGTATCGGTGGTGTCCACCATCGGCTACTGCGCATTCCTGTGCGGGCCGCCGCTGCTGGGACTGCTGGCCGAACACGTGGGCATCCTGCACTCCCTCCTTGCGGTGATGGTGATGCTGGCTGTGAGCTTCGTGCTGTCCCCGGTGGCCCGGAAGGCCGCCTAGGTTTCCCTAGTATTGTTGACGGGTGACTCCCACGCTGCTTTCCGCCCTGACCACCTCCGCCGTCGGCGGCCCTGCCGGCGCCTATGTCGAGGCGCGCACCGAGGCCGACATCATCGACGCTGTCCGCTCGGCAGACGCCGCAGGGGAACAGGTGCTGATCATCAGCGGCGGGTCCAATCTCCTGGTGTCCGACGACGGGTTCCCCGGCACCGTCATCAAAATCGCCTCCGAGGGGTTCACGGTGAATGCCGAGGACTCGTGCGGTGGGGTGGCCGTGGTGGTGCAGGCCGGCCACAACTGGGACAAACTCGTGGATCACGCCGTCCGCCACGCGTGGAGCGGCATTGAAGCATTGTCCGGTATTCCCGGCTCAACGGGTGCCACCCCGGTCCAGAACGTGGGTGCCTACGGTGCGGAGGTCTCCCAGACGATCGCGGCGGTCCGTACCTGGGACCGCGAACGGAACGCGGTGCAGACCTTCACCAACTCCGAGCTGAATTTCGGATACAGGGACTCGATCCTCAAGCAGACCACGGTCAACGGTTCGCCCCGGTACGTTGTCCTCACCGTGGAATTCCAGCTGCCGCTGGGCAGGATGAG
>DATIMT010000261.1:0-13289 GCA_035475035.1 Arthrobacter sp.
GCGGAGGCCTCGGGCAACCAGGTGCTGCAGGAACTTCTGCAGAGCATCCGCTCACTGCTCCGGATCTGGGTGGACCGTGCCCTTACCGATGAAGGGCACGCCGCAGCTGCACTGACGGAGCACACCAAGATCTACGAGGCCCTGGCCGCGCATGACGCCGACGCCGTGACGGCGACCATGAGCTCGCATATGCAGACTGCATCCCGGCGCCTGTTGGCCGGGTTCGACGCTTCGCAGTAAGTCCGCCTGTCAGTTGAGGGTGGCCGCCAACTCGTCCTGCTTCGGCTGCCCGTCCGTGCGTCGAGGGCCCACCGAACCCCGGCGCACCAGGGTGGCCGTGAACTGTGCCGGCGCGGCCGGCGGCAGCCCCTCCATCTGGCGGATCAGTGCCTTGGCCGCTGCCACACCCATGTTGTAGACCGGCTGGGCGATGACGGTCAGGGGCGGCGTTGTAAGCCTGGTCCAGGCGAAGTCGTCGTACATCAGGAATGACACGTCGGCCGGGATGGACAGGCCCAGCTCCTGGATGGCTTCCACCACACTGAGGGCGATCAGGCCGTCGGAGGCAACCACCGCTGTGGCCTGGTCCGGGCCGCGGAGCACCTCGCGGGTGACGCCACGGATGGAGTCGGCGTCACCGGCATTCAGCCTGACAAGGTCCTCAGGAAAGTCCAGCCCCGCCTCAAGGAAGGCCTGCCGCATGCCCGCAAGACGGTCGGCGATCTGCGACGACTCCAATGTCATCCCGGCGGTGTAGGGCGCTTCGGTGGTCAGGGTTGAAATGAAGGCAATGCGCCGGTGCCCGGCGTCAAGCAGGTACTGCGTGGCCTCCCGGGAAATCCGTGCCATGTCCACCGCCATGGTCTCCACCTGCAGGTCCCCGGCGGTGCGGTCGATGAAAACCAGGGGGCGCCCGGACCGGTGCACCTCCTGCAGGTGTTCGGTGTCCACGGACGAGGCGGGTGCCACGATGAGGCCGTCCACGCGCTTGTCCAACAGGACCCGGACAGCATCCACCTCGGCGGCGCGGTCCTCGTCGGTATTGACCAGGATGACGTTGTAGCCGGCTTTCTTTGCAGTGTCGGTGATGCCTCGGGTGGCCAACCCGAAGTGCGGGTTTTCGATGTCGCCCACCACCACGCCGATGGTATGGGATTTACCGGTGTTCATGCTGCGGGCAAGCTCGTTCGGCCGGTAGGACAGCGCCTCCGCGGCAGCGAGGACGCGCTCGCGCACTTCGTCGCTGACGGCCCCGTAATTTCCCAGGGCACGGGCGGCCTGGGCCTTGGACACCTGCGCGGCCTTTGCGACGTCGGCAACGGTTACGTCCCGCCGTCGTGCTCCTTCACCGTTCATCTTCACCTTTCGACGGGGTATTGACGCCCCTTGTGACTTCGGCTACATTTCTATCAATCGATGTGAGTCCGGTCTCAATCCTAGGGTGTGAGACCGGACTCAACAAGAGCATCGGCGACTTTCTTCGGCGGCCCTGACAGCACCGCCTTCCCACCAACGATTGGACAAACGCTGTGAAGAAAATGAAATTCCGCCCGGCCGGCATTGCCGCGGCAGCACTCGCCGGGGTTCTGGCACTCTCGGGCTGCAGCTCCACCTCGGCCGCCTCCACCACGGAGAACAACCCCTACGGCCTGATCCAGCCCGGCACCATCCGGGTGGCCAGCCTGGGCGACTCCAAGCCGTACACCTTTGCCGACGCTTCCGGTAACTTCACCGGTTTCGACGTGGAGCTCTTCAAGGACGTGGCCCACCGGGCCGGTGTGGACAACGTGGTCTTCACCGGACAGGACTTCTCCGGGCTCCTGGCCGCAGTGGCCAACGGACAGTTCGACGCCGGCGTTGCCGCCATCGGCATAACCGACAAGCGGAAGCAAACGGTTGATTTCTCGGACGGCTACCTGGCCGGTTACCTGACCGTCATCACCACCAAGACCTCGGGGATCACCGGCACCGACGGCCTGGCCGGAAAGCGGCTTGGCGTGGTCCAGGGAACCCTCCAGGAGGCCTATGCGGTGAAGAACTTCACCACGGCCAACCTGGTGCGCTTCCCCGATAACAACACCGCCATCGCCGCGGTGAACAGCGGCAGCGTGGACGCCCACTTCCTGGACTACGAAGCCGCCAAGGCGTACGAGGAACAGCACGGCCTGGTCAGCGCCGCGGACATCCCCTCCTTCGACGCCCCGGCCGGCTTTGCCGTGGCCAAGGGGAAGACCTCGTTCAAGGAGGCCCTGAACAAGGGGCTCGCGGCAGCCATGGAGGACGGAACCTGGAAGAAGCTCTACCAGAAGTGGTTCCCGGGCTCCCCGATGCCCGAGCAGTACCTGCCCAAGGCCGAGCAGACCGCGTCGCCGGCGCCGAGCAAATAAGTGCCGAGCAAATAAGCGCCGAGCAAACAGGCCTTCGGCCGCCTGACCGGGCGGGCCGCAGCACGCGGTCCGCCCGGAACCTCTACACCCCCTACGTCTGAGAGCAACCATGGACTGGCTCAACACCATCATCCGAACCTTCTTCGACTTCGGCGCAATGGCCGAGGTCCTGCCCCAACTCCTGGCGGTCGGCCTGCTGAACACGCTGATCATCTCCATTGCCGCCACCGTCCTTGGCACGGTCCTGGGCATGGTGGTGGCCGTCATGGGCATCTCGCCGTCCAAATGGCTGCGGGTGCCGGCCCGGATCTACACGGACCTCTTCCGCGGCCTGCCTGCCATCCTGACCATCCTGCTGATCGGCCAGGGTTTTGCCCGCCTCAGCCAATCGGTCTTCGGCCCCTCGCCCTACCCGTTGGGCATCATCGCGCTGAGCCTGATCGCCAGCGCCTACATCGGCGAAATCTTCCGCGCAGGCATCCTCAGCGTGGACAAGGGCCAGGGCGAGGCCTGCCGGGCCCTGGGCATGAGCTACGCCAAGTCCATGGCCCTGGTGGTGGTGCCGCAGGGCGTCCGCCGGGTGCTTCCTGCGCTGGTGAACCAGTTCATCGCCATCGTCAAGGACTCCTCATTGGTTTACTTCCTGGGCCTGCTGGTCACCGAACGCGAACTCTTCCGCGTGGGACAGGACGCGGCCGTCCTGTCCGGCAACCTTTCGCCGCTGGTGGCAGCCGGCCTCCTCTACCTGGTGATCACCGTTCCGCTGACCCACCTGGTCAACTACTTCGACAACAAGTTCCGTACCGGCCGCCGCCGTGCAGCACCGCCCACCAGCGGGCTGAAGGAAGTCACGGAACTCGATGCGGCCTCGCCGCTCACCGCAGGGAGCAACACATGAGCACGCCTACCCCCACCACCAACAACACCGCCACCCGCACGGGCGCGCACGCCGCTTCGGAGGCCCCGGCGTTCCACGGGTCCAGCCTGGAACTGCGCAACATGACCATGGCCTACGGAGACATCGAGGTCCTTCGCAACGTCAGCCTCACCGTGGCCCCGGGCACCACAACCTGCATCATCGGGCCCTCCGGTTCCGGCAAGTCCACGCTGCTGCGGGGCGTCAACCGGCTGCACGAGCCCAAGAGCGGTGACGTGCTCCTGGCCGGCGACAGCACCCTGGCAGCCAACCCGGACACCCTGCGGACCCGCATCGGCATGGTGTTCCAGCACTTCAACCTTTTCCCGGACCACACCGCCGAGGAGAACGTGGCCCTGGCCCTCTGGAGCGTCAAGCGGATGCCCAAGGCCCGCGCGATGGAACTCGCCCGCCGCCGGCTCGCCGAAGTAGGGCTCGCCGAACGCGCCGACCACCGCCCCCGGGACCTCTCCGGTGGCCAGCAGCAGCGCGTCGCCATCGCCAGGGCCCTGGCCATGGAACCGGAAGTGATGCTCTTCGATGAGGCCACCAGCGCCCTTGACCCCGAACTGGTCAAAGGCGTCCTGAACCTCATGGCGGGCCTCGGACGCCGCGGCATGACGATGCTGGTGGTCACCCACGAAATGGGGTTCGCCCGCAAAGTCGCGGACCAGGTGGTCTTCATGGATGAAGGCGAGGTCGTGGAAGTCGGAACACCGGCCCAGCTCTTCGACAACCCGCGCAGCGAACGCCTCCAGCGCTTCCTCTCGGAGGTGCTCTGATGGGCCGTCACCCAATGGCAACGCCCGCGGCAGCACCCATCCGGACCGCCGTCGTCGGCTATGGAGTCTCCGGCAAGGTCTTCCACGCCCCGCTGATCGCGGCGGATCCGGCTTACTCGCTGGACGTGATCGTCACGTCCCAGCCGGAGCGCGCCGCGGAGGCGGCCCGCCTCTACCCGCAGGCACGGATTGTGGGGACGCCGGACGAACTCTTCGCCAGCGCATTGGACCTGGACCTGGTTGTCCTGGGTACGCCGCCGCGCACGCACTACGGCCTGGCCGCAACGGCGATCGCCCACGGCCTGCACGTGGTGGTGGACAAACCCTTCGTGCCAACCTCCGCCTTGGGCGAGGAGCTGATCAGCAGGGCGTCCGACGGCGGCGTGCAGCTGACGGTGTTCCAGAACCGACGGTGGGATGCGGACTTCCTCACCCTGCAGAAGGTGCTGGCGTCCGGCGTCCTGGGCCAGGTCAACAGTTTTGAGTCACGGTTCGAATGGTGGCGTCCCGAAGGCTTTGGAAACTGGCGGGACACGGTTTCCCTGGCCGAGGGCGGCGGCATCCTCCACGATCTCGGGGCGCACTTGATAGACCAGGCCATCCAGCTCTTCGGTCCCGTGGAGCGCACGTACGGCGAAACCGCCAACCGCGGGCCGCATCCGGACGCGGCCGACACCGAAGCCTTCGTGTCGCTGCTGCATACCTCGGGAGTCCGCACCCGGCTTTGGATGAACGGCATGGCTGCCCAGGCCGGGGCACGGTTCCACGTCCTCGGCTCCGAGGCCGGCTACACCAAGTGGGGCCTGGACGGACAGGAACCTGCCCTCGCCGCCGGGATGCCGCCGTCGGATCCTGCTTACGGAATGGAACCCCAGGAGCGTTGGGGGCTCCTGGGCACGGACGGGGCAACCACGCCCGTTCCCGCCGAACGCGGCTCCTACCCGCAGTTCTACATGCAGCTGGCCGCCGCCCTGCGGGGGGAGGGGCCGCTGCCCGTCGATCCCGCCGAACCGCTCGAAGTACTGAAAGTCATCGAGGGCATTCACGCCCTGGCCTGACCTTCCACCAAATTCTCCCTGCCGACGCAGCGTCCGCGTCGTCCGCCACCACGAACTTCACAGAAAGGGACACCATGTCCTCTGCTCCAGCCACCAAGCGCGTCGCCGTCATCGGCGGCGGTATCCTCGGCGTTTCCACCGCAGTGCACCTGCTCCGCGAAGGCGCCTCCGTGATCCTCCTGACCGAGCGCGGCCTGGCCAGCGAAGCGAGCGGCCGCTCATTGTCCTGGCTCAACTCTGCCGGCGAACGGTCCACCCCCTACCACCAGCTGCGGGTCGCCGGCGTGGACCGCTACCGCACGCTCTTCGCCTCAGACCCCAACCGGGAATGGCTGCAGTTTGGCGGCGGCCTCATGTGGAACGCCGACGGACAGCGCGAGGCCACCGAGGCCCGGCACGCCTACGAAAAGTCCATCGGCTACGACTCCAAGCTGCTTGCCCCGGCTGGGATCGCCTCCGCCACCCCCGGAATCGATGCGGATGCCGTACCGGAAAACGCCATCTTCAACCCCGGCGAAGGCTGGGTCAGCCTGCCGGACCTGATCGAATTCCTCATGGAGGAGTTCCACGCCCGGGGCGGCGAACTGGTCCTCAACGCCGGCAAGGCCTCCGTCATGGTGGAGGGCGGCCGCACCACCGGTGTAGAGACGTCGGCGGGCGGGACCTACCCGGCCGACGCCGTCCTGGTGGCCTGCGGCGCAGCAACCCCCGCCGTCGTCGAATCCCTGGGCGTGCGCATCCCCAATGGTTCCCCCGTGTCCATGCTGGTAGTGACCAAGCAGGTGCAGCACAATGTGGCAGCCGTAATGAACACCCCGCGCGCCGCAGTCCGGCCGAACCCGGGCGGCACCTTCGCCCTGGACCACGACTGGTACGAAGACCGCATCACCGAGCACGCGGACGGCTCCTTCAGCATCCCGGACGAGGTGGTGCAGGAACTGGCCGATGAGGCGTCCAAGCTGATTGCCGGCAACCCGGAACTGAAGCCCGCGTCCTGGAAGATGGGCTACAAGCCGATTCCCGGTGACGGCGAACCGGTCCTGGGCGAACTGGGCCAGGTGCCCGGCTGCTTCGTTGCCTTCACCCACTCCGGCGCCACGCTGGGACTCATTGCCGGCGAACTTCTCGCCGGGGAAATCCTGACCGGCAGGAAGCACCCCATGCTGGCCAGCTTCCGGCCGGGGCGTTTCTCCTAGGCTGTCCCGGAAGCTGTACCGGATAGAGGCGGGGCCGCACCTGCGGCTCCGCCTCTTCCGCGCGGGGATTAACTGCCCAAATGTCCGGTGAGGCGGCGGTGGAACCCGGTGCTGCGCTCATCAAGGCCTTCGATCGCCACCGTTGCCCCGTGGTCCGCGTACTTCGTTTCGATGGAGTCCAGGGCGGCGACGGTTGAGGCGTCCCAGATCTGGGCGCGGCTGAGATCGATGGTCACCGAGGCGGGGTCATCGGCGTAGGCGAAATGCTCCACCAGGTCGTTGCTGCTCCCGAAGAACAGCGGCCCCACCACCTGGTAGCGGACGCTTTCGCCGTCACCTGCCACGGTCCGCTCAACGCTGATGACGTGGGCCACCCGGCGGGCGAACAGCACCATCGCCAGGATGACGCCCACCAGCACGCCGTAGGCCAGGTTTCCCGTGAAGACCACGACGGCGACGGTGACACCCATGACGACCGTCTCCGGGATGGGCATCCGCTTCAGGGTGGACGGTTTGACGCTGTGCCAGTCCACGGTGGTGACGGCAACCACCATCATGACCGCCGCGAGGGCCACCATGGGGATCTGCCCCATGATGGAGCTGAGCCCCGTGACCAGGGCCAGCAGGAACAGCCCCGCCACGAACGTCGAAATACGGGTGCGGGCCTGGCCGGTCTTCACGTTGAGCACCGTTTGGCCGATCATGGCGCACCCGGCAATGCCGCCGTAGAAACCGGCGAAGATGTTCGACACCCCCAGGGCCCAGGATTCGCGGCCCTTATGGGAAGGGGTGTCGGTGATGTCGTCGACCAGCTTCGCCGTGAGCAGCGTTTCCATGAGGCCCACGAAAGCGACGCTCAGCGCGGTGGGCAGGACCAGCTGGAAGGTGGCAAGGTCAATCGGGAAAAGGAACGGGGTGATGCCCGGCAGCTTGCCCGTGAGCGGGCCCTCATCCGCCACGTTCGGAACGGAGAGTCCCGCGATGATGACGATCGCCGTCACGACGACGATGGCCACCAGCGGCGACGGGACCACCTTGGTGAAGCGCGGAAGGATGAAAATGATCGCGAAGGTCAGGGCGAACAGCACGTAGGCGAGCCAGGGGACATTGAGGACATGGGGCACCTGCGCCATGAAGATCAGCACACCCAGGGCGTTGACGAACCCGATCATCACCGATCGCGGGATGAACCGCATCAGGCGGGCCAGTCCGGCCAGGCCAAAGACCACCTGGATCACGCCCGCAAGGAGCACTGCCGGGAGGACATACTGCGTTCCGTGCTCATGAACCAGCGGGGCGATCACCAGGGCGACGGAACCGGCTGCGGCAGTCACGACGCCGGGCCGTCCGCCAAGGATCGACATTGCCAGGGCCAGCACGATGGAGGCGACAAGGCTCACCATGGGATCCACCCCGGCGACGATCGAGAACGAAATGACTTCCGGGACCAGGGCCAAAGTGGTGACCATGCCGGCCAGGACCTCGCGGGACAGCTGGCGCGGAGAGCGCAGGACGGTAAGGACCGTGATCGGTTGCCGGACAGGGCGGGTAGGGTCGGCGACGGCCAAGGAGCGGCTCCAGGGGATTGGCTCTCCTGGGAGAGCGGGCGGGCTACGTTTCGGCGCGCCACGATGCGCACGGGTCCAGCCAAGCCATGGAAAGACAATGGGTGGAAAAGAGAATGCCGCCAGTGGCTTTCGGCTGCGCATGCAACACTACCGACGATGCCGGGGTGCTCAAACCCCGGGGACTTCCGGTCCGTTGCCAAACTGTGGCGTTTCTGCCCGTACGCGGCCCGGGGCGGAAGTAAGTACGACTGATAAAATGACCGGGTTGCAGGGCGGCCTTTTGAAGCTGGGGCGAGCAGTGCCGTAACAAGCTAGGGGACCACACGATCATGACGGCAGGCGGGTCACACCTCAGGATGCCGGAGAGCCGGCCGGGCACACCGGCCGGGGTTTCCGTGCCCGCCAAGGGACGCGCCTACCTGGCAACCCTCGAAGGGTTCATCGGCGCCCTCATGATGTTCGTCGGCTCCATTGGCACGGGTTGGATCGCCAACGGGTCACCCATGATCCGCCAACCGGTAGTGATTGCGCTCCGCACCGAAGGCTGGGGCGTGGCGGTCTCCACCGTGCTGCTGACGGCCGGCGCCATGCTCCTCATGCGCTCCTGGCTCCGGCTGGGCCAACGGCTGGGGGACTGGGGACAGTCGTCGCTGCGGTCCGTGATGGTGGCCATTTCGGCGTGGTCGCTGCCGTTGTTGTTCTGCGTCCCGGTCTTCTCCCGGGACGTCTACGCCTATACCGGCCAGGGCCGGCTGGTCCAGGAGGGCCAGAACCCCTATGAGGTGGGCATTTCCACCCTCAATAACTGGTTCTCCCTGGGTGCCGATCCCGCCTGGGCGGAAAACCGGACCCCCTATGGACCCTACTTCCTGTGGCTGGCACGCGCGGTGGTGGGACTGACTGGAGCACAGCCGGACGCGTCCGTGCTGCTCTTCCGCCTCCTGGCCGGCGTCGGCGTGCTGCTCTGCGTTATTTACGTGCCCAGGCTCGCCGAACTGCACGGAATTAACGGTGCGCGTGCGCTCTGGATCTCCGTGGCCAACCCGCTGTTCCTCATCAGTTTCATCGCCAGTGCCCACAACGACGCCCTGATGGTGGGGCTCGCCGTCGCCGGCGTCTACTTCGCCGCCACCCGGCGGTACCTGCTGGGGATCCTGCTCGTGACCGCGTCCATCGGCATCAAGCCGATCACCGTGCTGCTGCTGCCGTTCCTGGGCCTCATGTGGGCCGGCCCCACCGCCTCCTGGCCGCGCAAGTTCCTGATGTGGGCCGCGACGGCGGGCATCAGCTTCGGTGTGCTGGCCGTCAGCGGCATCCCCTACCACCTGGGCATCGGCTGGACCTGGGCCATCATGGACCCCACCCCCGGCTACACCGGCTACTCGCCATCGGGCTTCCTGGGCCAGCAGGTGGAAATGCTCGCCAACGCGCTGGGACTGCCCGGCGGGACGCTGGCAACCTGGCTTCGGACCGCCATGAAGTGGGCCGCGATCGCCCTGGTCCTGCTGCTGATGTTCCGTGGGGACTACTCGCGGGGGGTGCGCCGGATGGCCCTGGCGTTTACCGCCGTCGTGATGCTCTCACCCATCATCCAGCCCTGGTACATCTTGTGGTTCCTGCCGTTCCTGGCCGTCACCGGGATCCGCGACGACTGGCAGATCCGGTCGCTGTACGTGGGCGTGACGTTCTTTGTGGTGTTCGGCGCCCAGGACCAGCTCTCCGTCTGGTCGTTCGTGGAACTGCCCATCGACGCCTCGTCCCTGGCGTTCTTCACCGCCCTGGCATTCACGTTCTACCTGCTGGTCCTGGACGTCCACACGCGCAAGCTGCTTATCGAAGGCAAACCCCTGGACCTTGCCCGGCGGGGCTGGGTGTGGGCGGTGGAGCGCCGGGCCGCGCACCGGGCTGATGCCCGGGCCGCCGCCGTCAAACAGTCCGAGGGCAGCTAGCCGCCAAACCGGGTCAGGCCCCGGCAGGTACCTGTGCCGAGGCTTTACGGCCCAGCTCCGCGGTGCGCTTCACCGACCACCACAGCAGCACCACCAGGAGCACGTTGCGGGTGGTGAGGATTGCGGCCATGACGGGGTGGGCGTGGATCAGGGGGGTGTAGAACAGCGGGTAGATCACGAACGTTGTCATCGCAATGCCCATCAGCAGGGCGGCCGGGACCTTCCAGCGCTCCCAGTCGTGGGCCAGCCCGGCGATGATCACCGGTGCCAGCCAGATGATGAACTGCGGAGACCCCACCTTGTTGAACACGATGAACGCGGTGACCATCATGAGCGCGCCTTCGAGGAACAGTTCTTCACGTTCGGCACCGCGCCGCAGGGCGCGCACCAGCAGGATGGCGGCAGTGATGGCCGCGAGGATCAGCAGCGGCTGCATCAGGAACGCGGCCGCGCCGGCGCCCGGACCGTAGACCTCGGTGGAGTTGATGGCCGTGTTGTCTGCCATCTTCGAGCCGGCGATGTGGAAAACGCTCAGCCACACCCACGGCGTGGAGAACGTGGCCTCGAGCTGCATGCCGCGCTCGCCCTGGTTCAGGAGGAAGTCCATGATGTGCGGCAGCCCGCCGGTCAGCCACGTGCCCAGGCCCACGGCAGCGGTGACGGCGGCCCCGGCGAGGATCACCTGCATCCGCTTGTGGCTGGCGATGACGATCGGTACCAGGACGGCGGCCGGCCATACCTTCACCCAGGTGGCGATGCTGAGCAGGACCCCTGCCACCACCGGGCGTTCGGCCGCATAGAGCAGGGCGATCAGCACGATCGGCGCCGTGATGCCTTCCACCCGCGCAAAGCCCAGGTAGCCCATGAACACCGTGAAGAAGAGCCACCACCAGGCCGGCGCGATGCCCGTCATCCTCCGCGGGCCGCGGGTGAGGTAGAGCAGGCCGACGGCGTTGAGCGCCGTAATGATCAGGAACCAGGCCAGCAGGTAGAGGCTGGGCCCGGCGATGTTGGCGAGGAAGATGGGGATCTGCGCCAGCACCGGGTAGACCCAAGGGCTGATCTTGCCCGTCAGGTCCGACGGGTTGTAGCCGTCCATGGCCCACTGCCGGTACTGCTCCGTGTCGCTGAAGGTATCGCCGTTCAGGAAGAACGATGCCATCCAGCCCAGGAAGTACACATGGACGACGGCGAAGCCCCACCACACGCTGGACGGGCGGGCGAACCAGTCCACCACTTTTGCCGGGAGCAGTTTGGTGCGGACCGTCACCAGGCGGTCAAAGAACCTCGTGGAAATTTCAGGTCTCCTTGAGCGCGGGGGCGGGTGCGGTGGTCTTCTTGCCCAGCGAGTAGAGGCGCCGGACGCTCCACAGGAACAGGACCACCAGCAGGACGTTGCGGATGGTCAGCACCAGGGCCATCCAGGGGTTGTTGTGGCTCAGGGCGTCGTAGAAGAGCGGGTAGATGAAGTAGGTTGCCACGGCGATGGCGATCAGCATTGCTGCCGGCACGCGCCATTCACGCCAGCTGTGGGCGAGGCCGACCGCAACGGCGGGGCCGAGCCACACCATGAACTGGGGCGAACCCACCTTGTTGAAGACCACGAATGCGGTGGCCAGGGTCAGGGCGCCGGCCAGGAGCAGTTCGGTACGGTCCACGCCGCCGGCCACCTTGTGCTGCTTTCCGTTGTGCAGGGCCCAGAAGGTCAAGCCGGCCACCAGGAGTGCGGCCAGGACCAGGAGGGGCTGCATCAGCACGGACATGGTGGCGGTGCCGGGGCCATCCACCTGCATGGAGTTGATGTCCGTGTTCATGTACATGCGGGAGCCGCCGACGTTCAGGACGGAGAGCCACAGCCAGGGCGTGGTGAACGTGGCCTCGAGCTGCATGCCTCGGTCGCCCTGCTGGGTGAGGAAGTTCAACAGCTTGGGGACGCTGCCCACGGCCGCTGCCAGCGCAACGACGACCGCCGTCGTCGCAATTCCTGCCAGTACCACCAGCAGGCGGTTCTTCACGACGGCGAAGAGGGCCAGCATGATGGCCGCGGGCCAGACTTTCACCCAGGTGCCGATAGCGAGCAGGACGGAGGCGATGAACGGGCGCCCAACGCCGTAAGCAAGGGCCACCAGGACCAGCGGGGCGGTGAGGCCGTCCACGCGGGCGAAGCCCAGCCAGCCCATCAGGAAGGTGAATGCCAGCCACCACCAGCCGGCGGGGATGGCACGGGTGTTTCGGCCCCGCTCGGTAAGTTTCAGCAGCGCCCAGCCGTTGAGCAGCGTGGTCATGAGGACCCAGAGGAAGAAAAACGGCCCGGGTCCGGCCATGCCTGCGATGGCCATGGGGATGAGCGCCAGGATGGGGTACACCCAGGGGCTGGGACCTCCCCTCAGGTTCGCGTCGTTGAAGCCGGCCATGGCCCAGTCGCGGTAGATGAAGGTGTCGCTGAACGCCTCACCGCGGAGTGAGAGGGAGGCTGCGAAGACCAGGAAGACAAGGTGCACCACGATGAAGCCGCCCAGCAGGCCGCGCCCGGTATTCAACCGGTTCCGCACTGGGGTGGGGAGGATGACGTTGCGGATCCTGGTCAGGGTGCCGAAGAGAGCGTCGGTGGAAATGGCGGGATCCTTGTCAGGTCGTGGCACACGTATGGCTTTGTGCTGGTGGCTGGGTTCTGCCGCATGGCTGGTTCAGGGGCATCGGAGCCGTCCGGAAACAGCTTCCACTCCTGTCCAACTCTAATTCACGGTGCTTTGGCGCCCGTAATTGCGGGACGATGCTCGAGCCGTCACGGTTTTGACCTGCGGCGACTTATTACTTGATTTTTCAAGTTGCTGGTGATCCATTACTCCGGCATCATGAACTGGGCACAAAAGTGCCTGACTTCGTCTGCACCCCTGGGGAGCGCAGGTGCTGGATATGACCCCCTACCCCCCAACACACTAAGGCTAGACCCATGAACTTCCCGCTGACCCTCACCGTGTCCGACCGCCAGAGCATGGACCGCGAGCTCGATGCTGCCGTCGCTGCCGCCAAGGCCCATGCGCTGGATGGCAAGCGCCACGGCATCCTGGTAACCCGGCACGGTGTGGACAAGTTCACCGTTGCCCTCAGCGACGCGGTTCCCTTCGGCCTGACCCGCGAACAGCAGGCCTGGTAGGTCCTCTTCCCGGTGCCGGCGGGGTGTTGCCGGTTGCCGGCGGCGGCACCCTGGGCGCCGTCGGTGCTGTGCCTCCTGCCGCCGTCGTCTAATTGCCGGTGCTGTTATCCGCGTCGCCGGCCACGCGGTTGCTTTGCTGCTGCAGCCGGTCGATGTGCTTTGACGCCTCCGCCTTGCTCAGGTCCGCGGGAAGTTCCTCCCCGGCCTCCCGCGCCAGCGTATCGAGGTAGCTGCGCTGTGCCGCGGTCATGGGTTCATCCCCGGTAACCCAGTCTT
>DATIMT010000262.1:0-28840 GCA_035475035.1 Arthrobacter sp.
GAGATCCTGCACCGTGCCGGCGACGTCCTCGAAGCCCGCCGCGCCGACCTCCTTGAGGTCATGGCCAGCGAAACCGGCAAGACCATCGACCAGGGCGATCCCGAGGTCAGCGAGGCCGTCGACTTTGCGCACTACTACGCCGAGTCGGCCCGCAAGCTCGACGACGTCGACGGCGCCACGTTCGTGCCCGCAAAGCTCACGGTCGTGACGCCGCCGTGGAACTTCCCGGTCGCCATCCCGGCCGGGTCCACCCTCGCGGCACTCGCCGCCGGCTCCGCCGTCGTCATCAAACCTGCCAAGCAGGCAGCCCGCAGCGGTGCCGTGATGGTCGAAGCCCTGTGGGAAGCCGGCGTCCCCAAGGGCGTGCTGACCATGGTGCAGCTGGGGGAGCGGGAGCTCGGCACGCAGCTCATCTCCCACCCGGCCGTGGACCGCGTCATCCTCACCGGCGGCTACGAGACCGCTGAACTGTTCCGTTCCTTCCGCAAGGACCTGCCGCTCCTGGCCGAAACCAGCGGCAAGAACGCCATCATCGTCACCCCCAGCGCCGACCTGGACCTGGCGGCCAAGGACGTGGCCTACTCCGCATTCGGCCACGCCGGCCAGAAGTGCTCCGCCGCCTCACTGGTGATCCTGGTGGGTTCGGTGGCCAAATCCAAGCGGTTCCACAACCAGCTGATTGACGCCGTCACCTCGCTGAAGGTGGGCTACCCGCAGGATCCCACCAGCCAGATGGGGCCGATTATCGAGCCCGCCAACGGGAAACTCCTCAACGCCCTGACCACCCTCGGCGACGGCGAGAACTGGGCCGTTGAACCCAAGCAGCTGGACAGCACCGGGCGGCTCTGGAGCCCGGGCGTCCGCTACGGCGTCAAGCGCGGTTCCTATTTCCACCTGACCGAGTTCTTCGGGCCCGTCCTGGGTGTGATGACCGCTGACACACTCGAAGAGGCCATCGCCATCCAAAACCAGATCGAGTACGGCCTCACCGCAGGCCTGCACTCCCTCAACTCCGAGGAACTGGGCATCTGGCTGGACACCATCCAGGCTGGAAACCTCTATGTGAACCGCGGCATCACCGGCGCCATCGTGCAGCGCCAGCCGTTCGGCGGCTGGAAGAAGTCTGCCGTCGGCGCCGGCACCAAGGCCGGCGGGCCCAACTACCTGGCCGGCCTGGGCGACTGGATGCCGGCCACCAGCACGGCCACTGCATCCGTCACCCACCCGGGTGTCCGCCGCATCCTCAACGCAGCCGGTCCCGTCCTGCAGCCGGCCGCGCTTGAGTCCCTCCAGCGGGCACTGGCGTCCGACGCCGAGGCCTGGGCTGGGGAGTTCGGCACCGCCAAGGACATCTCCGGACTGAGCGCGGAACGCAACATCTTCCGCTACCGCAGCCTGCCGGTCACCATCCGCCTGTCCGAAGGCGCGCCGCTGGCGCACCTCGTCCGGACTGCGGCGGCCGGCGTGCTGGCGGGCTCGGCACTCACCGTGTCCACCGCCGTCGAACTTCCTGCCCAGCTGCGCTCCGTGCTCACCGCACAGGACATCGAGGTAACGGTGGAGTCCGACGCCGACTGGCTGGCTACAGCGGCCCGCCTCACCTCGGCGGGCAAGCTGTCCGGTGCCCGCATCCGGCTGATCGGCGGCGACCCTTCGGCGCTCGCCGACGCAACCGGCGGACAGCCCGACCTGGCCGTCTACGCCCACGCCGTCACCGAGGCCGGTCGCGTAGAGCTGCTGCCGTTCCTGCACGAACAGGCCGTCAGCATCACCGCCCACCGGTTCGGCACCCCGAACCACCTCTCCGACGCGCTCATCTGATCTGCATCTGATCTGCGGATCTGCACCCGATCTGCGGCGCCGGGGATAAGGTCCCAGCGACAAAGAAAGGCCGGGCAGCCACCTGAGGGTGGCTGCCCGGCCTTCTTGCTGTTGTGTCTGCGCCTGTCGCGCAGGGTTGAGACCTCGCCAGTCCCGTTAGCCCAGATACCAGCCGGGCGGTGTCCAGGTAACCGGGACGCTGTGGGCTGAAAATTCCTCGCAGTGGGTGCAGGTGTAGGCCACTTCGCCAAGGGTGGACACTGTTCCGTCGCGCCGGTAGGTGGGCGGAATGTACGACTCAAGGTACACGAATTCGTCGGTACGGCATTTGTCGCAGGTTGGTTTTCCCACGTATCCGGAGTCTACGGAGGCGCGTCCGGTTCCGAGGGTGTTCTGGCGGGTGGACGGCCGCGCTGGGGCGTACGGGCGTGGGTGCGCAGAACTGAGATGGGTGTTCCTGGCTGTCGTCATTGGCTGCCTGTCCCAAGCGCAGTTTTCCGGCATGCCGGTGGGCGCTTGATGTAGTGAACTGGCCTTCTGCTTGACCTTGGAGAAAAGCATAGGGTATGCCACTTCCCCTATCAATGGACACGGGGCCCCTAACTCCCCCAAATGCTGGAAATTGTGCTTGCTGAGGGTTAAGTTTGCCGGTTAATGGTCCGCCCGACGATCGACTGGGTGAGCGCGTCGATCACCTCAGCGTTCGCCAGCGGGTTGCGGATCAGGGTGAAGTCCACATCCCCCACGGCGGGAAGGTCGAAGCGCCGCGTGATGATCTTCAGGTCCTCGGGCACCAGCGAGGTAGGCATGACTGCCACGCCGATGCCCGCCCGGACCGCCGCCAGGACACCGCTGATCTGGCGGGTGGTGCAGGTGATCCGCCACGTCCTGCCGTGGGCTTCCAGCGCATCGATAGCCAGTTTCCGGCTCAGGCTGGGGGACGGGTAAGCGATCAGCGGCACCGGCGTCCCCGGTTCCAGCACCGTCTGTTCCAGGCCCACCCAGGAGAACGAATCATGCTGGACCACCGTGCCGTCCTTGGCTCCGGCCACCCATTTCACGAACACCAGGTCCAGTTGCCCGGCGTTGAGCCTGCGGTACAGCTGGTCGCTTTGCCCCACCGTCAGTTCCAAGTTGATCTGCGGGTAGATCTGCCGGAACTCGCGCAGGATCCGTGGCAGCCCGGTGATGGCGAGGTCGTCAGCGGTGCCGAACCTCAGCCGTCCCCGCATCGCGGACCCGGAGAAATAGCGGGCGGCCGCATCGTGCGCGGACAGGATGCTCCGGGCGAACCCCGCCATGGCGTCGCCGTTGTCGGTCAGCCGGACGTCACGCGTGTCCCGGTTGATCAGGGTGCGTTTGGCAGCCGCTTCGAGTTTGCGGATGTGCTGGCTGATGGTGGGCTGGGCCAGTCCCAGGCGCTCGGCGGCCTTGGTGAAGCTCAGTGTGTCCGCCACGGCAAGGAAGGAGCGCAACTGCGCTGGTTCGAACATTTGCGACTCCGGTGTCTCTTCGGCCGACGGGCCTATTGCGTTTTGCAATACGAGTTATAGGGAGCATACGTCTCCATAATCTGCTCCACCAGCCTAGCGTTAAGGGCATCCCAAACCGCCCGCAATTTTGAGGACACTCCTGTGGCACCCCCACCGCCTTCGTCGGCCTCCCTCTCCCAGCCAGTCATCGACGCCGCGGGTTCAGCGCCGCCGGACAGCCAGACCCAGCCTCTTCCGGTCGTGGCCGAGCGGCTCCCCTGGAAGCACACCTTTATCTCACTGAGGGTGCCCAATTTCCGGATCTTTGCCGCCGGCCACTTCGTCGCGGTCATCGCCATCTGGATGCAGCGGATCTCCCAGGACTGGCTGGTGCTGCAGCTCTCGGGATCGGTGACGGCTGTGGGTTTCACCGTCGCGCTGCAGTTCCTGCCCTCCCTGCTGCTTGGCCCGTGGGGCGGCATGATCGCCGACCGGTTCGCCAAGCGGAAGATCCTTATCCTGTGCCAAAGCGTCGCCGCCATCCTGGCTGCGACGCTCGCCACCCTTGCCCTCACCGGCGTCATCATGGTGTGGCACGTCTATGCCATCGCCCTGGTCCTGGGCCTGGTGACCGTTCTTGACCAGCCGGCACGCCAGGTGTTCGTCAACGAACTTGTTGGCCCCCGGTATTTGCGGAACGCCATCAGCGTCAACTCCACCACCTTCCAGTTGGGCGGCCTGATCGGCCCGGCCATCGCCGGCCTGCTTCTCACCGCGGTGGGGGCCGGCTGGGCCTTCGCCGCCAATGCCGCGGCGTGCTGCTCCACGGTGGCGATGCTCCTGATCCTGCGCAAGGACCAGCTGTACGTCAATGCCCCCACGCCCAAGAGCAAGGGCATGCTCCGCGAGGGGCTGCGCTACGCCCTGAGCAAGCCGACCATCTACTGGCCTTGGCTCATGGCCGGCTTCATCGCAGTGTTCGCCATGAGCCTGCCCGTGGTGCTCGCCGCCTTCGCGGACCATATCTTCCACGTGGGCGCAGGGGGATACGGCGTCCTCAACGCCCTGGTGGCACTCGGCGCGCTGTCCGGTGCCGTGGCTTCCACACGCCGTCGGCAACTCCGCCTGCGGTCAGTGGTGTTCTGCGCCGGAATGTACGGCCTGATGCTCTGCCTGGCAGCTCTTGCCCCGTCAATGGTGTGGTTTGGGGTCGTCATGGTGCTGTCCGGGTTCTGGTGCCTCATGTTCCTTACCGGCTCCAACCAGTTGGTACAGGTCAGTTCCAACATGGGCATCCGCGGGCGGGTGATGAGCCTGTACATCATGGTGCTGATCGGGGGCCAGGCGCTGGGCGGCCCCATGCTGGGCTGGATCGCCGAACATGCCGATCCCCATGTTGCCCTGCTGGTATCCGGCGGCGTTCCCGCACTGGCGGCCATGACTGTGGCCACGATCCTGGCACGGAAGGGTGGGCTGAAGCTCCGGATGGACCTGCGTGGCGGCCGGCGCCCGCTGAGGATCGTCAGCCGCCACGCCGGCGCCTAGGAACTGTGCCTAAATCGCTGCCGTCTGCAACGCCCGGTGCGGATACTCCGGCGCGCGCTCCTGGAACTGCAGCACGGCTTCATTACGGATGACACCGTCACGGATTTCAATGGCCCGCGCTATGGTGTCGTTCCCGTCCCACGCAACCGGACCGGCCAGCACGGTTTCGAGGAACGGCTGCAGGGCCTGGCTGATCTCCCAACTGGAGGAGTTCCAGAGGTACGAGGGGCTGTGGTCCACCGCGTAGTAGTTGATGTGATCACCTACGGTGAACATCGGATCGGCAAACGTGGTGGACCGGGCCCAGCTGAAGCCCATGCCCTCATCGCAGGAAACATCAACGATGAGGCTGCCCGGGCTGAAGGCCGCCAGGTCCTCTGTCCGCAGGTATGTCAGCGGGTTGTTCGGGTCCTGCAGGGTGCAGTTGACCACAATGTCGCTTTCGGCGAGGAAGGGCGCCAGCGGAACCCGACCCCGCTCGGTGATGACCTGGCTCAGGAAGGGGGACTCGGCGTCGTGGTCAAACTGCACGATGTTGACGGAGTGGATCGGTGCTCCCACCGCAGCCACTCCGCGGTTCGTCAGCACCTGGACGTCGTGGATGCCGTGCGCGTTTAAAGCAGTGACCGCGCCGCGGGCTGTGGCGCCAAACCCGATAACGACGGCGCTCAGGCGGCGCCCGTAATCTCCGGTGGAACCGGTCAGCGCGAGCGCATGCAGGACCGAGCAATATCCGGCCAGTTCGTTGTTCTTGTGGAACACGTGCAGGCCGAATCCGCCGTCGCTGGCCCAGTGGTTCATGGCCTCAAACGCAATAAGGGTGAGTTTCTTATCGATGGCCAGTTGGGTAATGGCGCGGTCCTGGACGCAGTGCGGCCAACCCCAAAGGACCTGCCCGTCCCGCATGTCGGCGAGGTCTTCCGGCTGGGGTTTGGGCAGGAGCACGACGTCGGCCCCAGCCAGCAGCTCTTCCCTCGCCGCCATGCTTCCCACCAATGTGGAGAGGTGGCTGTCCGGGACGCCGAAGCGCTCACCGTAGCCCCGCTCCAGGATGATGCGCTCCCGAATTCCGGGCGCGATCCGTTCGAAGTGCAGGGGGTGGATGGGAACGCGGCGCTCATCCGGTTTCCGCGTCGAGGCCAGGACGCCCAGGCTCAGCTGGGTCTGTTGGCCACTCACTTCTTCTTTGCGGCCTTGGTGGACGTGGTATCCAGGGAGCTGGCCGGCGCAGCTGCGGCCTTCTTGTCTGCGCGCTTTTCCTTGATGGACTTGCCGGACTTTTTTGATGCCGTTTGACGCGGGGACTTGTCAGCCATGATTGCTCCTGTAGCGGAACCGAAAAGGTTCCTGACTACCGACCCTACACCTGGGCACCTAATGAGGATTGCCCGGGTGGCTGCGTTATGCGGCGGGGCTAATTGGAGCGGCTGACGGGAATCGAACCCGCGTATCAAGCTTGGGAAGCTAGCGCTCTACCATTGAGCTACAGCCGCAGTGCCGCCACTCGCGCGGGGCAGGACCTAGCTTAGCGCAGATCTGCGGGCTTCCCGCCAACCCGGCGAGCGGCAGGTTTCGTGTCCTGCAACCCAGTACGTCATCCAGTAACTCTTCAATAACGTCGGCGCTGCCGGCTAGGTTTGGGCGTTGGACGCTGGCTAACCTGATCCGGGTAGCGGCCGCTTTGGGGGAGGCAGCTATTGCGGCAGCCGACGTCAACCACAGGAAATTCTTCATGGCAATCGCAGAGCACGAAGTCCTCATAGAACGCGACGCCATGGCCGTCTACCAGTACCTCCTTGACGCCACCAACCTGCCCTCCTGGCGCAATGACGTCCGCAGCGTGAAGCTCGTCCAGGGACCCGCCGAGGCCGCCGGCGCCGTCTACCGCAAAATGGTGGCAGGCCGCTCCGGGCTGAGTATTCCCGCGGATTTGCAGATCACCAATGTGCGTCCCGGAGCTGAAATCGAATTCCACGTTGTTTCCGGTCCTGCAACGCGCTGGGGCGGCTACTACCTCAGCACCGAAGACGCCGGGACCCGGGTCCGGTTCGCCATGGAGGCAAAACGGGAGGGGCGCTTCAGTTTCCTCACTGGGTTCGGGTTCCTGAACAGGATGCTGCAGCGCCGTGTCAGTTCCGACGTGGCCCAGTTGGACCGGCTGAAGCACGTGCTGGAGCTTCAGCCAGTCCCCTGATCACTGGGCAGCTGATCGCTGGGCAGCGCTGCTCACTGGGCCAGCCGCTGCCCGGCCCAGGGACCGGCAAGGTTCGACGGCGACGCCAGGCTTCCGGCACTCAGGTCCCAGTACTGCACGGTGTCATTGGCCCGGCGGAGCGCTACCCCCGTGGAATTCAGCCCGGTGACATTGCGCAGCGCCCGGATTCCCGTAACGTCCGTCCAGCCAGTGGCGATGGTAGGCCGGGCCTCTGCCCGGAGCGTCGTGGTGCCCCACCCGCGGTACAGCTGCACGCTGCCGTCGGTTTTTAGTGCCAGGAGGTCCTGGAAGCCATCGGCGTCGTAGTCCACCATGGCGAGCCGGTTGGCGGAAATGCCGGTGGCAATGGTGGCGCGGTCTGCGATATCGCCGGTGCCCTTATTGGCGTAGAGGAAAAGGTTCCCGGTCCCGTCCAGTGCAAGGATCTGTGGCATCCGGTTGTTGGCGCACCAGCCGCCCACCGCAAGGGTCAGGGTGTTCCATCCGCCCTTACCGAGAGTGATGGGGGCCTGGAACCCTCCGGTGGCGACACCCCGATACAGGGTCAGGTCGCCTCCGGTCCACTGGGCCAGGACGTCGTATGCGCCGTCGCGGTCCCAGTCAGTGACGAAGACTTCCTTGGCTCCGCTGAAGCCGGAACCGATCACCCTGGCTGCGGCATAAGTGCGGGGCCCGGTGGAGGCCCGGTTCAGCAGCTGACCGGCGGAGTCAATGGAAACGATGTCGGCCGGACCCGTGATGGCCGCCGCTGCGAGATCAAGGGTGGGCGGCATGTGCTTGACGGGTGCATCGCACAGGCTTGGCGGCGGTGGCGGGAAAGCCCCACCGGATCCGGCTCCGCCCGGGGAATCGAGGGTGCCCGCCGGCAGCGTGGTGTAGCCGAAGAAGTTCACCACTCCCCAGATCTGGTAGGTGGAGTTGGTGTAGGAGATTCCGGCGCCCATCACATTGAAGCGCGGGTCGAGGAGCATGGCGTTGTGGCCCGGTGATCCCTTCCACCACTCCACGAGCTGGGCGGCGTCGCGGTCGGTGCGGATGGCGATGATCTCTCCGGCGCCGTTGTTGGGACTCAGCGCCCGGGGATCGGTCCAGAAGCTGGCACGGTGCTCCACCACCTCACGGGCGGCGATGTTGTCCGACCATTCCTGTGACATGCCAGCCACCGTGGGGTTGTACTTCACCTTGTTCAGGCCGTTGGCCACCCGGTACTCGTTGATTTTGGTGAACACGGTGAGGATTGCTGCTGCGTTCGAGTCCGGGACCAGCGCCTCAGTGGAGGGAAGCACGGTAGCGGATTCAGGGGCAGCCAGCCGGGTGGCGGGCGGCGAAGCCAGTTCCTGGTCCGACGCCCACAGCGGAGGGATGGATGCCGTTTGCGGGGCGGGTTGAACTGAAACGGCAGACGGAGCCTGGGCCGGCGAGGGTTCCGTGGAGAGTGCAGTTGAGGGGGCTACCGGGGCGGTGGCGGGCGTCGAACCCGCGGGCGTGGGGCTGGGAGCCGGTGTGCTGGCCTCCGGCAGGGGTGAAGCGACGCGGATGTCCGGGTCCACGGCTGGAGTGAGGTTGCCGGCGGAGCCGTCACCCTGGGCGGACGTTCCGCCGCCGCGCACCACAGGAGCCGCCAGTGAGATACTCGCTGCTCCTGCCTGCCCGAACGGGAACGGCGTGGGAGGTGCGCCCGCGGACGAAGAGACCAGCGCCAACGCACAGAGCACGCCAATAAAAGACGGTGCCACCAATTTATTCACAACATCCCCAGCTCTGTTACGCCATCCGGGAGACCATTCCGGCGGCTTTCATTCGCAACATTAGCCCCACGAGGCCACAGCAACAACGGGAAAGTGTGGCTGTGGATAACCGATACGGTAATTTGGGACGGTGCTGATCTCTGACCGCGACATTCGTGCCGAAATTGATTCCCAGCGGATCGTGCTGGAACCGTTCGATCCCGCCATGGTCCAGCCGTCGTCCGTGGATGTCAGAATCGACAAATTCTTTCGGCTGTTCGACAACCACAAGTACGCGCACATTGATCCGGCGCAGGAACAGCCTGAGCTGACCCGGCTGGTGGAAGTGGAGCAGGACGAGGCCTTTATCCTGCACCCGGGGGAGTTCGTCCTGGGTTCCACGTACGAAACCGTGACGCTGCCCGATGACATCGCAGCCCGCCTGGAAGGAAAATCATCCCTGGGCCGGCTCGGCCTGCTGACGCACTCGACAGCAGGCTTCATCGACCCCGGCTTCTCCGGCCACGTCACCCTTGAGCTGTCCAACATGGCCACCCTCCCCATCAAGCTGTGGCCGGGCATGAAGATCGGGCAGCTCTGCTTCTTCCGGCTGAGCTCGGCCGCGGAGTTCCCCTACGGCCAGGGCGAGTACGGCAACCGGTACCAGGGCCAGCGCGGTCCCACCGCCAGCCGAAGCCACCTCAACTTCCACCGCACCAGCATCTAGCGAAGCTTTCCAGCCTTTCCTCGAGGGCCCAGGCCCAGGGCTCAGTGCCCGCAGCCTAGTGCGCGGAGCCACCGGCGCGGGCTAAAGCTGTGGGGCGACCGCCGGCCTGCGGATGAACGGCCTGGCCAGGGGTTCCACGTAGCGCGCGGCCAGCGGGCCCATGACCGCCATCAGCAGCACGTAGGCGGTGGCAAGCGCCGCGAGGTCATGCGGGACTGCTCCTGACGCAACGGCCAGGCCGGCGATCACTATGGAGAATTCACCGCGGGCCACCAGTGCCGCGCCGGCACGGAAGCGGCCAGGCCTGGCGATCCCGGCGCGTTTGGCAGCCCAGATCCCCGTGACCATCTTGGTGGCCGTGGTGGCCGCAGCCAGGACCAGGGCCCAGCCCAGGACCGGGGGAATGGATGTGGGGTCGGTGTTGAGTCCGAACGCCACAAAGAAGATGGCGGCAAACAGGTCCCGCAGCGGCTCGAGGATCCGGGTGGCGTTGTGGGCGGTGGCGCCTGAGATGGCAATGCCCAGCATGAACGCCCCCACGGCGGCCGAGACCTGCATGGCTGAGGCTGCCCCCGCCACCAGCAGCGCGGCCCCGAGGACGTTGAGCAGGAAGACCTCGGAGTTCTCACTGTGGACGGCCTTGGAGACATGGTGTCCGTGCCGCAGCGCCACCATGAGGACCAGGCTGACTACGGCCAACGCGATTCCCACCGTGGTGAGCCCACCCAGGAAACTCACTCCCGCGAGCACGGCCGTGAGGATGGGCAGGTAGATGGCCATCGCCAGGTCCTCGAAGACCAGGATGGACAGCACCACGGGTGTCTCGCGGTTTCCGAGCCGCCCAAGGTCAGTGATCACTTTGGCAGCGATCCCTGACGAGGAAATGTAGGTGACACCGCCCATGACCATGGCACCCACGCCGCCCCAGCCCAGGAGCACGGCAAGCCCGGCGCCGGGCAGAAAATTCAGCACAAGGTCCAGGATGCCGGCCTGCCATGAGCGGCGGAGGCCGGTGAAGAGTTCGGACGCCGTATATTCCAACCCAAGCATAAGCAGCAGCAGGATGACGCCGATCTCGCCGGAGAGATGCGCGAACTCGTGCATGCCTTCCAGCTTGACGATGCCGCCGGCACCAAAAGCCAGCCCGCCCAACAAGTAGAGCGGGATGGGTGACATTCCAATCCGTCCGGCCAGCCTGGCCAGCAGGCCCAGGCAGAACACAACGGCCCCCAGTTCAATGAGGGTCAGGGCCAACGGGTCCATAGGGATTAGCCGTGGCGCAGGATATCGGCCGCTGAGTCCAGGCCTTCCTGGGTACCAACCGCCACCAGCAGGTCACCGGCGTGGAGGACGACGTCGGGCCCCGGAGACGGCAGCACCTCGCCCTCGCGCATGATCGCCACGATCGATACGCCGCACCGGGTGCGGATGCAGGCCTTGCCCATGGGCTGGTTCTGGAACGGGGAGTCCGCGGCGATGGAGAACTGCCGGGTGACGATGCCCGGAACGTCCTTGTGCTCCTCCGCTAGCTTCATGGCCAGGTGCGTGCCGCCCAGGAGGTTGCCGAGGGTGGCTGCTTCGTCGCTGGTCAGCGGAATGGATGCCTGGCAGGTATCGGGGTCGTCCCAGGTGGAAACGATGAGTTCCGTCTGGCCCTCCCGCCGCTCCACCACGCCGATGCGGCGTCCGGAGGCGGTCATGAAATCCTTCCGGCGGCCGAGCCCCGGGAGGTTCGTTTCGTCCACGTTCATGGTTCCAGCCTAGTCTGCCTGGCAACACTTCGCCGGGGCCTGGAACAGGACCTGGATGCTGTTTTCAGCTGGCCGGGACCACGGCGATGGGTGCCTTCTCCGGCGGCTTCACGGGAAGCAGCACCAGGAGCCCGGCCAGGAGGACCACCATGATGCCCAGGATGCCCCACCGCTGGGCCTCCCCGGCCGGCACCAGCGGGGTTGCCAGGGCGATGCAGAGCGTGAAAAGGGCGGGCGCAAGGAAGCTGACGGCCCTGCCGGTGGTGGCGTAAAGGCCGAACAGTTCGCCGGATTCGCCGTGCGGCGCTAGCCGGGCCAGGTAGGCGCGGGACGAGGACTGGGCGGGCCCAACGAACAGGCAGAGGAAGAGCCCGAACACCCAGAACGTGGTGCTGCCCGCCCATTGCATGCCGAGGAAGGAATAATTGCCGTTGCCAAGGACCAGGATCGCGGTCCCGGCAACCAGGAGCCCCACGAGGGAGCTGGTGATGACGCCTTTTGGACCCACCTTGTCGTCGAGGAATCCGCCGATGACCGCACCGACGGCCGCCACCACGTTCCCGAAGATGGCGAAGAAGATGACCTGGGAGAGGGCAAAGCCGAAGGTGCCGGCAGCGATGATGCCGCCAAACGTGAAGACGGCGGCGAGCCCGTCCCGGAACACGGCACTGGCCAGCAGGAAGTAGATGGTGTGCGGGCTGGTGGCGTAGATTGCCTTGATCCGCCGGAGCAGCAGCCGGTAGCTGGCAAGGAATCCCAGGCGGGTGGCCTGGGCAGGCCGGGGCAGTTCGGGGACGGCAAACAGGACGGGGAGTGCGAAGACGAAGAACCACAGTGCGGAGAAGACAGCCACCAGCCGGATATTCAGGCTGTCCTGGGTGGAGGCGCCAAACCACTCGAAGGCCGGTTGGACGAACAGTTGCAGGACGATCAGGAGTGCAACGATGCCGCCAAGATAGCCTGCGCCCCAGCCGAAGCCGCTGACTTTGCCAATGTTTTTCGGCGTGGAGACCTGGGCCAGCATGGCGTTGTAGTTAACGCCGGCGAATTCGAAGAACACATTGCCCAGCGCGATGAGCGATGCTCCGAGGAGCAGGAATTCCGGGCGCGGGAGCACAAAGAAGCACAGGGCGGTGAGGATGGCGACGGCGGCCGAGTTCACTCCCAGCCACAGCTTGCGCCGTCCCCCGGCGTCCGAGCGCTGCCCGGTGACCGGGGCCAGCAGCGCGATGGCGAAGCCTCCAACAGCCAGTGCGGCGCCCAGGACCGCCGAGGCGTTGTCCTCACCGCCGAAAGCCTTGGACGTCAGGTACACGGTGAACACGAAGGTGGTCATGACCGCATTGAAGGCCGCCGAGCCCCAGTCCCAGGAAGCCCAGGCCAGTACGCGGCCCTTGCTGGATGACCGGGATCCGGTTTCGAGTTCCGAGGCAGGCTGCATTGCTCCCGGAGCGCTGGCGCTGTTCATATGTTGCATCGTATCCGCCCGTGGCGAACACCCCGGGGAGCGCGGGCCCTTGGTGCCGGGGATCCGGCCTCCCAGCAGCGCCGGGGACGGGCAGGCTATCCGACGGGCCTTGGTAAACTGAACCCTCCCGGACCTAACTTTTTGCCGCCTGCTCCAACTTTTGACAATCGAATCCCTGACGTTGCGGAGAATACAGTGATCACAGTCCTTGCCGTGCACTTTTCGGTGGCTGTCCTCGCGCCCCTCCTCTTCAGGCTTTGGGGCCGCAACGCCTTTTACGCGCTGGCTGCCGTTCCGGCTGTTTCCTTCGGCTGGCTGATGTTCCAGCACGGTGCCATCTATTCAGGGTCCGGTGCCGTCACCGAGGTCTTCGACTGGATCCCCAGCCTCCATCTGGAATTTGCCTTCCGCATGGATGCGCTGGCATGGGTGATGTCCCTGCTGGTGCTCGGCGTCGGCGCCCTGGTGCTGGTTTACTGCGCGCGGTACTTCGAGCGGAAAGACCAGGACCTGGGTGCGTTCGGTGCCCAGCTGCTGGCCTTCGCCGGTGCCATGTTCGGCCTGGTGACCGCGGATGACCTGCTGCTGCTGTTCATCTTCTGGGAACTGACCACCATCCTGTCCTACCTGCTGATCGGCTTTGCCCGGACCAGGCTTGCCGCGCGCCGCTCCGCCCTCCAGGCGCTGATGGTCACCACGGCCGGCGGCCTGGCCATGCTGGTGGGCCTGATCATGCTCGGCTACACGGCCGGCACCTACCGCATCTCAAGCATCCTGGACCAGGCCTCCACACTGGTCGGCGGCCCATCCGGCCCCGTGGTGAGTGCCGCCGTCGTACTCATCCTGGTGGGTGCCATCACCAAGTCCGCGCTGGTGCCGTTCCATTTCTGGCTCCCTGGTGCGATGGCTGCGCCCACCCCCGTCAGCGCCTACCTGCATGCTGCGGCGATGGTGAAGGCGGGCATCTACCTGGTGGCGCGGCTCGCTCCGGGATTTGCGGAGACGGCGTATTGGCAGCCGGTGGTTTTGGGGCTGGGCCTGGCCACCATGCTGGTGGGCGGCTACCGGGCGCTGCGGCAGACCGACATCAAGCTGATCCTCGCCTACGGCACGGTCAGCCAGCTGGGCTTCCTCACCATGGTGGTGGGCCTGGGAACGCCCGACGCCGCACTGGCGGGCCTTGCCATGCTGCTGGCCCACGGCCTGTTCAAGGCCACCCTCTTCCTGGTGGTGGGCATCATCGATCACCAGTCGGGGACCCGGGACGTGCGCAAACTGTCCGGCGTCTTCCGCTCGTCCCGTGCGCTTGGCATCGTGGCGGGCATCGGCGCGGCCTCCATGGCCGGAGTTCCGTTGCTGGGCGGGTTCGTGGCCAAGGAATCCGTGCTGGAAGCGTTCGTCCACCACGCTGCGGAAGCGCACTCCGCCCCGTGGGGCCTGGTGGTCCTGATCGGGCTGGTGGTGGGGTCCATCCTCACTTTCGCCTACAGCGCCCGCTTCATGTGGGGTGCGTTCGCGGCCAAGCCCGGCATAGACACCACCCCGTTCAAAGCGATCACGCCCTCCTTCCTTGCAGCCCCCGCGGTCCTCAGCCTCCTGACCATCGCCTACGGGCTCTGGCCGGTGCCGGTGGACGCCTGGATCCAGCCGTACGCGGCGCTGTTCGCTTCCACAGCGGCCGACGCCGGCACTCCGGCTGGGCAGGCGGGCCACCTTGCGCTGTGGCACGGGTTGACGCCGGCACTTGGGTTGACGGCCGTCACCTTCGTGCTGGGCGCGGCCATGTACTTCGGCCGCAATGCGGTGGCCCGCGTCCAGTCGCTCGTCCCGGGATGGGTGGACGGTGACCGCGCTTACCAGCTGACCATCGGCGCCCTGGACGATGTGGCCGTCTGGATCACCGGCCGGACCCAGCGCGGTTCGCTGTATTTCTACCTTGCGGTAATCCTCAGCGTGGCATTCGTCCTGCCGCTCACGGCCATCTTTTTGGGCGGCAACGCCCTGCCGCAGGGCATCTACCTGGTGGATCCGAACTCCCCGCTGCAGCTGGTGGCGGGGGTGGGCATCGTGATCGGTGCCCTGGCCGCCGTCAAGGCGAACAAGCGCTTCCTTGCCGTGTTGATGGTGTCCGTCACCGGCTACGGCATCGCGCTGGTGTTCGCCCTGCAGGGCGCACCGGACCTGGCCCTTACCCAGATGCTGGTGGAAACCATCATCCTGGTGGCGTTCGTCCTGGCCATGCGCAGCCTGCCGCCCGAACTGCGGGACCGGACCGGAGGCAAATACCGGGTGGTGCGCGTCATCATCGGGCTGGGGTTCGGCGTGACCATGGTCTTCGCCGCGATCTTCGCCATGGGAGCCCGGACTGCCCTCCCCGTATCGCTTCAGTTTCCGCAGCTTGCCTACGAGGGCGGCGGCGGCCTCAACGTGGTCAACGTGACCCTGGTGGACATCCGCGCCTGGGACACCTTCGGTGAGATCAGCGTCCTGGCGCTCGCCGCCACCGGCGTGGCGAGCCTGATCTTCGTGCGCGGCCGGGGCGACCGGCTGCGGAGGTCTGCGTCCGTTGCCGAAGGAACGGTGGGACGCTTCCACGGCGTGGAGCCCGGCACCCGGGAGGGCGCGGCACTGGCCATCCGCCGGAAGTTCGCAGCCGCAGCCCGCGACCCCTGGATCGTGGCGGGCCGGACGCTCGCCCCCGAACGCCGTTCCATCATCTTCGAGGTGGTCACCCGGCTGATCTTCCACTCGATGATCATCTTCTCGCTCTACCTGCTCCTGGCCGGCCACAACCTGCCGGGCGGCGGTTTCGCCGGTGGCCTCACCGCGGGCCTGGCGTTGACCATCCGCTACCTTGCCGGTGGGCGCTTCGAACTGCGGGAGGCCGCGCCGCTCAGCGCCGGCGCACTGCTGGGCACGGGCCTGGCGCTGGCTGCCGTGTCCGCCGTGGTGCCCCTGATGCTGGGCGGCCAGGTGTTCCAGTCCGCCATCATCCAGGTGTGGCTGCCCGTGTTCGGTGACATCAAGTTCGTCACCTCCACCATCTTCGACATTGGCGTGTACATCGTGGTGGTGGGCCTGGTGCTTGACGTGCTCCGCAGCCTCGGGGCGGAGATTGACGAGCACATGGAGGAGCGGTCGGCGGCCAGTGCCCAAGCGGACGAGCCGGACGAGGACCGTCCCCAGCAGCCGGAACCTGAAGCCGAACGCGACCTGGAACCGGCGTTGGAGCCGGGCACCGTCCCTGCCGAGACCACTGCAAAGGGCCACGCATGAGCGTCAACCTGACCCTGCTGATCGTCATGGGCGCACTGTATGCCTGCGGCATCTACCTGATCCTGGAACGCAGCCTGACCCGGGTGTTGCTGGGCCTGATGCTCCTGGCGAACGCCACCAACCTGTTGATCCTGGCCACCGGGGGATACGCGGGCCTGGCTCCGCTGTTTGCCAAGGACACCCCGGCCCAGGAATACAACGATCCGCTGCCGCAGGCCCTGATCCTGACCTCGATCGTGATTTCCTTCGCTGTCACGGCGTTCATGCTGGGCATCATCTACCGCACCTGGGTGCTTGCGCGCCAGGACGACATCCAGGACGACCTGGAAGACCGCCGCGTGGCAGCAACCCCCAGCTTCGACGCGGAGGACGACGCCGAAGTCCCCGCGGAAACATCCGAGTTTCCGCTCACCATGCTCGGTTCCGACGGCCGGGACGTCTCAAACCATCCAGCTTCCCGCAGGGGAACCGGCCAGGGCCTGGGACAGGACGCGGACCAGCCGGTGGCGACACTCGTCGCCGGCGGCCGCGAGATGCCCGCCGAACAGGCTGCCGCGGAGGAAAAGCCCGGCTCACCCAACGTTGACCCCGGCCCGGAAGGAGGCGGAAAGTGAACATCGCAAGCTTTGCCCCGCTCGCCGTCGTACTTCCCATCCTGGGCGCTGCCCTGACCTTCCTGCTGATCCGGCACTCCCGGGCCCAGCGTGCGGTGAGCATCAGCCTGCTGTCGCTGACCCTGGCGCTCGAATGCCTCCTGCTGGCATCGGCGTGGAGCAGCGGGGCGGCCGCGGTGACCATCGGCGGCTGGCTGCCGCCCTGGGGCATCGTCATGGTGGTGGACCAGTTCTCCTCACTGATGCTGGTGGTTTCCTCCGCTATCAGCCTGGCCGTGCTGGTCTACGCGACAGGGCAGGGCATGGCCGACGGCGATGAGGACGCACCTGTCTCGATCTTCCACCCCACCTACCTGATCCTGGTGGCCGGGGTGTCCAACGCGTTCCTCTCCGGGGACCTGTTCAACCTCTACGTCGGCTTCGAGATCCTGCTCACCGCAAGCTATGTGCTGATGACCCTGGGCGGCACCGGGCCCCGTATCCGCGCCGGCGTCACCTACGTGGTGGTGTCCGTGGTGTCCTCGGTGCTGTTCCTGATCGCCATCGCCATGGTGTACGGGGCCACCGGAACGGTCAACATGGCGGACCTGGCCATCAAGCTTGGCGAACTGGACCAGGGCACCAAAACCCTGCTGCACGTCATGCTGCTGGTGGCCTTCGGCATCAAGGCCGCAGTCTTCCCCTTGTCCTTCTGGCTCCCTGACTCCTACCCCACCGCGCCGGCGCCGGTCACCGCAGTGTTCGCGGGGCTGCTGACCAAGGTGGGCGTGTACGCGATGGTCCGGACGGAGACACTGCTGTTCCCCGGCGACACCCTCAACACGCCCCTGATGGTGGTGGCGCTGCTGACCATGGTGGTGGGCATCCTGGGTGCGCTGGCCCAAAGCGACATCAAGCGCCTGCTTTCGTTCACGCTGGTGAGCCACATCGGCTACATGGTCTTCGGACTGGCCATGTCCTCCGCTGCAGGGCTGGCGGCCGCGGTCTTCTACGTGGCGCACCACATCACCATCCAGACCAGCCTCTTCCTGGTGACCGGGCTCATCGAGCGCCGCGGCGGCAGCTCCTCCGTGGACCGGCTGGGCGGCCTTGCCAAGCTCTCACCCATGCTGGCCGTCCTGTTCTTCATCCCCGGCATGAACCTGGCGGGCATCCCGCCGTTCTCCGGGTTCCTCGGCAAGGTGGGGCTGCTGCAAGCCGGCGTTCAGCTGGGAACCCCGCTGGCGTACGCGCTGGTGATCGGCGGGGTGGCCACCAGCCTCCTGACGCTGCTGGCCATCGCCAGGGTATGGAACCGTGCGTTCTGGCGCAGGCCCACCGACGCCGAGCATCCGGATCCAGTGCTCCTTGCCACTCCTGGGGCCAGGAGCACAGGGCCGGGGGCCAAACTCAATACGGTCACGCTCCTCCCACGCACCATGGTGGGCTCCACCCTGGGCCTGGTGGCGCTCGGCGTTGCCCTCACAGTCTTCGCGGGCCCACTGTTCGGGCTTTCGGACCGGGCCGCGCGGGACATGCTGGACCGGACACCATACATCCAGTCGGTCCTGGGCAGCGACTACCCCGTTCCGGCCACACCTGCCGCGGGAGGAGGCCGATGAGCCGCAAACGCATTTCGCTGCGCCAGGAGCTCCCGCTCCTCGTTTGGCTGGTGATCATCTGGGGCGCCCTCTGGCAGGATTTCAGCCCCGGCAACCTCCTGTTCGGTGCCCTGCTGGCGGTGGGCGTGGCCCGGCTCTTTTACCTTCCGCCGGTGGAACTCAGCGGGCGATTCAACGTCCTTTACGCCGTACCCTTTGCCGTTGTCTTCCTGGGCAAAGTGATCGTCGCCAGCGCCCAGGTCCTCTACCTGGCCACGATCCGCGGGCCCAAGGTGACCAACGCCGTCGTCGCGGTAAAGCTGCGGAGCCACCAGGACCTGATCGTCACCGCCACCGGGCACGTGATCTCCCTGATCCCGGGGTCACTGGTGGTGGAAGTGGACCGCTCCACGTCCACCCTGTACCTGCACGCGCTCAACATCACCTCCAAGCAGGACGTGGAAGGCCTGCGGAACGAGGTACGGTCCATCGAGGCCGGGCTGATCCGCATCATGGGCAGCCCCGGGGAACTCGAAGCCGTCCGAATGGAGGCCACCACATGATGCACGTTGTCCTGGCTGTCACAGCCGTCATCTTCTCGCTGGCAGCCGCCGGCGCCATCATCAGGATTGCCCGCGGCCCTTCGCTGCTGGACCGGGTGCTCGCGGCCGACGTGCTGCTGGCCATCCTGGCCGGCGCCCTGTGCGTCGATATGGCCGTGAACCGCCACCTGAACAACCTGATGCTGGTGGTGGCCATCTCCATCATCGGTTTCATCGGGTCCGTCACGGTGGCCCGGTTCGTGGCGGACCGGAGGGCGAACCCCAATGAATCCTGACTTCTCCGGACCGGATGGATGGATCGACGCTGTCTCGGCGGTGTTCATGGTGGTGGGGGCACTCATGTCCCTGGGAGCGGCCATTGGCCTGCTCCGGTTCCCGGACCTGCTGAGCCGCATGCATGCGGCCACGAAGCCGCAGGTCCTGGGGCTGTTCCTCCTGCTGGCCGCCATCGGGCTCCAGATGCGCACCTGGTGGGTGTGGCCCGTATTGGTGGTGGCCTGGATCTTCCAGCTGCTCACAGTGCCTGTCTCCGCGCACATGGTGGGGCGGGCCGGTTACCGCACCAAGCACCTGCACCGGGAGCTGCTGACCGCGGACGAGCTTGAGGCCGTGGTGCAAAAAGCCGCCGCCGAGGTTGCCCTGAAGGACAACCCCGACGGCGGCCGGTAGCGCCGGCAGTTAGACGATGTCCTGCGTCTTCGCGAAGCGGGTGATGGCCCGCTGGGTGCCGCGGTTGGCCAGGACCTGGATGATGGCGCTGACTGACGCCGAGATCAGCGCGAAGGTCAAGGCCGAACGCAGGCTGGTGGGGACATCCTCGTGCTTGCCGGTGGGCGGCTTCTGCCCCGTGGACTTTTCCCAGATGGTGTTGACCAGCTTGGTGCCGACCAGGCCTGCGCCGAGGCTGACCCCGGTCCCGAGCAGCTTGATGAAAAGGTTCATTCCTAGTACTCCTTGCGGGCGGAAAACGGACTGCCCCCAGCCTAGCCGTAGACCTGCGCTGGTCAGGGCAAGGGCGTGGCCGGCTGGAGGCGGGTTTTTTGGACTAACCGGCCGGAGGCCCGGTGCGGAACTTGATCATCTTGTGCGTACCGTCGCAATAGGGTTTGATGGCCGATGCCCCGCAGCGGCACAAGGCAACGGTCTTCCGCTCGCGGGGCACGGCGTCCCCGGACGGGGTGACGATCTCGAACTCGCCCCTGACGATCAGGGGCCCGTCGGGGCAGACCACAATGGAGCTTGCGGCGGATTCCTGCTCCACGTCAGCTCCTGTTCCATGCTGTTCGGGGTTCATGACTGCACCGCATTCATCGTTGTTTCTGGCTTGCTGGGGGCGTGGGAGAGCTTGCCGGAATGGCGCCGCCGGAGCTCTGCCTCGGAGTGCGCCGCAGTCCTGATCCTGCTGCCCGCGTAGGGAATGCCGCCCCCCATCCTGAAGGCCAGGGCCAGCCAGGCGCAGACGGCACGCTCAAGTGCCCAGAGTGGCGCGAACCATGCTGCCGAGGCGGGAAAGACGGCGGTGCCGTTGTGCCGGCGTCGTCCAATTTCCGCAACGGCGACCGCCGCTCCGGCAAGCCCCGGGAGAACCAGGCGCCGCACCTTAACAGGCAGGAATAGTGCGGCGGCGCAGGTCACGGGAAGCAGGGCGAGCTCCGCAGCCAGCCGCCGCGGCAGGGCGAGGTCGTCGTACGCCTGCCGCACGCGCTGGTGCAGGAAGTGCCGCGCCGTGGGCGGCCTGCGGGCCACAAACAGGTCCGGGACAGTCCGTTCGCTTCCGCCGGCGGCTTTGATCGTCCGGACGAGCTCCAAGTTTTCGAACAGGACGCCCGCATAGCCGCCAGTGGCCAGGAGGGCGCTCCGGCGGACGCCGAGCGTGCCCGGCCAGTCGGCGGACCAGGCGCGGTTCAGGAGCGTCCTGGCAGTGTCCCATCGGGCGTGCCAGGGGCGCGGAGCAAAGTAGTTCTGCGGCCGCACCACGTCTGCCGATTTCAGGTGATGTACGACGGCGGCGAGGGCCTCGCGCGTGTAGCGGACGTCGTCGTCGGCAATGACAAGGGACTCGGCGCCGGAGGCGCGCACGCCGGCCATGACACCCGCCACCTTGCCGTTGCCCGTGTGCCCACCCCCTGCGTCCTGGTGTTCAACGGAAGCATGGGGGTCGGGCCGGATATGGCGTACAGCTGCGGGAAATGCAGCGCGGTGGCGTTCGAAGAGGTCGGGGTCAGAGCCATCCACCACGGTGACCGGGATCCAGTCCACGAGGTGCCGGAGGTAGGCCGAAAGATCAGCCAGGCCGGAGTCCTCAGGCCAGCGCAGGGGCAGGATGTACTCGGCATTGGGTGCCACCCGGGCGTGGGGTCCCTGGACGGCAGGGGGTGCCCCCGTCATGCTGCCGCCGGTACGGCCGCCCGCAGCGATGATTTCCCGGATTCCCACGCGGCCATCAGGTGCGCGGACAAGCGGTTGTCGATGGCCATCACGGCAGTGGCGCCAAACAGGACGTCTGCGAGGAGTTCGGGCTCGGCTTCGACGAGGCCGCCGGCGAGGTCGCGCCCGGCGATCTGTTCGTGGACGGCGTCCGCCTCCACATGTTCGTCGAAATAGTGAGTGACGTCAGGGCCGAAGCCGTGCCGGCGGAACCCGTTGGCGTAGAACCGGTTGGGCTGGGAGGAGGTCATTTCATAGATCGCCAGGTGGCCGGTGATGGCACCACGGAGCCGCCGGTTCAGGCCGCAGAGCGACATGAGGTTTACCGATGCCAGGGAAACGGCGGGGACGGAGTCGACGTAGGCCCCGTAGCTGTGGTCCAGGTCCAGGCCGCCCATGGTCCGGGCGAAAAGTGCGCTGTGCATCCGCTCGGGCCGGCCGCCGCCGTATTCGTCTGCCTGGATTTCCACCAGGGCCGCTTTGGGGCGTCCGCTAAGGCGGGGTATGGCCCAGGTGTGCGGATCGGCTTCCTTCAGCTGGTACATGGATTTGTGGACCAGGAACTCCTTGAGCTGGTCCAGGCTTGCCTTTCTGGCAACATAGCGTGAGACGCTGGGACCCGTGTCCATGGCGGCGAGGCCGAACAGGACCTCGGCTACCTCGTCGCTGCTCAAGGCAACACCGGCGGGCAGTTCGACGTTTCCGGCGGCCTGTTGTGCGGCGGCGCGGAGGGCCGCCTCGAACGGTTCCTCGATCACCTGCCGGACCCTGATCAACCCCGGCTCCCACTCCCAGTTGTCCGAGACGCCGTCCAGGCCCGAGTAATGGAGTTCGTAGAGGCAGAAGAGGGCCAGCTGGAGGTCCTCATCGCCAATGATGTCGCCGCTTCGAGCCACGTGCCCTGCCACCAGCCGGCACAGCCCCTCCAGGTCCAGGCCCGGCGCGTCCGGTGCCTGTGCAAGGACCGCGAACAGGGCGCTGCTGACCGGGCCTCTGGTTGCCGGGATTCTCATGGTGCTCCTTGGTCTGCCGCGCTGCTGACGGGATCGAACGCGGGACCGCCCATGGTGACTCCCATGCCCTGTCCTCCTCGAAACCCGGGAGACAATATAGTAAGCATGATTACTAATAAAAGCTAAGCAGCCTTTCCATGACGTGGACGCGGTTGTCTTAATCGGCCAGCGCCGACCCAAGGATGTCGCGCAGCGCCTCCACCACCAGGTCATGGTCCTGCAGCTGCGGCAAGCCGGAGACGGTGACCGTGGCCACCGCGCCCACCCCGGTTACGTAGATCGGAAACGCGCCTCCGTGTGCTGCGTACCGGGATTGGTCGAACCAGGCGTTATCCTCGATCCGGCCGCCGCCCAGCCGTCCGCGCAGTCCCACCAGGAGCGACGGCACCTCGTACCGGGCGGCAGTGCGCTGTTTGGCACGGATCCAGTGTTCGTTGTCCGGGGTGGCGCCCGGCAGCGCCACGTGGAACAGGACCTGCTCACCCTTCGTAATGTCGATGGCAATGGGAAGGGCCCGCTCCTTGCCCAGTTCCACCAGGAGCAGTCCCAGGTTCAACGAGTCGTCCAAGGAGAAACCGGGAAACTGGAGCTCCCGGACTTCCGCTTCGACGCGCGCGATCAGCGCCTCGACGGACCCTTCCGGCTGTGCGTCGGCGGAATCAGGATCGAACTCGGTCACATGCGGTGGATTGGCAGTCATGGCCCACAATCTACCCCCGCCAGGTGTAAACTTGACCACGCCCAACAGGGCAATCAAGAAGCCTTACCCAACGTAAAAGCAACACTAAAAACGACAGGGGAGCGCCGCCGTCGGGCATCCTGGCAAAAGAGCCGGGCACCGAAGGTGGGCGCTGAGAGTGCGGACAGCCGCAGACCCTCGAACCTGATCCGGTTAGTACCGGCGCAAGGGAGTCGAGTTCTCAAAGTGTCCGCTGAACGGCCCCGGGCCGCCAGGCGGATCCACTTTCCCCTCCTGTTTCCCAGGAGGATCACATGAGTACTGCAGCAATCAAGAAGACCACCAGCAGGTCCTGGCGTGTCGTGGACATCGTGGTGGCGGCGCTTGTAGCCATTGCCGGTGGCGTCATTTTCTGGGCCTGGGACCAGGGGGCCGCCGCCCTTTCCGCTCCCATGAACGCCGCCTACCCGCCGCTGACCGGACTGCTGGCCGGCGGCTGGATGATTCCCGGCGTGCTGGGAATGCTCATCATCCGCAAGCCCGGGGCCGCGCTGTTCTGCGAGACTGTCGCCGCCACCGGGGAGCTCCTCATGGGGTCGCAGTACGGCGCTTCGGTCCTTTTCTCCGGCTTCATCCAGGGCCTGGGCGCGGAGATCATCTTCGCCGTCTTCGCCTACCGCAAGTTCAACCTGCCGGTGTCCCTGCTGGCCGGCGCAGCTGCCGGCTTCTTTTGCGGCCTCAATGACTCGTTTGCGCCGTGGGGCTGGAACATCGCCTACTCGGGCGCGGACAAGCTCGCTTACATCGTCCTCACCACGGTTTCCGGCGCCGTGCTGGCGGGTGGACTGTCCTGGCTTGCCACCCGCGGCCTGGCACGTACCGGTGTCCTGGGCTCCTTCGCGTCCCGCAAGGCTGCCACGGAGCCTGTCTTCTCCTGATGGTCTCCTCCCAGGACGCCGGCGCCGTGCGCCCTGCCGCCGTCACGGCCAGGGGCTGGGGCTGGCAGCATGCCGGCAGGGCCAAGCCCGCAGTCCGGGCCCTTGACCTGGACATCAGGCCAGGGGAGCGGGTGCTCCTGCTCGGCCCCTCGGGCGCCGGAAAATCGACGCTTTTGCATGCGCTCGCCGGAGTGCTGGGAGATATCAACGACGACGGCGGCGAGGCGGGGGACGCGGACGAGTCGGGTTCGCTGCTGGTAGACGGCGCCGTGCCCCGGGCCCAGCGCGGCCGCGCCGGTCTCATGCAGCAGGACCCCGAGACGCAGGTGGTCCTGTCGCGGGTAGGGGACGACGTCGCCTTCGGCGCCGAGAATCTCGCGGTTCCCCGCGACGCTATCTGGGCCCGGGTGCACGAGGCGCTCGCCGACGTCGGACTGTCCCACCTCCCGCTGGACCACCCGACGTCGGCCCTGTCCGGCGGGCAGAAGCAGCGCCTGGCGCTGGCCGGCATCCTGGCCATGCGCCCGGGCCTCATCCTGCTGGACGAGCCAACCGCCAACCTGGACCCGGACGGTGTCCTGGAGGTCCGCGATGCCGTGGCGCGCTGCCTGGACAAGACCGGGGCCACGCTGGTGGTAGTGGAGCACCGGGTGTCCGTGTGGAAGGACCTGGTGGACCGGATCGTGGTCCTGCAGCCAGGCTCCGCCTCGGATCCTGCCGTGCTCCTGGACGGGCCGCCGGACCGGGTGCTCACCGAGGCGCGGACCATGCTGGCTGCCGCCGGGGTGTGGGTGCCCGGCTACGTGCCCGCCACCCGTTCCCGCGCTGCAGTCCCCGCCCCCGGCACGGGAAACCTGCTGCTGGCGGCGGAAGAACTGGCTGTTTCACGCGAGCGCCCGCGCCGCAAAGGATTCCGGAAGATCCCGGCAGTCCCCGTCCAGGAAGGCCTGGCGTCGCAGGTCCGCGCCGGGCAGGCGCTGGCCATTACCGGGCCCAACGGCGCAGGAAAGTCCACTTTTGCCTTGACTCTCGCGGGGCTGCTGGAGCCTGTGTCCGGAAAGGTGTCCGCCACCCTGGACCTCAGCCGTGGCGCCGGGATCGACCCTTACAGGTGGAAGGCGGAGCAATTGATTTCGCGCGTGGGCACGGTGTTTCAAGAACCCGAGCACCAGTTCGTGACCGGCAAGGTACTTGATGAACTGCTGTTTGGCCCCCGGCACCTCGGCCACGGCGAGGAGCGGGTTGAGGAACTGCTGGAGCGGCTGCGGCTCACCCAGCTCGTCGACGCCAACCCCTACACGCTCTCCGGTGGCGAAAAGCGGCGGCTGTCCGTGGCCACGGTCCTGGCCGCCAGCCCGCAAGTCCTGGTTTTGGACGAGCCCACGTTCGGGCAGGACGCCAACACCTGGGCAGAGCTGGCCTCATTCCTGTCAGAGCTCCTGGACGCCGGCACTGCTGTTGTTTCCGTGACCCATGACGCCGAATTCACGGAGGCCTTGGGTGGTGTCCAGCTGCGGATGGCCGCGGCGGAAGCGGTGGCGCGATGAGGCAGGAACTGAACCTGCGCGGCAACCACGCCCTCCTGGCCCGCGCCAATCCGCTGAGCAAGTTCGCTGCCGTCCTGCTCATCACCGCGGTCCTGGCACTGTCCATCGACTGGGTGTCGGCATCCGTGGCCCTGGTCTTTGAAATCCTGCTGTTTCCCCTGGCCGGGCTCACCCTGACCCAGCTGTGGCAGCGCGGGTGGCCGCTGATCCTCGCCGCCGCCGTGGGAGGCTGGAGCACCTCCATCCTGGCGCCGGACAGCGGAAGGATACTGCTCGACGTCGGGATCTGGACCATGAGCGAAGGTTCGCTCCAGTTGGGCATCGGCTTCATGCTGCGGGGCTTTGCCATCGCCCTTCCGGCGGTGCTCCTGATGAGCTGCACCGATCCGACGGACCTTGCGGATGCGCTGGCGCAGAAGGCGCGGCTGCCACACAGGTTCGTCCTGGGCACCCTGGCGGCCATGCGGCTGGTGGGGCTGATGGCCGAGGAATGGCAGACCATTGGCATGGCGCGCCGGGCACGCGGCGTGGGTTCGCGCGGCAGCCTGGGCCAGCGGATAAAGGCAACGCTGGGGCAGAGCTTTGGGCTTTTGGTGCAGGCGATCCGCCGGGCCTCGAGGCTTGCCGTGACCATGGAAGCGCGCGGCTTTGGCGGTGGCCAACGGACCTGGGCCCGTGAGTCCACCTTCAGCCTGCTGGATCTTTGGGTGGTGTCCGGCGGCGTCCTGGTGGCCGGCCTTTCCCTTTTCGCGGCGGTTACAGCCGGCACGTGGAACATGGTCTGGCTTGGCAGTTGAGGCTGCCTGGCCGCACCGCAGTTGGCATTTCTATCGCATGCAGCGGGTAAAGCCTTCCCTTTGCGGAGTCATGGGGGCCGCCCGCGATCAAATAACTCATTTATGATATATTTTTCCTATGACGCAGGAGACCGCAGGCCACGTTGCCGCCATGTTGAGGAACGCCCGGAGCGAGAAGGGCTGGACCCAAGGCCAGCTGGCGGCGGAACTCGGAACCAGCCAGAGCGCCGTCGCCAGGATGGAACAGGGAAAGCAAAACCTGAGCCTGAAGATGATCCAGCGGCTGGAAAACATCTTCGACCGCAGCATAGTCAATGTGGGCAAGCCGCAAATGACCCACCTGCGCGTGGAGGGTGGCCGCACCCTGTCCGGTGCCGTGGACGTGAACAGCAGCAAGAACGCCGGCGTCGCCCTGCTGTGCGCCAGCCTGATCAACCGTGGCACCACGGTGCTCCGCCGGCTGGCCCGGATCGAGGAAGTCAACCGCATCGTCGAAGTTCTGACCAGCATCGGGGTGGAGTGCACCTGGCTCAACGACACGGATCTGCGCCTGCGCCGGCCCGCCGTCCTGGACCTGGATGCCATGGACGTTGACGCGGCACGCAGGACCCGCAGCGTCATCATGCTGCTTGGCCCCTTGCTGGACGAGTCGCGCGAGTACCGGTTGCCCTACGCCGGCGGGTGTGATCTTGGCACCCGCACCGTGGAGCCGCACATGCAGGCGCTGCGCGAGTTCAGCCTTTCGGTGGAGGCCACCGCAGGTTTCTACACCGTCCAGGCGCCCCCGGCCGACACCCACGAGCGGTCCTTTGTCCTCACCGAGCGGGGTGACACCGTCACCGAGAACGCCATCATGGCCGCCGCACACCGGGCCGGAACAACCGTCATCCGCAACGCCAGCCCCAACTACATGGTGCAGGACCTCTGCTTCTACCTGCAGATGCTCGGCGTCACCATCGAAGGCGTGGGCACCACCACCCTGAAGATCACCGGCCGGCCCGAAATCGACGCCGACATCGAGTACTTCCCCTCCGAGGATCCCATCGAGGCCATGAGCCTCATCACGGCCGGCATCGTCACCAATTCAGAGGTCACTGTGCGCCGGGTTCCCATCGAGTTCATGGAAATCGAGCTCGCCACGCTGGGCCAGATGGGACAGAAGCTGGAAATTTCGGGCGAATACATGGCGCGCAATGGCCGCACCCGGCTGGTGGACGTGACCACCAAACCATCCGAACTGCGCGCCCCGGAGGACAAGATCCACCCCATGCCGTTCCCCGGCCTGAACATCGACAACCTGCCGTTCTTTGCGGTTATCGCGGCCAACGCCCACGGCCAGACCATGATCCACGACTGGGTCTACGAGAACCGGGCAATCTACCTGACGGAGCTGAACCGGCTGGGGGCGCAGGTGCAGCTCCTGGATCCGCACCGGATTTACGTCAACGGGCCCACCAAGTGGCGCGCCGCCGAGGTGGGCTGCCCGCCCGCGCTCCGACCGGCCGCCTGTCTGCTGCTGGCCATGCTCGCCGCTCGGGGCGTGTCCGAATTGCGCAACATCTACGTCATTGAGCGCGGTTACGAGGACCTGGCGGAGCGGCTCAACACCATCGGCGCCAAGGTGGAGTACTTCCAGGACTGATCCATTCATGCTTCGTCATGAACGGCGGGCCACGGTCCCAATACCCGGCCACTGCCGCAGAATGTTCGTATGCGTACGTTCGGCGTAGAGGAAGAACTCCTGATCGTTGATCCGGAGTCTGGAGAGCCGCTTGCCCTGGCGGACGCCCTCCTTGCCGGCCACCGCGTTGCGGCGGACGATCTTCCGGTGGACCCGGATGTCCACCATGCTGGAAACCACGCTGATTACGACGACGAGATGGGCTTGAGTGCCGAGCTGAAGCTTGAGCAGATCGAGACGCAGACCCGGCCCTGCCTGGAGTACGGGAGCCTGCTCGACCAGATCCGCGCCGGCCGCGCGCTGGCGGACCAGGCCGCCCGGAAGCATGGTGCCCGGGTTGCGGCGCTCGCCACTTCGCCGCTGGCGTCCACCACCCACACGACGCCGGACCCCCGCTACGCCAAGATGCTGGAACGCTTCGGCCTCACCGCCCAGGAACAGCTGACTTGCGGCTTCCATGTCCACACGTTCATCGAATCGCCGGAAGAAGGCGTGGCGGTCCTGGACCGCATCCGCGACAAGCTGGCAGTACTGACCGCTCTGAGCGCCAACTCGCCGTTCTGGAACGGGGTGCCGACCGGGTTCGAAAGCTACCGTACGCAGGCTTGGAACCGATGGCCGACGGCGGGGCCGGCAGGCATCTACGGAACGTACCCTGCCTACCGGCGGGTGGTGACCCGGCTGCTGGACACCGGGGTCATGCTCGATGAAGGCATGCTCTATTTCGACGCCAGGCTGTCCCGCAACCACCCCACCGTTGAGGTCCGGGTGGCGGATGTCTGCCTTCGAGCAGAGGATGCCGCGCTCATCGCCGTGCTGGTCCGGGCCCTGGTGGAATCCGCCAGCAGGGAGTGGCGCGACGGCGTGGATCCAGCGCCGGTTCCGACCGTCCTTTTACGGATGGCCTCCTGGCAGGCCAGCAGTGCCGGATTAAGCGGCGAACTCCTGGATTTTGGCACGTTCTGCCCCGCGCCGGCCGCGGACGTGGTCCGTTCCCTG
>DATIMT010000263.1:0-1930 GCA_035475035.1 Arthrobacter sp.
GGGCCAGCAGGGGCGTCCCTGGTCGGGCCAGATTCGGGCCCGATTGTTCATGGCAGCACGAGCTGGAGTCGCTGTCGGCCTCATCAAACACAATGAACAACGTTCCGTCCGCCATGAAGGCCGCGGAGGGCGTGACCCGCCCACCCCAGGTTCGCAGCCAGGCGTCTTCGGCCGCCGGCCCCGCAGGTTGCCCCGTGCAGGACCGTTCATGGCCGTCGTCGCACAGGTTTGGTGAGATAAACGAGAAGTTCGGGGTGCTGGCCGGCGTGGCCGGATCCGGCGGCAGCCGGGTAAGCGGGACGCATAGTCGGGCTGTGTCTCCCGGGTTGGCAGGTTGGCAGGAGGCCAACGCCACCATGGCTGCACGCAATGCTGCAACGGCGGCGTATCTGGTTACCCGGGCCATGGCGCCGCCGTCGGGCGCTCCCGGGGAAGCTTGCGCCCACCTGCTACGACCTGGACCAAATGGCTACCCAGTCGACGTCCAGGTGGCCGCTGGTGGACGGGGCGGGACAGCCCGTCAGGCACGACTCCGTTTGCAGGATGTAGTGCATGGGCGTGTGGGGAACATTTGTGGTGCTAACCCCAATCGACCGCCCGTCCAGGAAGAATTCGACCCGCCCCGGGCTCCATTCAGTGGTCGCGGTGTGCCAGGTGGTGAATGAGGCTCCCGACTGAATTGTCTCGAAGGTGTCCTTGCCGCCATCGCTCCAATGCACGGCGCCGTAGAAGGCCTTAGTCAGGTCCTGTTCGGGGTAGTCGATCTCACCATCCCGTGGCCAAACGCCGCTGTCTGGCCAGAGCAGCCATGCGGTCTTGAACCCTGCCAGAGCATCGGACTTGAAGCGCACGGAGTAGCGACCGTACAGCAGGCTGTTGTACGGCGACTTGGTGGCGTTGCCGATGATCGGCGAGGGAGCGGCTCCCATCGGAATGCCGTTCTCGGTGTGCAGGTACATATCCAGGACACCGTTGCTAATGCTGAGGACCTTGGAGGGGTAGTAGGCGGACTTACCGCCGGGCATCTGGCCGGCCGTGTCCGGGGTTCCATCCGGATAGTTCTCGCTCCACTTGGCTGCGTAAGCCTTTCCCGGGAACCCTCCGACGGGAACGTTACCGTGGTTGAAATCGGAGGTGAATATTTGCTTCCAGCCGGGCAGATCGCCTATGGGTATGGCCTGGCCGGACGGCGAGAGGGCGTCCGCGAAAGTGCCAGCGGACGGCATTATCAGTATCCAGCCAGTGAAGGCCATGACCAGTGCCATGCCGATCTTCCGCAGCTTGGAGCGCTGGCGGACTATTCCGCCATGCCTTAGCCGCGTCCGTCCAGCGGTTCCCATGCGGTCAGTCTGGCACCGGCGGGAACGCAACATCAAGGTTCCGCGGATGTGAATTCACCTCCACAGGGTGTGGCTGTCCGCCGATACCGCACATGGCCCGGTTGCCCCGGCCGCCGGTGCGGACCGCGGACCTACGGTAATTGAATGGTCAGGCAAGGTCGGCGGTCTAAGCGGAACGGGTCCAATAACTCATACTCCCGTCTAGCGGCGCTGCTGCCAGCGCCGGAGGCGGGTGCGACAGCGGATCGGCCTGCCGATCCTGACGCTTGGTCCGGTGGTGGTTTGTCGCCGACGGGGTTGATCGGGACGACCGGACGGGTCGAGCTGGACGAGCTGGACGGGCAGGGCGAGCTGGACGAGCTGGACGGGCCGGTCGAGCTGGTCGAGCTGGACGGGCCGGTCGAGCTGGACGGGCAGGGCGCTCGGCTAGGACTGGACGGAGCGGGCAACGCCACCTTGAACGCCGGCAAGCGCGGGACCGGACGGGTGAGGTGGCGTCTGGCGGCGGGTGCAGTCCTGGTGGTGCTGGCCATGGTGGTCGGGGGTTCAGCCATCCTGCTCCTGCAGTTAGCGGCCGCCAGCAACCAGTC
>DATIMT010000264.1:0-13053 GCA_035475035.1 Arthrobacter sp.
GTGGTGTTGTACAGGTAGGCGCTGGCACGGGTGGTGGCGGTCAATCCAAGCCGTCGGTGCAGCGGCTGGGCGCAATGGTGCCCCACCCGGACGGCGATTCCCCTGGAGTCCAGGAACTGCCCAACGTCGTGGGCGTGGACACCTTCGACGTCGAACGCTGCGAGGCCAATCCGTTCCTTGCCGGCGGCCGGACCCAGGACCCGCACTCCGGGAACGGACTCCAGGCCCGCCACCATGCGCTGGCCCAGTTCGGCCTCCCACGCATGGATGCGGTCCAGCCCGGTCTCGGTGAGGTAGTTAGCGGCGACGGCCAGGGCCACGGCCTGGGAGATGCGCTGGGTGCCGGCTTCGAAGCGCTGGGGCGCCGGAAGGTACTCGGCCCGTTCCATGGTAACCGTGGTGATCATCGACCCGCCGGTCAGGAACGGCGGCAGGATGTCCAGGAGCTCCTGCCGGCCGTAAAGCACGCCAATCCCCGTGGGGGCCAGCATCTTGTGGCCGGAGAGGACAGCGAAATCCACGTCGAGTTCCTTGACGTTCAAGGGCAGGTGCGGAGCGGACTGGCAGGCGTCCAGCACAACCAGGGCACCGGCGGCATGGCCAAGGGCTGTCAGTTCCTTCACCGGATTGATGATGCCCAGGACATTGGACGCGTGGGTGAAGGCCAGGACCTTGGTCCGCGGGCCGATGACCGCCCCCGCCTGGTCCATGCGCAGGCTCCCGTCGTCCTCAATGGGGATGTAGCGGAGCGTGGCGCCGGTCCGGAACGCCAGTTCCTGCCACGGAATCAGGTTGGCGTGGTGCTCCATTTCGGTGACGACGATTTCATCGCCGGGCTTCAGGGCCAGTTCCCTGAGTTCCTGGTCCCCGCGGCCCTGGGCAGCCCACAGGCCGGCATTGGAAAGAGCGTAGGAGAGGAGGTTCAGTCCCTCCGTGGCGTTCGAGGTCCAGATGGTCTCCGCGTAGTCGGCACCAATGAAGTCGGCCATGGTCTGGCGGGCATCCTCAAAGGCTTCGGTGGCCTCCACCGCAAGGTGGTGGGCTCCCCGGTGCACCGCAGCGTTGCGCTGCTCGTAGAATTCCTGCTCGGCTTCGATGACACTCACGGGGTTTTGCGACGTGGCCCCGGAGTCGAGGTAGACCAGCGGCTGTCCGTTGACCAGCTGGTTGAGGACCGGGAAGTCATTGCGGATGCGCAATACCTCCGCGTTGTCCATGACAGGTACGGCACGTTCCAGTGTGGCTGGCGTCGATACTACGGCCAAAACGAACTCCTTGGGCTGTCAATGTCTGACATCCAATTGTCCCACACACGGCGGTGGCGCCCGCCCTCCCGGGCGGCCGCCACCGCTGCCCCGGGCTTCAGCCGAGGGTGTGGAGGGCCGGCGACGGCTGGGGGGAGAGTCTCGGTCTCAGAAGACTCTGACGTCGCCGGCCCCGTCTATACCCGGTCCCTGGGGACCGGAAGTTGAGAGGCCTCAATGTCCTATTCGGCTGCTCCGCGGCTTTCAGCCGGCCGCTTTGCTTTGCCTCCTTAAGTAAATCCGAAGGGGGCGTGCCGTACACGAGTAGGGAGTACTCGAATCCCCGCGGGCGCACTACCGGGGTGGTCCCCCTACGCACCATGTGGTTCGGGGGGAGTATGCCGGGGTAGTCCGACGGCAGGGCGGCGCCGGCACGCCCGGGGCAACAGTCCGTGGAAGGCAGCAGGGAAACCGGCGGGACAGGCTTCCCTGCAGGCCCGGCAGGATCTCCTTGAAGGCCGGGGCCTACTTTGGCAGGGCCGCTTCCAGCTCGTCACGGCTGCGGACCCCGAGCTTGACGTAGGTGCGGTACAGGTGGCCCTCCACCGTCCGGACGGAGACCATCAGCCGCTGCGCGATCTCGCGGTCGGTCAGGCCCTGCACGGCAAGCTCCACGATGTCCTGTTCCCGTTTGGTCAGGCGCACGGTGGGCGCCGCGGCGATAAAGCGTCCTTCACGGAACCGCTCACCCAGTTCGTGGTCGCACTTTTCGCGCTGCGCAACAGCCTGGCGGGACCGCCGGCGTTCCCCGGCCTGTTCCAGTACCGTGCTGGCACGGGCGTAGGCCTCGCGGGCCAGATTCACAAAGCCTGCCTCCTCCAGCGAGGCAGCCGTTGCCATCAGGGTGTCGCCATCGGCATCTTCCCACGCAGTGGCCAGGGTCAGCACGGCCTCAGCCCAGCGGCCTTCCGCGCTCCGTGCCGCGGCCTGCACCATGGGAACCACTGAGGGGTCCCCGAGATCCCAGCACATGGCCAGGACTTCAAGGAGGTTTCCGGTCCGCGCGGAGGCTTCCGTGGTGGTCATCAAGGTCTGCAGCGTGGCCAGTCCCTTTCCGTCACGGGCGAGGTATTCGGCGGCCGCTGCCACGTAGGCTTCCGCGAGAAGGTCATGCGCGGGCCAGCCGGGATCGGCGTCCTTGTGATCCTGTTCCAGGCGCTGTGCCTGCTCCGTGTCCCCGAGCCGGGCTGCCGCATACAAGCCAAGGGCGGTGCCGAAGCTGTTCAGGTGCAACGGGTCATTGAGCCTCAAGGCTTCGACGGCGGGCAACAGGACCTGATAAGCGCGTTCCATCCTCCCCTGCCGCAGCAGCGAGTAGCCCTGCAGCAGCTGGAGGCTCCCGTTGAAGGTGGCTGCGCCCGGTACATGCCCCGCTGTGTAGTGGTTGATCTCCCGTTCTGCCGACTCCCATTCGCCCATGGCCAGGTAGTCGGTAACGAGACGGCCGAGCACGAACTCGGGAAAGAAGAACAGGCTGCTTTCGAGCGGGGGAAGTTCCGAGGCTGCCAGGAGTGCGGCTTCCAGGCCCTGGACGGGGCGGCCGGCCGAGGCAAGGGCGTGCGCCAGCAGACCCTCAGCCAAGGCGCGGAGCGGTTCTCCTGCCGTCTCTGCCGGATGGCGCGTCCGCATCTCTTCCACGTCGTCGTTCAGTACCTCGAAATTAACGTCGGCACCGAGCTGGAGCAGGCGCAGGAGCTCTTCCTGCCAGCTCCTTTCACCGTCCGCGGAAGGTGCGCAGTGCTTTTCGACGTCCTCCGCCACCACCCCAAGGGGATTTCCAATGGCCTGGTGGGCCGAGAACCTGAGTAACAGTACTGCCGGCCCTTGGGGGTCTTCGGCCAACGGGAGCCAGCATTTGTCCAGGAGGGCAGCGGCTTCAGCATAGGCACCCTCGTTATACAGTGCCCGCGCCTGGATGGCCTGGGCCATCGGAACCATTGCGGGGTGGTGGATACGGGCCGCGATGGAGCGTGCACTGTGGTTGCGGAACCGCAGAAGAGCCTCTTTGGCCGCCGCCAGCATCTCGTCATCGCTGACCCTTACACCGCATTCCAGGGCCCACTCCACGGACCGCAGCCGGCCCTCCCCCTGCAGCACGGCGGGATCCTGGTGGGCCTTGACCTTCTCAAGCAGCTGGAGGCTGCGGGAGACTGAGACGGTGTTCCTGATGGCGCCGGCAAAAAGCCCGTTCCAGATGGCAAGCTCGGCCGGAATGCCGGAGACTTCAACGATCACCTGCTGGTCCAGCAGGGAGCGGACCACTGCTGCCCCGCTGATGTCTTCGACCACCTTCCTGCCCACCGGCCCGGCAAGGGCAATGAGTTTCAGGGCTTCCTGCTCCTCGGACCGCCGCCGGAGGTGGTCTTTGGCGACAACCCCTGCAAGCCGGGGCCCGTCCGAGGGCAGGGAGCCCAGCAGCATCCAGATTCCGTTGCGTTTGGCCAGGACCCCGGCTTCAGCGGCGTCGTGCAGCAGGGCGTCGAGGATCCGGGGGTTGCCCCCTGATGCATTCCAGATGGAGTCCACTGTTGCACCGGGAACGGCCCCGTCGAGGACGTGGGCCAGGACCTCCTCAATTTGTTCACGGTTGAGGGGCCGGAGGTCCACGCGTTCGGCGAGGCCGTCATACCAGAGCTGGTCGAGCGGCTGCGGCAGCCCGGGCCGGGGCCGGGCGGCCGCAAGCACCGTTGCCCATCCGGCGGAAATCACCTCGGCCAGCACCCCCGCGGAAGCGTCGTCCAGGTGGTGGGCATCGTCCACTGCCAGCAGGACAGCTTCCCCGTTGCCGGCCTTGAGCTTCTCGAAGTATGACCACATGGAACGGAGCACCGCGACCGGCGAGACGGACTCTTCCGCGGTGAGTTCCCCCGTGTAGGGGGTCAGGACCCCGAACGGCACACCGGCCAGGGCGGAGCTGGCGTGGATGCGAAGTATCTTCATGGTTCCGGCGAGCCGTTCGGTCACGGCGTCAGTCACGGCCGACTTTCCGATGCCCGGACCGGCCATGATGAAAATGGCACGGTGGGTTCCGTTCCGGACCATGTTGCAGATGCGCTCAACCGGCTCCCGGCGGCCGGTCAGGAGCCGGTGCGCGGCCGCCGGCTTGTGGCCATTAGACGAGTCCAGTCAGATCACCCCTTGAGGTCACGCCCAGTTTGGTGAAGACCTGGTACAGGTGGCCCTCCACCGTGCGGACTGACACACCCATTTCCATGGCGATGTCACGGTTTGAGGCGCCGCGTCCGGCCATTCGGGCAATCTGCCGTTCCCTGCTGGTCAGCAGCGGGCTCCCGCTGCTGGGCACGATGGGGAGGTTCGCGACTGTTGCGGCCAGGATGTCCAGCCGGGCCTGCGCTGTCCGGGCCGAAAGGGCATCCCCGTCATGGCGGGCGAAGTCCACAGCCAGCGCCATGCACCTGGCTTCAACGGCGTCGAGTTCGAGCGTGGCGGCGATTTCGCCGCCGGCAAGGAGGGCCTTGGCATCCTTTGTCCTGCTGCCGACGGCGATCTGCCGCGACACTTCGGCCAGCGGGCCCTGCCGGTGGCCGGCGATCTCCTCGAGGAGGCGGAAATCCGCATCGCTGCCGTTCACGGTTGCTGCCAGCAGGTAGATGCCCGCAACAGTGTTCCTGCCCACTTCCAGGTTCCGGCGGGCCCCTTGCTTCAGGCCTGCCGCCGCCTCCGAGTCGCCCAGCCAGCGTGCCGCGACCAGCGAACAAAAGTCGATAATGCTCTCCGTGGCGAACCCTGCCCTGCCCGGTGTCCTCTGGAGCTTCGCGAGGTATTTGCGGGCAAACGCGGCGTTGCCGGTCTGGGCGTAGGCCAAGGCTGTGGCGGCATAGGCCGTGCGCAACGCAGCCTGGACAGGCTGCAACTCAAGCTGGGCGGCGGCGGAGATCAAGGGTTCCAGGGCTGCATCACCGCGGCCGGAGTAGGCAAAGGCCACGCCGGCCGCGAGTTCCGTGGCGGCGCTGCGGTACGGAAGCCTGTGGGGCTGCCCCGTGCTGAAGGGGCTCAGGAGGTCGATGCAGCGCCGCCACTGGCCGGCCATGAGCGAGACAAAGTAAGCCTCCCTGGTGTAGCGCTCACGGAGGCCCACGATGTGCGAGGCGTCGGTGAGTTGGCCACCGAGTTGGCGCATGAGGCCCAGCGCGTCCATCTCGCGTCCGGTCAGTGCTAGTGCGCTCATCAGGATGATCGTGGACTGGAGCCGGAAACCGGTGTCCGGGTTGGCGGCAGGATCGGCAGCCCGTTCGAGCGCAGGGATCATGGCTGCGTAATCGCCGGTGTGGGCCAGGTATTCGAATTCGCTCAACGCGATCCGGTTCATTGCCACCGCTGCGGGCGCCGGCCAGGAAGAATCATGGGCCGCTTCATCGAGCCGTTCCCGCGCCGCCGCGAGCAGTTCCGGGACTTTTCCGAGCCGCTCGGGAATGGACAGCATGACGCGAACTTTGGCGGCGACTACCTCGGCGTACTCCCCGGGATCCAGGGCCTCGAGTTCGGGCCGGGAAATGCCGTCCAGGGCGGAAAGGGCCTGGACCGGCATGTCCAACTGAAGGTAGGCCGCGGCCTTTTGCCGCTGCGCCGGTGCCCACTCGGCATCGCTCCGCAACACCATCTCCGCGTACGTCAGGGCAAAACGGGGGTCGAACAGCTGGACGGCGGCCTGGGCGGCCGCAAGTGCCAGGGCCGGGCTCAAGTCGGCCTCGCACTCATGGGTCCACGCGGCGAAAGACATCAGCTCTTCCACCGTCATGGACGCCGGATCCGGCTCCTGGCCACGGAGCAACACGCTGCGAAGCTCCCGCCGCCGCGAAATGCTCAGCCAGGTCCTGACAACGTCCCCGATGTATTTCTCCCGCAGCGACACCCAGCGCTGCTCGGAGTCGTCGATCTCCAGCAGCCCGGCGTCTTCCATGTCCGCAACCACATCCGCGCCATAAATCGAGGTCAGGCTGGACAGTTCCACCCGCCGCGCGCAGGAAAGCATTTCGATGACGTCCCGTGTCCCGGGTGTTTCCCGTGACCAGCGGGACCGGACGATGTCATCAAGGCTGGCAGCGCCGTCTAGAACTACTTTGTCCCGCAGCGTCCAGACGGAATCTGACAGGACCAGGTTTCCGGAGAGCTGCTGTTCGGTGACCAGGGCTTTGAGCAGCAACGGATTTCCACCCACCATCTGGTGGTAGGTGGTGACCAGGGAAGAAGCGACGCGGTGCCCCAGCAGGGACAGCAGGACCTGCCGGGTCTGCAGCTCGTTGAGGTTGCTGAGCCGCACCTCCGCCAGCTTCCGCTCCGTCAGCAGCCAGTGGAAGTCTGCCGGCAGGTCACTTGCATTGGGGGCTACGGCGATGATCCGGGCCGTACCGGTCAACAGGACATTCAGCAGCACCCCGGCACTCATGTCGTCAATGCTCGCGGAGGTGTCCAGGGTAATGACGCAGGGCCTGCCCGCGGCGTCGCTGCGGATAAGGGAGGTAATGCCGCGCAGGATGGCGGTGGGCGAGCCCATATATGCCTGCGGCAGCCGGGCCAACAGGAAGGAAAGGCAGCCGTACGGGGTGGTGGAACCGGAGGGGCCGCTCCGGAGCTGCAGCGACCAGATATCGGGGCCCAGGTCTGCCACCGCCGCGCGGGCCAGGGAGGACTTCCCCACGCCCCTGGCCCCGGTGATGACGACTCCGAGGGAGTTTTCGCTGGTCAGGGCTGTGCGGACGGCGTCGAGGTTGGCGCTTCGTGCAGGTATGGACCATTTCTGGCCTTCCGGCGCCGCGGAAGGACGCGTGGGCAGCCCGTCACCTTGAGGTGTTGACCCACGTTCCCAGCTGAGTGGCTCGATTGACATGAACTTTTCCCCTACATCCTGCAGTAGCGGGATGTAGCCCCTTTGCTCCCCCGCATAGGATGAAGCGTACCCTGTGCCACAGAAAAGGAAACAGGGTCGAAGGGAACTTTTACGATTCCGGCTGGCGTGATGCGGACTTGGCCGGGTGGAACTTCTGCTGGGCGGCCGTCAGCCCGTCGCGGAGCAGGGACTCGACGGCATCAGCGGCATCGTCCAGGAGGAAGGGCAGTTCCTTCCGTTCCGCAGTGCCGAAATCACGCAGCACGTAGTCGGCGGTGTCCATCCTGCCGGGCGGCCTGCCCACCCCCACACGGACCCTCAGGTAGTCCTTCGTGCCGAGGGCCCTGGAGATATCCCGCAAGCCGTTGTGGCCTCCCTCTCCGCCACCGAGCTTGAGCTTGACTGTGTTGAACGGGATGTCGATCTCGTCGTGGACGGCCACGACGTGGTCTGCGGGGATGCCATAGAAATTGCCCAGTGCGGAAACCGGGCCTCCCGAAACGTTCATGTAGCTCATGGGCTTCGCCAGGACCACCCGGGGCCCGCCAATTCCCAGCCGGCCCTCCAGGACCTGGGCCCTGGCCTTGTGGGACTTGAACCCGGCTCCGATGCGGCCGGCCAGTTCATCAAGCACCATCTGACCCACGTTGTGCCTGTTGCCTTGGTACTGCGCTCCGGGGTTGCCGAGGCCGACAATCAGCCAGGTATCAGTCATGAGTCAATCCTATGGTGGGCGGTTGTCGTGGCATGGGCCGCGCGGACATGACAGTGGCCGGCCCCCTGCGGGAACCGGCCACGGTCGGAAATTGCGGAGTGGTTACTCGGCTGCGGCTTCTTCGGCTGCGGGAGCTTCCTCTGCTGCGGCCCCGCCGGCAGCTTCGGTTTCTTCTTCCGCGCCGGCTTCGACAGCCTCGGAGATGTTCACTACGAGCGCCTCGGCGTCCGTGAGAAGGACCGTGCCCTGGGGCAGGACCAGGTCGGAGGCGTGGATGTGCTCGCCGGCGGTGCGGCCTTCGATGCTGACGACGACGGACTCGGGCAGGTGGGTTGCCTCGGCCTCCAGGGACACAACCGTCAGTTCCAGGTTGTGGACGGTGCCGGGAGCGGATTCGCCCTCAACGTGGACGGGAACGTCAACCGTGACCTTTTCGCCCTGGCGGACGGTCAGCAGGTCGATGTGCTCGATGATCTGCTTTACGGGGTCACGCTGGACGTCCTTGACCAGGGCCAGGTGGCCTTCGCCGTTGATGTCCAGGGACAGCAGGGCGTTGGCGGTGCGGACGGCCAGGGTGGTGGCCTTGGCCGGCAGGGTGACGTGGATGGGGTCTGCGCCGTGGCCGTAGATGACGGCGGGGATCAGGTTGGCCATCCGGGCGCGGCGGGCGTAGCCCTTGCCGAATTCGGTGCGCAGTTCTGCTGCGAGCTTCTGCTCAGACATGGAAATCTCCTTGAAGACTAAACGGTGTTCAGCAAGGGCGGAGGTCTGGTATGACCTTCAACGCCGGGCGCCTGACGGCGGCCCTTCAAGAAGGCAGTCCCGGCAGTGCGGGACTTGCAGACCCAGTCGATAACGGAGGCTATTGCCCTCCCTCGCCAAGGTATCGCTGGCAAGCCTACCAGCGCCGGGCACGTTTCCTGAAATCCCCAGCGGCCCCTGGGCCCGCGCGCCCGCCCAGGGAACCCGGCCGGCAACCAACCGCCGCTTAGGCCTTGCCGTCGAACAGGCTGGTGACCGAACCGTCGTCGAACACTTCGCGGATAGCCCTGGCAATGAGCGGTGCGATGGAGAGCACCGTCAGCTGCGGGAAGCGCTGGGACGCGGTCAGCGGGAGGGTGTTGGTAACCACCACTTCGCGCGCGCCGGACTCGGAGAGCCGCCGTGCCGCGGGGTCGGAGAAGACGGCGTGGGTGGCCGCGATGATGACGTCCTTGGCGCCGGCGTTCTTCAGGACGTTGACGGCCCCGGAGATGGTTCCGCCGGTATCAATCATGTCGTCGATCAGGACACAGGTGCGTCCCTCGATCTGGCCCACCACGGTCTTGGACACAGCCTGGTTGGGAACAGTGAGGTCCCGGCTCTTGTGCACGAAGGCGAGGGGGGCGCCGCCGAGGCGTTCGGCCCACTGTTCGGCAACACGGACGCGTCCGGTGTCCGGGGAGACAACGGTGATGTTGTCCGCGGCGACGCGGGTGCGGATGTAGTCGGCCAGGAGGGGGATGGCCATCAGGTGGTCAACCGGCCCATCGAAGAAACCCTGGATCTGCGAGGTGTGCAGGTCCACGCTCATGATGCGGTCCGCGCCGGCAGTCTTGTAAAGGTCTGCCACCAGGCGGGCGGAGATGGGCTCGCGGCCGCGGCCCTTCTTGTCCTGCCGGGCGTAGGGGTAGAACGGCGAAACCACGGTGATCCGCTTGGCGGAAGCCCGCTTCAGCGAATCGATCATGATCAGCTGTTCCATGAGGTGGTTGTTCAGGGGTGCAGGGTGTGCCTGGATGACGAAGGCGTCGGTGCCGCGGACGCTCTCGCCGGCCCGGACATAGATTTCACCGTTGGCAAAGTCGTAAGCATCCACGGGAAGGAGGTCAGTGCCGAGTTCCTTGGCGATTTCCCGGGCAAGCTCCGGATGGGCCCGCCCGGTGGCGAGCACCAGCTTCTTCTCGCCGCGCGCCGTAATTTCACTCATTGTTACTTGCCCTCTTCTGTAGATGCCGGGGTACTTGAGGAGTCAGGGGTGGCCGCCTGGGCCAGTTCTGCGGAGCGGGTTCCCGGGCGGTTCGCCGGAACCCAGCCTTCGGTGTTGCGCTGGGCAGCAACGCTCAGCGCGAGCGCGCCCGCCGGTACGTCCTTGCGGATCACCGCACCGGCGCCGCTGTAGGCGCCGTCCCCCACGGTGACCGGGGCAACAAAGACGGTATTGGAGCCTGTCCGGACGCCCGAGCCGATGACCGTGCGGTGCTTCTTCTCGCCGTCGTAATTGGCCGTGATGTTGCCGCAGCCAATGTTGGTGTCCTCGCCGATTTCGGCGTCGCCGGCATAGCCCAGGTGGGACAGCTTTGAGCCGCGGCCGATGGTGACGTTCTTGGTCTCGTAGAAGGCGCCGATCTTGCCCTTTTCGCCCAGCACCGTGCCGGGGCGGAGGTAAGTGAAGGGGCCGACGGCGGCGCGCGGGCCGATCACCGACCCGGAACCATGGGTGCGGATCACCGTGGCGCCCTCGCCAACGGTGACATCGGTCAGGGTGGTGTCAGGGCCGACGACGGCGTCCCTCGCCACGGTGGTGGCCCCATGCAGCTGGGTGTTGGGCAGGAGGCGGACGTCCTCGTCCAGGGTGACGGAAGAATCGATCCAGGTGGTGGCTGGATCCACCACGGTGACGCCGGCCCGCATCCAGGCCTCCACGGTGCGCCGGTTCAGTTCGGCGCCGAGGGCGGCAAGCTGGACACGGTCGTTGGCGCCCTCCACCTGCCAGCGGTCGGCGGTGACGACGGCGGCCACGCGGCCGCCCGCCTCGCGAGCCAGTCCCAGCACGTCCGTCAGGTATTTCTCGCCCTGCGCGTTCTCGGTGGTGACTTTGCCCAGGGCCCCGCGGAGCACCGCCGCGTCGAAGGCGTAGATCCCGGAGTTGACTTCGCGGATCAGCTTCTCTGCCTCGGAGGAGTCCTTGTGCTCCCGGATGCCCGTGACGGAGCCGTCCTCGCCACGAAGAATCCGTCCGTAGCCGGTGGCGTCCCCAAGGACTGCCGTAAGGACGGTGACGGCGTTGCGGTCACGTTCGTGGGTAGCGACAAGCTCAGTGAGCAGTTCCCCGGACAGCAAGGGCACGTCGCCGTAGGTGACCACAACTGTGCCCGCCAGGTCCTGTTCGGCGTCCAGTGCCTGGAGGGCGGCCTCGACGGCGCGGCCGGTGCCGGGGACGTCATCCTGGTCCACGATGACGGCCAGCGGATCGAGGGCGGCGACATGGCTTTCCACCACATCCCGTTCGTGGCGCACCACAATGGCAAGCCTTTGCGGGTTGATGCTGCGGGCCGCGCGGAGGGCGTGGCCCACCATGGACAGGCCGCCGATTTCATGGAGGATCTTCGGTGTACGCGACTTCATCCGGGTACCGGCGCCTGCTGCCAGAACGATTACAGCGGCCGGGCCGGTATTCTCGGGGATCACGTACGGGTTCTCCTTGCTTGGTTGTGCTGCCGCGTTACAGCATCCGGCGGGCAAGCCCGCCGGGCACCGGGTGCCATCCTCATGACCGCTCCCTGCGCAGCAGTTCCGCCCATAGGACTCGAACCTATACTCCACGGCTCCAAAGGCCGGGGTGCTGCCATTACACCAGAGCGGACCGTGCCCAAAGACTCAAGGCCCGGGCACAAGTCCCTATTTTGCCACGGGTTCAGGCCGCCGCGCGACACGGGACATTCCGCTCCCCGCGGTCCCCCGGAATCCCGCCGCCGGCGGTGCGGCATGATGGGAACGTGAGCAACAACCTTCCGCGGATGCGGATGACCGGCCTGCAGCGCCGAAGCCAGCTGATCGACGTCGGGCGCGGCCTTTTCGCCGTCCGCGGGCTGGACGGAACCACTATCGAGGAAATCGCCGCCTGCGCAGGAGTGTCCAAGCCCGTCATCTACGAACACTTCGGTTCCAAGGAAGGGCTGTACACCGAGGTGGTGGACTGTGAGTTCCACCTTCTCCTGGACTCGATCAACACGGCCCTCACGGAGGAAGCCAAGCCCCGCGTCCTCGTCGAACGCGCCGCACTGGCCCTGCTCACCTACATCGAGGAACGCACCGAGGGCTTTCGGATCCTCATGCGCGACGCTCCCCCCTCCCAGCCGGAGGGCGCCTTCTCCACCCTGCTCTCCCAGGTCACCGCCCGCGTGGAACACATCCTCTCCGACGAATTCTCCCGCCGCGGCCTCAGCGGCGAGGATGGCGCCATGTACGCCCAGATGCTCGTGGGAATGGTGGCCATGACCGGCCAATGGTGGCAGGACAGCCGCCAGCCGGACAAGCACACCGTCGCAGCGCACTTGGTGAACCTCGCCTGGAACGGCCTCACCGGCCTCAAAAAGGATCCGGAGCTGCAGTCGGAGACTTAGCCTGTCCTTGTGGTCACCTTCGCGGCGCACTGGCCCTTCGCCGCTCTTGCGCAAGTCCTAGTCGCCCAGGAGCTCGGAGGCCTCCAGCCATTCGAGTTCCAGGGTGTCCTTTTCTTCGGCCAGGTCCTTGAGTTGCCTGTTTTGTTCGGCGAGGGCTTCGAAATCGGATTTCTCCGTGCTCTTGACCATGTCGTCGTGGAGTTTCTTCTCCTGCTGGTCGAGCTTCTTGATCTGGCGCTCGATCCTGTTGAGGGCCTTGCGGGCATCGCGCTTTTCGGCCTCGGAGGGGCCGGATGCGTTGGCAGTTGATTGGGCCTGGCCGGCGCTGGTGACCGGGTTTCCGCCGCCGGCCACGGTGGAACCGGCCAGGGCACCTTCGCGCAGTTCCAGGTACTGGTCCACACCGCCGGGCAGGCCACGGAGCTTGCCGTCGCCGAGCAGTGCCATCTGGTGGTCGGTAACGCGTTCGAGCAGGTAGCGGTCGTGGCTGACCACCACCAGCGTGCCGGGCCAGCCGTCCAGGACATCCTCCACGGCAGCGAGGGTGTCGGTGTCCAGGTCATTGGTGGGCTCGTCGAGCATCAGCACGTTGGGCTCCCCCACCAGCAGCCGCAGCAGCTGGAGGCGGCGGCGCTCACCCCCGGACAGGTCCCTGACCGGGGTCCACTGCTTTTCGTTGGTGAATCCAAGCTGCTCCACCAGCTGGCCGGCGCTGAATTCCTTGCCGCCCACGTTGAAGGACCGCTTTTCCCGCTCGATGACCTCGATGACGCGGAGGTCAGAGACGTCGTCGAGCTCCTT
>DATIMT010000265.1:0-8019 GCA_035475035.1 Arthrobacter sp.
GGCGCCGTGCCGGGTCCGCCGGAGGACTGCTACGTCCAGGGGCGGGAAACGTGCCTGAAAAAATTGTATGTGATTCAGTTCATATAGCAACGCTATAGGTGCTAGGGTAGCGGTTATGAGTTTGGATGGCCAGCTTCCCCCCAAAATGCGGTTGCTCCGTGCTGCCGCGGAACTGCTGGCAAATTCCGGGGGAGCTCCGGTTTCCACCCGCCAGATCACCCAGCTGGCGGGGGTATCGGCTCCCACGCTGTACCACCACTTCGGTGACAAGGAAGGTCTGTTCGACGCCGTCGTCGCCGCAGGGTTTGAAGAATACGTCGCGGGCGAAAGGGATTTCGCCCCCTCCGGACAGCCGCTTGAGGACATCCGGAGGATGTGGGACAACCACGTCCAGTTCGGCCTGAACCAGCCCGAACTGTACCTGGTGATGTTCGGCAATATCCGACCGGAAAGCCGGCCGGCCATCGTGGCAGATGCCGAGGCGCTGATGGAGGAGATGCTGAACAAGGCAGCGGCGGCGGGCCAGCTGAACGTCCAGCCCCGGGAAGCGGCCAGGTCCATCCTGGCGGCCAACGTGGGCGTGACGCTGATGCTGATTGCGGAGCCCGTGTCCGAACGGAACCTCGAATTGTCCATCATGACCCGGGACGCCATGATTTTTGCGGTGTCTGCCGAGCCCGCCAGCGGCCCGGCCCCGGGCGGCACCGGAAAATCCTCGGTGGTGGTGGCAGCGATTGCCCTGAACGCCGCACTTCAGGCTTCGCACTCAGACCAGCTCTCCAGCTCGGAACTCAAGCTCTTCCTCGAATGGCTTCACCGGATCTCCGCCAGCCCGGCCGGTTAGCCCCGCAACCCGTAGTACCCAGCAGTTCGTCGTCGTAATCATCGGACCACTCCTGCGGAGCAGCAGGAATGAGGTTAGGAAATCACATGGCAACAGAGACAGTTGCAAAACCCCGCACCAGCGCGCGTGTGCACGTCCAAAAGTTCGGGACATTCCTGTCCGGCATGATCATGCCCAACATCGGGGCGTTCATCGCCTGGGGCATCATCACAGCCCTCTTCATTGAGAAGGGCTGGCTGCCCGTTCCGGTGCTCGGCGGCTTCGGCGAGACCGGCGGGAAGCCCAACGTCGGACTCGTGGGCCCGATGATCACCTACTTGCTTCCCCTCCTGATCGGTTACACCGGCGGCAAGAACGTCTATGACGTCCGCGGCGGCGTGGTGGGAGCCATCGGCACCATGGGCGTGATCGTCGGAGCCGGCATCCCCATGTTCATCGGTGCCATGATCATGGGCCCGCTGGGCGGCTGGACCATGAAGAAGATTGACATGCTGTGGGACGGCAAGATCCGCCCCGGCTTCGAGATGCTGGTCAACAACTTCTCCGCCGGCATCTGGGGCGCGTTGCTGGCCATGCTGGGCTTCTTCGGCATCTCGCCGCTGGTGACGGCGTTCAGCACGGCCGCCGGAAACTTTGTCCAGTTCCTGGTGCACAACGGCCTGCTGCCGCTGACCAGCATCTTCATTGAGCCGGCCAAAGTCCTGTTCCTGAACAACGCCATCAACCACGGCGTACTCACGCCGCTGGGCGTCCAGCAATCGCTGGACCAGGGCAAGTCCATCCTGTTCCTGCTCGAGGCCAACCCGGGCCCCGGCCTGGGCATCCTGCTGGCCTACATGTTCTTCGGCCGCGGTGCTGCCAAGGCTTCAGCCCCCGGTGCCGCCATTATCCAGTTCCTCGGCGGCATCCACGAGATCTACTTCCCGTATGTGCTGATGCGCCCACTGTTGATCCTCGGCGCGATCGCCGGCGGCATGACCGGCATTGCCACCCTTGCCCTCACCAACTCGGGCCTCGTCGCACCGGCGGCCCCGGGATCCATCTTCGCCGTGTTGGCCCAGACCTCCCGGGACAGCTACCTCGGTGTGATCCTCTCCGTCATCCTGGCCGCCACGGTGTCCTTCCTGGTCTCCTCGCTGATCCTGCGGACCACCAAGCACAGCGATGAAGACGACCTGGGCGACGCCACCTCCCGGATGGAAGCCATGAAGGGCAAGAAGAGCTCCGTTGCCTCCACCCTGACCGGTGCCGGTGCAGGATCTGCTGCAGGTGCCGCGGCCGGTGGCCGTGGCCGAGTGGGCGTCCTGGCCGGACCCGTGCGGAACATCGTGTTCGCGTGCGACGCCGGCATGGGCTCCAGCGCCATGGGCGCCTCGGTGCTGCGGAACAAGATCAAGGCGGCCGGCTTCCCGGACGTGAAGGTCACCAACGCCTCCATCGCCAACCTCAGCGACACCTACGATGTTGTGGTCACCCACCAGGACCTGACCGAACGCGCCAAGCCGGCAACTGCCAGTGCCGCGCACTACTCGGTGGACAACTTCATGAGCAGCCCGAGCTACGACGAGATCGTCGAGCTGGTCCGTGAAAGCAACACCGGGGGCGGAACGTCCGACGCCGGCACCTCCCACGGTGCCCATGCCGCCGACGCCCCGGTGGACGCAGCACCCGCCGCAGCGGGTGCGGCCGCGGCACCGGCTGCCGGTCCGTCGTCGAACGGATCCCCGGAGATCCTGGCCCGTGAGAGCGTGGTCCTGACGGGCTCGGCCACCACCCGGGACGCCGCGATTGACGAGGCGGGCCGGCTCCTGCTGGCCAGGGGTGCCGTTGATGAGGGCTACATCGCCGCGATGCACGAGCGCGAAGAGTCAGTGTCCACCTACATGGGCAGCTTCCTGGCCATCCCGCACGGTACCAACGCCGCCAAGGACCACATCCGCAAGTCCGCGGTGTCGGTCATCCGCTACCCGGAGGGCATCGACTGGAATGGCAAGCAGGTGAAGTTCGTGGTGGGTGTCGCTGGCATCAACAACGAACACCTGCACATCCTGTCCTCCATTGCCAAGGTGTTCACGAACAAGGAGCAGGTGGCCCGGCTGGAAGCCGCGGATTCCGTGGATGAAGTCCTGGACCTCTTCGGAAAGGTCAATGCATAGTGAAGGCCGTACATTTTGGGGCGGGCAACATCGGCCGCGGCTTCGTGGGGCTGCTCCTGCACGACGCCGGCTACGAAGTCGTGTTCGCGGACGTGGCTGAGGAATTGATCAACCGCCTCAAGGAAGCGGACAGCTATGCCGTGCACGAGGTGGGGGAGAACCCCGCGGTGCGGACGGTGGACAACTTCCGGGCGCTGAACTCCAACGCCCAGGAGGCGGAGCTGGTCGCGGAGATCGCGACGGCGGATATCGTCACCACCGCTGTGGGTCCGCACATCCTGAAGTTCGTGGCGCCTGTGATCGCCAAGGGCATCGTTGCGAGGGAACCGGGCCGGGCTCCGCTGCAGGTGATGGCCTGCGAGAACGCGATCAACGCCACGGACATCCTGGCCAAGGAGGTTGCCGCGCAGCCCGGAGTCACAGCCGCGGTCCTGGACGGCAAGGCAGTGTTCGCCAATACGGCCGTGGACCGGATCGTGCCCAACCAGGAGGCCGGGCAGGGCCTGGATGTCACCGTGGAGACCTTCTACGAATGGGTCATCGACCGCTCCGCCTTTGGTGATTCCGCTCCGGTGATCCCCGGCGCCACGTTCGTGGACGACCTCTCGCCCTACATCGAACGGAAACTCTTCACCGTGAACACCGGCCACGCCTCGGCAGCGTACTTCGGGTTCGAGGCCGGCCTGGAGAAGATTTCCGAAGCCATGGCGGACCAGGATGTGGCAGAAGATGTCCGGGCGGTGCTGGAGGAAACCAAGCAGCTCCTGGTGGCCAAGCACGGGTTCAGCAACGACGAGCAGGAGGCCTATGTCCAGAAAATCCTGCTCAGGTTCTCCAACCCGTACCTTCCGGACACCGTCAACCGGGTGGGCCGGGCTCCCCTGCGGAAGCTGAGCCGGCACGAGCGGTTCATCGGCCCGGCCGCGGAACTGGCTGAACGCGGCGTGGTGCCGGAGGCCGTGCTCGGTGCCATTGCGGCAGCCCTTCGGTTTAATGATCCCGCTGATGCCGAGGCCACCGAACTGGCAGAAATCCTTGCCTCTTCCAGCCCGGCCGATGCCACAGGCCGGATCACGGGTCTTGAGCCGGAGCACCCGCTGTTCAATGCCGTGGCCACCCTCGTGGAGGAGCGGCAGGCGGAAATGGCCGGCACCCCGGCCTGACCGGGTCCGACGTTCGAACCAACCCACGTACTGCAGAACGGGCGACGCCGGCACTCATCAGAGTGCCGGCGTCGTCCTTTGCCTGTGCCCCTGCAACGCCCGCTCACCTTTGGCCTTACGCCTCCGTCGCTGAGGCTCGCGCTGTAATCCCTTGACTGTTAGGTACCCTAAATGTTAGGCTACCTAATGATGAATGATGATAACCAGCTCCAGGAACTGGCCAGCGGGTTCCGCGAAGCCCTCCGGCACAGCGTATACCTGGTCCGGCGCCTCGACGCGGACGGTGAACTCAGCGCCGCCCAGCTGAGCACCCTCAAGATGCTGCTGGACGAAGGCCAGCGCGTCGGCGAGATTGCCCGGAACCTCGGGGTCCGCGTGCCCAGTGCCACTGAGCAGATCATCAAGCTCGAACGCGCTGGCCTGGCCCGCCGTGAGCCTGACCCGGCGGACTCCCGCGCTGTCAGGGTGATCCTGACTCCCGAAGGCCGTGCCGCCGTCGGCTCCGCGAACCGCCGGCGCAACCGGGTGATGGCCGAAATCCTCAGCACCCTCACTGACCAGGACCGCAAAGCCCTGGCGGAGGCCCTCCCGGTCATCGACAAAATCAATGCATCCCTCCAGAACTGATCCAGCCACGAATTTAGGAGCACCCTCCATGGACGGCCAGCTCGCAGATACCCTGCAAGCACCAGAATCAACGTTGAAGGCTGAAAAGGCCTCATTCCTGAAGCAGCCCAAGGCGGTGTGGGCCACCGCCCTCGCCGCGGTGTTCGCCTTCATGGGCATCGGGCTGGTGGACCCCATTCTCCCGGCCATCGCCACCAACCTCGACGCCAGCCCCAGCCAGGTGTCCCTGCTCTTCACCAGCTATTTCCTGGTCACCGCACTGGCCATGCTGATCACGGGGTATGTCTCCTCCCGGATCGGCGGCAAGCGGACCCTGCTGATCGGCCTCGCCGTCATCGTCGTCTTCGCCTCGCTTTCCGGCCTGTCCGGCAGCGTTGAACAGCTGGTCGGCTTCCGCGCCGGATGGGGCCTGGGCAACGCCCTGTTCGTGGCCACCGCGCTCGCCGTGATCGTAGGCGTGGCCAGCGGCGGCGCCGGGACCGCCATCATCCTCTACGAGGCAGCGCTTGGCCTGGGCATCTCGCTCGGCCCGCTGCTGGGCGCACTCCTTGGCGGCTGGCAGTGGCGCGCCCCGTTCTTCGGCACCGCCGTCCTGATGGCTGCCGCCTTCGTCGCCCTGATCGCCCTGCTGCCCAAGACGCCGCTGCCTGAGCGCAAGGTGCGGCTGCGCGACCCCCTGCTGGCGCTGGGCCACAAGGGACTGCGGACGACGGCGGCAAGCGGCCTGTTCTACAACTACGGCTTCTTCACCATCCTGGCTTTCACCCCGTTCATCCTGGGCATGAACGCCTACGGTATTGGCGGTGTCTTCTTCGGCTGGGGTGTGGCAGTGGCCGTCTTCTCCGTCTTCGTGGCACCGGCGCTGCAGCGCCGCTTCGGCGCCGTCAAGGTACTGACGGGCACGCTGTTCGTCCTCATGCTGGACCTGGCCGGGCTGGGACTGGCGGCGGGGCACTCGGTGCCGGCCGTCGTCGTACTGGTCATCGTTGCCGGCGCCCTGCTGGGCATCAACAACACCATCTACACCGAACTGGCCATGGGAGTCTCCGATTCGCCCCGTCCCGTGGCATCCTCCGGCTACAACTTTGTCCGCTGGATGGGCGGCGCCCTGGCCCCGTTCGCGGCGGCGCAACTCGGTGAGCACTTTGGCCCGCAGGTGCCGTTCTTCGCCGGGGCCGTGGCCATGGTGATCGCCATCGTGATCGCCTTCGGCGGCCGGGCCTACCTGTCCTCGCACGAACCGCACGTGGTCTAAGCGCTGCTTCCTGGCAGTAAACAACAAACCCTCCATCACGCCAGGTGAAGGAGGGTTTGTTGTTTTGCTGCGGAAGCTGATGGAGCGTTACTTGGCGGAACCCTTGGGCACGAACAGCGTCTCGGCCTGCTCCAGGGACATGCCGTTGGTCTCCGGCACCTTGAACATCACGAAGAAGAAGGAAGCCGCCGCGAAGAGGGCGTACATGGCATAGGTCAGCGGCAGCGAGCCAGCGGCCATCACCGGGAAGCTGAGGGTGATCACGAAGTTGGCCACCCACTGGGCCGCGGCAGCCAACCCCAGCGCCCGGGCGCGGATCTTGGACGGGAAGATCTCGCCCAGGAGCACCCACACCAGCGGTCCCCAGGACGCGCCGAAGCTGACCACGAAGATGTTTGCCGCCACCAGGGCCACGGGACCCCAGGCGCCCGGCAGGGCGATGTCCTCGCCGCTGCCTGTTGCCGTGGAAAACGCCAGGGCCATGGCGCCCAGGGAGACGGCCATGCCCACGGAACCGGTCAGCAGGATGGGGCGCCGGCCCACGCGGTCCACCAGGGCGATGGCCACCAGCGTGACCAGGATGTTGGTGACAGCGGTTGCCACCGAGATGGTCAGGGAATCCTTCTCCTGGAATCCCACAGCCTTCCACAGGGTGGTGGAGTAGTAGAAGATCACGTTGATGCCAACGAACTGCTGCAGCACCGAGAGCGTGATGCCCACCCAGACCACAGCCTGGAGGCCGAAGGTTTTGCCGCGGAGGGACCCCTTCTGGCCAGCCAGCTTGTCTTCTTCGATGGCTTCCCGGATGTCCCGGATATGGCGGTCGGTGTCCTCCGCGGGAGCGATGGAATCGAAGACCTTCCGGGCCTGGTCCTCTTTGCCCTGGAACACCAGGAACCGAGGGGACTCGGGCAGGGTGAAGGCAACCCAGCCGTACACGACGGCGGGGACGGCAGCGGCCAGGAACATCCAGCGCCACGCCTCAATGCCCAGCCAGAAGGTCTGGTCCGCGCCGCCGGCAGTGGTGGCCAGGAGTGCGTCGGACAGCAGGGCTGCGAAGATACCGGTCGTGATGGCCAGCTGCTGCAGGGAAGCGAGGCGGCCGCGGACCTTTCGCGGCGAAATCTCGGAGATGTAGGCCGGGGCGATCACGGACGCCAGCCCGATGCCCAGGCCGCCCACCAGGCGCCAGAACACCAGGTCCCAGACGCCGAAGGCGAAGCCGGTGCCCACGGCGCTGACCAGGAAGAGCAGGGCGCCCAGCTTCATGGCCGGAATGCGGCCGTAGCGGTCCGCCACCTTGCCGGCCAGGAAGGCACCCGCAGCGCAGCCCAGGAGGGCGATGGCCACAGCGAAACCGGTGACGGCCTCGGACAGGGCGAATTCTTCCTTCATGGCGTCCACCGCACCGTTGACCACGGACGAATCGAAACCGAAGAGGAATCCACCCACCGCCCCCGCGAGCGCCAGCCAGATCACCCGCCGCGGTATCCCGGTTGTGGTCTGCTCCTGTGCAGTGGGCATGGTTCTCCCTGGGTTCTGGAATGGGTGGAAGCGGTGCGGACGTCGTCGGCTGCTGAGCCGGTGCTGTCGCCGGCGCGCTTCCGCCAGTGTTCCATGCCGGGCCGCCCCGTTCCAGTCGAGGGGGACGCCCCGCACGCTGCCGGGCACCAAAAAGAAGACGACGACGGCGGGCCGTGCCGCCGTCGTCGTCGTGTCCCTGCGCTGTCGGGTTAGTGCGCCGGAATCTGCATGCTGTCCCTGTCTTCCGGGGACGCTTTCTGGTCGGTCAGCTTCTTCCGGGGAAGGGCGAAACTGATCAGGAACGCCAGACCCGTCAGCGCCGCCGCCGTCAGCATCACGGTGTCGATGGACGTGGCGAAGCCCTCGGTAATGGGCCTGGTCAGCGTGCTGTTGGCGGTGTGCAGCCAGCTCGTGTCATTCAGGGAATCGTTGGAAGCGCCGTTCTTGAAG
>DATIMT010000266.1:0-2020 GCA_035475035.1 Arthrobacter sp.
TCCACCGACCTCGCGGCCCTGCCCCCACTGCTGGCGCCCCTGATCTCCGGGCATTCGGACCTGGCCATCGGCACCCGGTTGACCCGTAGTTCCCGCGTTGTCCGCGGCCCCAAACGCGAGTTCATCTCACGCAGCTACAACCTGATGCTCCATTCCTTCATGGGCGCGCGCTTCAGCGATGCCCAGTGCGGGTTCAAAGCGATCCGGGCCGATGTCGCCCAACAGATCCTGCCGTACACCGTGGACAATTCCTGGTTCTTTGACACCGAGCTTTTGGTCCTGGCCGAACGGTGCGGCCTGCGCGTCCATGAGGTTCCCGTGGACTGGATTGACGATCCTGATTCCAGCGTGGACGTGGTTCGCACGGCCGTGGCCGACGTCCGCGGAATGGCCCGACTCACCCGCGACCTGGTCTACGGCCGCATCCCGGTGCCGGAGTTGCGCGCGGCGCTGGCGCGGGGTCCGCTTCCGGCGTCATCGCGGGCGGCCGAACAGACGCGGGGCGGCAGCCTGTTCGGCCAGTTGGTCCGGTTCGCCGCCATTGGAGCCGCCTCAACACTGGCCTACCTGCTGATCTTCGTGTTCTGCCGGGGCTTCATGGATCCACAGCTGGCCAACTTCCTGGCCCTCCTGATCACAGCCGTGGCCAACACGGGTGCCAACCGGCGCTTCACGTTCGGCATCCAGGGCGGCAACCCGGTCCGGCACCACTTTGAGGGGCTGATCGTGTTCGGCATCGGCCTTGCACTCACCTCCGGAGCACTCGCGCTGGTGCACCGCACGACGACGCCTGACCGCTGGGTGGAGGTCCTCACCGTCGTGGGGGCGAACCTTGCCGCCACGGCCATCCGCTTCCTCCTGTTCCGGCTGTGGGTCTTCCGCGAGCGCAGCAGCACCAAAACCACCGCCGAAAAGACCACAGCCACGACCTCCACAGAAACGGCAGCATCATGACCTCCACCATCTCACCGGCAGGTGCCGGTTCCGCCGCCGCCCAGCAGCCCTCGCCATCAGGCCATGCTGCGTCCTCGGCCGGCACGGCGAGGCCCGTACCCCGTTGGTCCCGCCATGCCTTCGGCGCCCAGCCCCGCTGGGTGCGGCCTTCGGCCGTGGGGCTCCTGGTGGCCACGGCCGTCCTGTACCTGTGGAACCTCGCCGCCACCGGCTACGGGAACTCCTTTTACGCCGCCGCCATCCAGGCCGGTACCAAGGACTGGACAGCATTCCTCTTCGGTTCGCTGGACGCCGGGAACGCCATCACCGTGGACAAGCCCCCGGCGGCACTTTGGATCCCCGCGCTTGCAGGCCGCATCTTCGGTTTCTCGTCGCTGAGCATGCTGGTTCCGGAGGCACTTATGGGCGTTGCCGCCGTCGGCCTCCTCTACCTGGCCATCAAGCGTGTCTCGGGACCGGCTGCGGGCCTGCTGGCCGGCGGCGCGCTGGCGCTGACGCCGGTGGCTGCGCTCATGTTCAAGTTCAACAACCCGGACGCCATGCTCACCCTGTGCCTGGTTCTGGCCGCTTATTTCACCACCCGCGCCATCGAACGGGCGGGCTGGAAGTGGCTGGTGGCTGCCGGTGCCGTGATCGGTTTGGCGTTCCTCACCAAGATGCTGCAGGGCTTCCTGATCGTTCCAGCCCTGGGCCTGGCCTACCTGTGGGCGGCACCCACGTCGCTGGGACGGCGGCTGCTGCACCTGCTGGGCGCCCTGGCCGGAATCATCGTGGTGGCCGGCAGCTACATCGCCCTCTTCCAGCTGACACCAGCTTCTGCCCGGCCGTACATGGCAGGGTCCACTACCAACAGCTTCCTGGAACTCACGTTTGGCTACAACGGACTGGCCCGCATCACCGGCTCGGGTGAAGGTATGCCCGGCGTCGGAGCCGCTGGTGCTGCCGGCGGAGCGGCCGGCGGCCCCGCGGGTGGCGCTTTCGGTGGCGGCAACGGCGGATTCGGCGGTGCGGCCGGGCTGCTGCGGATGTTCGGCACCAGCTTCGGGGGCGAGGTGTCGTGGCTGTT
>DATIMT010000267.1:0-11822 GCA_035475035.1 Arthrobacter sp.
GCGGTTGCGGGCGGCCAGCACCTTAAACTCGCAAAGGGATGTCTACCGACAAGCCAGTTATTTAGGCCGACAGTTCGGTGCGGCCCTTGCCACGACGGGCTGCCAGGATGGCACGGCCGGCACGGGTACGCATACGAAGGCGGAAGCCGTGCTTCTTGGCTCGACGGCGGTTATTCGGCTGAAAAGTCCGCTTGCTCACGTTAGTTACTCCAGTGGATCAAAGGTGCGCCCACCCGATCAGTAAAGGGGAAGAACTGGCCGACGCTAAGTTTTGTATATGCACGCTTCCCCCGGCTGGCCAAACGCACTGCGCCTGGAAAGTTCAGATGGGGCCAAAAAGCGGACACAAAGGACTTCACAACGTTAGGGCAATCTGCAGCCCCGAGTCAAACCGGAAAGACCGTCAGCGGCTGTCCCCAGCTGTGCCTAAGTATCCCCAACAGCCTGTGGATGAAGTGGCTCACAGGGCCGTTTACAGAACCACAACAGTGTAATTATCCACAGCCGGATAGTCAGCTATCTTCTAGGCTTTTCATCCCCTAGAGTGTCCCAGTAGCCGATTATCCACGGACTGTGCATAACCCTGTGGATTAAGTTGGACCAGCACCCTGGTTCCGGACTTGGGCTGCAGGCAATGCAGACATAGCAAGTTTTGAGGGAACCGATTGATGACAGTAGACGAAGCCAACCACGCCAATACTGTCGGAAGTTCCTGGCGCCGGGTTGTCAGCCTGCTGGAACAGGACCACCGTGTATCGCCGCGCCAGAGGGGCTTTGTCATCCTCGCCCAGGCCCAGGGACTCATCGGCTCCACCCTCCTGGTGGCTGTTCCCAACGAACTGACCAGGGAAGTGCTGCAGACCCAGGTCAAGGACGCCCTGGATGATGCCCTCCACAACGTGTTCTCCGAGGACATCCGCTGCGCGATCGACGTCGACACGGATCTGGTGCCCATCCACCAGGAGCCTGAGCCCGTCGTCGAACCCGCGTACGCACCGGACCAGCTGATCGAACAAAAGCCGCAACCCATGTTGCCCAGCACGTCACACGAGTTTGGCCGCCTGAACCCCAAGTACGTCTTCGATACCTTTGTGATCGGTTCCTCGAACCGCTTTGCCCACGCGGCCGCCGTCGCCGTCGCCGAAGCTCCGGCCAAGGCATACAACCCGCTCTTCATCTACGGTGACTCGGGCCTGGGCAAGACCCACCTCCTGCACGCCATCGGCCACTACGCCCGGCGGCTCTACAGCGGAATCCGTGTCCGCTACGTGAACTCCGAAGAATTCACCAACGACTTCATCAACTCCATCCGCGACGACGAGGGCGCCAGCTTCAAAACCACATACCGAAATGTGGATGTGCTGCTCATTGATGACATCCAGTTCCTTGCCGGCAAAGACCGGACGCTGGAGGAGTTCTTCCACACGTTCAACTCCCTGCACAACAACAACAAGCAGGTGGTCATCACCTCGGACCAGCCGCCCAAACTGCTGGCAGGGTTCGAGGACCGCATGAAATCCCGTTTCGAATGGGGCCTGCTGACGGACATCCAGCCGCCGGAACTCGAGACTCGTATCGCTATCCTCCGCAAGAAGGCACTGAGCGAGGGACTGTCGGCGCCGGACGATGCCCTCGAGTACATCGCTTCCAAGATTTCCAGCAACATCCGTGAACTTGAAGGCGCACTGATCAGAGTGACGGCCTTCGCAAGCCTGAACCGCCAGCCTGTGGATGTGGCGCTTGCCGAAATGGTCCTGAAGGACCTGATTACCGACGACGGCGCACAGGAGATCACGTCCGCCCAGATCCTCCAGCAGACGGCTGACTACTTCAAGCTCAGCATGGAAGAGCTTTGCAGCAAGTCCCGCACCCGCACACTCGTCACCGCCCGGCAGATCGCCATGTACCTCTGCCGGGAACTGACGGACATGTCGCTTCCCAAGATCGGACAGGAACTTGGCGGCCGCGACCACACAACCGTGATCCACGCCGACCGGAAAATCCGTGAGCTAATGGCCGAGCGCCGTGTGATCTACAACCAGGTGACAGAGCTGACCAACCGGATCAAGCAGCAGCAGCGCGACTCCTGAATCCACATTGCGCCCGCCGCTCTATACCTTATTAACAGGGGCATGTGGATAAGCCTGTGGATAGTTAAGGGGACAAGCGCGGTTAATGGGCTTAAAACCCTTAAGGCGTCTGTGGATCGTTAAAAATCGCCCTTCAGGTTGTCCCCATCCACACCCTGTTTAAAACCCACTTAACGCACAATCCATGAACAGGGCTTAACCGCGGAACCGTACGGCCTCAGAGGGTTATCCACAGTTTCCACAGCAGTTATTAACACTACGAATCCCAAAAAATTGAAATCCCTCAAACAACAAGATCGATCCGTGCGACCAAGGAGCGGGCCTCCCGGCCCGTGGAAGGGCCGGACAAGCCAACGGGGGATGGGTTAATCCCGAATCTTCCGGCTAAGCTGTCAGCAGCGCTCCCATCCCTGGGTTCTTTGTCTGGTTCCGGTATTCAAGGACCATGCACCAGCGGGCCGCGCCCTACTTCTTCCGGAGTTCCCCTGCGAAATTCCCGGGTTTACATGGCAGCAGCAATGAAAGGCGGCACCCTTCCGTGAAGTTCAGAGTCGACCGGGACGTCCTGGCAGAAGCCGTCACCTGGACAGCCCGGTCGTTGTCTCCGCGGCCGCCAGTGCCTGTCCTTTCCGGCCTGCTTCTGAAAGCCGAAGCAGGAACCGTCAGCCTTTCCAGCTTTGACTACGAGACCTCTGCAAGGCTTGAAATCACGGCAGACATCAGGGACGAGGGCACCATCCTCGTGTCGGGCCGCCTGCTTGCGGACATCTGCCGAAGCCTGCCTTCAGCACCGGTGGACGTCGAAACTGACGGCAACAAAGTCACACTGACGTGCCGCCGAAGCAGCTTCCACCTGGCCACGATGCCGGAGGCCGAATATCCTCCGCTGCCTGCCCTGCCGGCCATCAGCGGAACCGTTCCGGGCGACGCCTTTGCCCAGGCCGTTTCTCAGGTCATCATTGCCGCAAGCAAGGACGACACGCTCCCCATCCTCACCGGTGTGCGGATGGAGATCGAAGACGACCTCATCACGCTTCTGGCCACAGACCGCTACCGGTTGGCGATGCGCGAAGTACCCTGGAAGCCCGTCACTCCGGGCATCTCCACCAGTGCCCTGGTCAAGGCTAAAACCCTGAATGAAGTAGCCAAGACACTAGGCAACAGTGGGGACATCAACCTTGCACTGTCCGACGACGACAGCCGGCTTATTGGATTCGAAAGCGGCGGCCGCACCACCACCTCCCTGCTGGTCGATGGCGACTACCCCAAGATCCGTTCGCTGTTTCCGGAATCCACGCCCATCCACGCCACCGTCCAGACACAGGAACTGGTGGAAGCGGTCCGCCGTGTATCGCTGGTGGCGGAACGCAACACCCCGGTCCGGCTCGCCTTCACTTCGGGCCTGCTGAACCTGGACGCCGGCACCGGTGAAGACGCCCAGGCCTCCGAAGAGCTCGAGGCCCAGCTGTCCGGCGATGACATCACAGTGGCCTTCAATCCGCACTACCTGATTGAGGGCCTGAGCGTCATCGAGACCAAATTCGTCCGGTTCTCGTTCACCACGGCGCCCAAACCCGCCATGATCACCGCCCAGGCAGATGCCGACGGCGAAGACCAGGATGACTACCGCTACCTGGTGATGCCGGTCCGCCTTCCCAACTAGTCCCCATCGGCTCCCAGCCTTCGCAAGCTCAGGCAGGGCCCCTCGCCGATGGGGCCCCACCCATCGCCAACCCCGTTCCTCCCACTAGCGAAGAAAAGAGTTCCACCATGCACATTGGACTGATCGGCCTCGGCAAAATGGGATTCAACATGCGTGAGCGGCTCCGCAAGGGTGGCTTGGAGGTCACCGGCTTCGACAGGAACCCTGACGTCACCGATGCCGCCAGCGTCGATGAGCTGATAGCGGCCGTCCCGGCGCCCAGGATCATCTGGGTGATGGTCCCGTCGGGCGCCATCACGGACGCCGTGATCACCGAACTCAGCGAAAAACTGCAGCCGGGCGACCTCATCATCGATGGCGGCAACTCCCGGTTCACCGAAGACCAGAAGCACGGCGAACTGCTGGCCGCCAAGGGTATCCGCTTCGCGGACTGCGGCGTCTCGGGCGGCGTCTGGGGCCTGCAGAACGGCTATGGACTCATGGCCGGCGGTGACGCCGCCGACATCGAGCGCGCCCTGCCGGTCTTTGATGCGCTGCGCCCCGAAGGTGAGCGCGCGGACAGCTTCGTCCACGTGGGCGGCATCGGTGCCGGCCACTACGCCAAGATGGTTCACAACGGGATCGAGTACGGCCTGATGCAGGCATATGCCGAGGGCTATGAACTGCTCGCGGCCAAAGACATCATCACCGACCTTCCCGGCACCTTCCGTGCCTGGCAGAAGGGGACGGTGGTCCGCTCATGGCTGCTGGACCTCATGGTCAAGGCCCTGGACGAGGACCCCGGACTGTCCTCGATCGATGACTACGTGGAGGATTCAGGCGAAGGCCGCTGGACCGTCGAAGAAGCCATTGCCAACGCAGTCCCCGCTCCTGCCATCACCGCCGCGCTGTTCGCCCGGTTCGCCTCCCGGGAAGATACCTCTCCTGCCATGAAGATGGTCTCCGCGCTGCGCAATCAGTTCGGCGGGCACGCAACCCGTCCCGCCAAGTAGCGTCCACCGGGAACCAGCAGGGTTCCCAGAATTGCCGAAAACCGCGTGTATCTGGAACACCTTTCACTGACCGACTTCCGCAGTTACGCCCAGGTAGACCTCGCCCTGCGCCCGGGCGTCACCGTCCTGGTGGGATACAACGGCATCGGCAAGACCAACCTGATGGAGGCCATCGGCTACCTGGCCACGCTCAGCTCGCACCGGGTGAGTTCCGATGCCCCGCTACTGAGGTTCGGCACGGAGCGTGCCCTGGTGCGTGCCCGGTTGGTCCGCGGCACCCAGACCACGGTTCTCGAGCTGGAAATCAACGCCGGCCGCGCCAACCGGGGCCGGATCAACCGCAGCAACCCGGTGCGTGCCCGTGATCTGCTCGGCATCTGCCAGACAGTGCTCTTTGCTCCGGAGGACCTGGCACTGGTCAAGGGCGATCCGTCCAACCGCCGCCGCTTCCTCGATGAGCTGCTGGCCAGCCTCATCCCGCATCATGCCGCCACCCGCGGTGACTACGACCGTGTCCTGAAACAGCGCAATGCCCTGCTTAAGTCGGCGCGGTCGGGAAGATTCACTGCCGCGCATGAATCGACCCTTGACGTGTGGGACCAGCACATGGCCCGCGCCGGAGCAGAGCTCTTGCATGCCCGGCTTGAGCTGGTGGAACGGCTCCGGCCGCACCTTGCCCGCGCCTACGCTGAGCTCACGGACGCAACCAAACCCGCTGATGCCACCTACCGCTCAACCCTCCAGAACCAGATGGACGACGACGGCGTCCCGGCCGGCAGCGCGCCGCGCGCCGCAGCAGGAGGTTCTCCAGGCGGGCAGGATGACCTGCGCCTTCTCTCTGTGGAACAACTTACGGAACGGTACGTCCAGGCATTCGCGGAATCGCGGAAGAGGGAATTGGAACGGGGCATATCGCTGGTTGGGCCGCACCGCGATGAACTCGAGTTGGTGCTGGGCGAGGCACCGGCCAAGGGATACGCGTCGCACGGGGAAACATGGTCCATGTGTCTGTCCCTCCGCCTCGCGTCGTACTATGTGATGCTGGACGATGCCCGGACCGGCGGTTCGGCTCCCATCCTCATCCTGGACGACGTCTTTGCTGAACTGGACGTCCAGCGCCGGCGTAAACTTGCCGCAATAGTCTCCGGCGCGGAACAGGTCCTGGTGACCGCCGCCGTCGACGCCGATATTCCGGAGGAGCTTTCCGGGCGGCGGGTGAAGGTCATCCCGGGAGGTATTGATGAGCAGTGAGAAGGACGGCGGGCAGCAGCCCGGCCGCGAGCCTGACAACATCGATGCCCCGCAGGCCGCACTGAACCGGATGCGCGAAGCCGCGGCGGCGCGCGGCGAAGTCCGCCGCAGGGTGGCTCGGCCGGGTTCGCAAAAGGCGAAAGGCAGCATCCGCGACACCCGGGGCTTCAGCCAGTTCCATGCCACGGGCCGCGACCCGCTGGGTCTGGGAAAGGTGGTGGGACGGCTGGTGGCAGAGCGTGGCTGGACCTCGCCGGTGGCCGTCGGCTCCGTGATGGCAGAGTGGGCCACCCTGGTGGGACCGGAAATCTCCGCCCACTGCACTCCCGAAAGCTTTACCGACACCACCCTCCACGTACGGTGTGATTCCACTGCCTGGGCCACGCAGCTGAGGCTTTTGAGCAGCAGCCTCCTTGAGAAATTCCGGCGGGAACTGGGCGACGGCGTGGTGACCAGCATCCAGGTATTGGGCCCCGCGGCGCCGAGCTGGCGCAAGGGTGGACGCAGCGTCAACGGCCGCGGCCCCCGGGACACCTACGGATAGTCAGGCCGGCAGCTCTTGAAACTGCGCCCGAGGGCGTGTAGGGCGCTGCAAGGGCCGAAGCGCGTATAGGCACCCGAAGGGCGTACCGCTGGGCCGCCCTAGGCGGGGTCCAGCGCCTCGCAGAGCCATATTCGCTGGTGGCGAAGGCCCTGGAATGCGGGGATATGGGCCTGTTCGCGGTAGAATTGACGCAGATAACTGGGCGCGGATGAAACGTTGACTTCAGTCCGTTCTCCGCGCGCTTCCCGCGTGCGGAGTGCGGATTACCAACCGTCAGCAAGTCACCGGCGCCATCAGTTTGTGCCTGTTGGCGGGTGGCTTTTCCCTGGGGGAGAGAAACCGGCCGGCCATCATCGAGAACAGAGGAGTCGCAGCGCCTGTGGCTAACGACAATACAGATATTCTGGCAGCAGATACAGCAGTCGAGGATGGCCGTACCCCTGATACACCGCCCGTGCCAGGCACCCAGCGGGAATACGGCGCCAGCGATATCACTGTGCTTGAAGGCCTGGAGGCTGTCCGCAAGCGCCCTGGCATGTACATCGGCTCCACAGGACCGCGCGGCCTGCACCACCTTGTCTACGAAGTGGTTGACAACTCGGTGGATGAGGCACTGGCCGGCTACTGCAGCCACATCGAGGTAGTCCTGCAGGCCGACGGCGGCGTCAAGGTGGTGGATGACGGCCGCGGCATTCCGGTGGACATGCACCCCACCGAACACAAGCCCACCGTCGAGGTGGTCATGACCATCCTGCACGCCGGCGGCAAGTTCGGCGGCGGCGGATACGCCGTCTCCGGCGGCCTGCACGGTGTGGGTATCTCCGTGGTCAATGCGCTGTCCAGCCGCGTCGATACGGAGGTTCGCCGGCAGGGCCACGTATGGCGGATGTCCTTCGCCGACGGCGGCAAGCCCCAAGGCGGGCTGGTCCAGGGCGAAGAGACAGACGCCACCGGCACCACCCAGACGTTCTATCCGGATCCGGCGATCTTCGAAAGCACCGATTTCGATTTCGAGACGCTGCGGGCCCGGTTCCAGCAGATGGCCTTCCTGAACAAGGGCCTGCGCATCACGCTCACGGATGAGCGAGACCCCGCCGGCGGTGACGCCGACGGCGACCTGGACCTTGACGACCTCAGCACCGAGGGCGAGGTCAGCGCTGAACACCGGACGGTGGTCTACCAGTACAACGATGGCCTGTTGGACTACGTCAAGCACCTCAACTCGGGCAAGAAGGTGGAGGTGGTCCACGAGGACGTCATCGCTTTCGAAACCGAGGACACGGAACGCAAGATTGCCCTGGAGATGGCGATGCAGTGGACCAGCGCCTACTCCGAGAGCGTCCACACCTACGCCAACACCATCAACACCCACGAGGGTGGCACCCACGAAGAAGGTTTCCGCGCTGCCTTGACGTCCCTTATCAACCGGTACGCCCGGGAAAAGGGCATCATCAAGGAGAAGGACGACAACCTCACTGGTGATGACATCCGCGAAGGCCTCACCGCCGTCATCTCCGTCAAACTCGCTGAGCCCCAGTTCGAAGGCCAGACCAAGACCAAGCTGGGTAACTCAGAAGTCAAGGGATTCGTCCAGCGCGTGGTCACTGACGGCCTCGGCGACTGGCTGGAGCGCAACCCCGGCCCTGCCCGCGACGTCATCCGGAAGGCCATCTCCGCCGCCCAGGCCAGGATGGCAGCGAGGAAGGCCAGGGACAACGCACGTCGCAAGAGCCCGCTGGAATCCTTCGGCATGCCGGGCAAGCTTTCGGACTGCTCTTCCAAGGATCCGGAAAAGTGCGAGGTCTACATAGTGGAGGGTGACTCCGCCGGTGGCTCGGCCAAGCGTGGCCGCAACCCGGAGACGCAGGCCATCCTGCCCCTGCGCGGCAAGATCCTGAATGTGGAGCGTGCCCGCCTGGACAAGGCCCTGGGCAACACAGAAGTCCAGTCCATGATCACCGCTTTCGGTACCGGTATTGGCGAGGACTTCGACCTCGCCAAGCTGCGGTACCACAAGATCGTCCTCATGGCAGATGCCGACGTGGATGGCCAGCACATCACCACCCTGCTGATGACCCTGCTGTTCCGTTACATGCGGCCCCTGATCGAGAACGGCTACGTTTACCTGGCACAGCCCCCGCTGTACCGGATCAAGTGGTCCAATGCGCCGCACGATTACGTCTACAGCGACCGCGAACGCGATGCAAAGCTGGTGGCAGGGCAGGCAGCGGGACGCCGCATCCCCAAGGACAACGGCATCCAGCGCTACAAGGGCCTGGGCGAGATGGACTACACCGAACTATGGGACACCACCATGGATCCGGATCACCGCACGCTGCTGCAGGTGACCATGGACGACGCCCTTGCCGCCGACCAGATCTTCTCCGTCCTCATGGGCGAAGACGTGGAATCACGCCGCAACTTCATCCAGCAGAACGCCAAGGACGTCAGGTTCCTGGACATTTAAGGACCCGCTCCAAAGTATTCGGAACCAGACATATACCTGAAACGGAAAATAAAGAATGAGCGACGAAAACCCCGAGATTCCCGCCCCTGAGGCCGGAACTCCGGACACCGTTCTTGAAGGCGACGTGCTGATCGACCGCGTGGAACAGGTGGACCTGCAGACGGAAATGCAGCGTTCCTACCTGGACTACGCCATGGCCGTCATCGTGGGACGTGCCCTTCCGGACGTCCGCGACGGCCTCAAGCCCGTGCACCGCCGGGTGCTCTACGCGATGTTCGACGGCGGCTACCGCCCCGACCGCTCCTTCAACAAGTGCGCCCGCGTTGTGGGCGAGGTGATGGGCCAGTACCACCCGCACGGTGACACCGCCATCTACGATGCCCTGGTGCGCCTCATCCAGGACTGGACCATGCGTTACCCGCTCGCCCTGGGCCAAGGTAACTTCGGTTCGCCCGGCAACGACGGCGCAGCGGCCCCCCGGTACACCGAAACCAAGATGGCCCCGCTGGCCATGGAAATGGTCCGGGACATCGATGAGGAAACCGTTGATTTCCAGGACAACTACGACGGCAAGAACCAGGAACCCACCATCCTCCCGGCCCGGTTCCCCAACCTGCTGGTGAACGGTTCCTCGGGCATCGCCGTCGGCATGGCCACCAACATCCCGCCGCACAACCTCCGGGAAGTGGCGGATGGTGTCCAGTGGTACCTGGCCAATCCCGGCGCCACGCGGGAGGAACTCCTCGAGGAACTGCTGGTGCGTGTCAAGGGCCCTGACTTCCCCACAGGGGCCACCATCCTGGGCCACAAGGGCATCGAAGACGCCTACCGGACCGGCCGCGGTTCCGTGACCATGCGTGCCGTGGTTGCCGTGGAGGAACTCCAGGGGCGCACCTGCCTGGTGGTCACGGAGCTTCCGTACCAGGCCAACCCGGACAACCTTGCCATCAAGATCGCCGAGCTGGTCAAGGACGGCAAGGTCCAGGGCATCGCCGACCTCCGCGACGAGACGTCCGGCCGCACCGGCCAGCGACTGGTCATCGTGCTCAAGCGTGACGCGGTGCCCAAGGTGGTGCTGAACAACCTCTATAAGCACACCGAACTCCAGAGCAACTTCTCCGCCAACATGCTTGCCATTGTGGACGGTGTGCCGCGGACCCTGAGCCTTGATGCGTTCATCCGCCACTGGGTGACGCACCAGATGGACGTCATTGCCCGCCGCACCCGGTACCGCCTGCGCAAGGCCGAGGAAGAAGCCCACATCCTGCGGGCCCTCCTGAAGGCACTGGACATGCTGGACGAGGTCATTGCCCTGATCCGGGCCTCCAGCACCACCGAGGCTGCCCGTGACGGCCTGATGGGGCTGCTGGACATCGACGAGCTCCAGGCCCGCGCCATCCTCGACATGCAGCTGCGCCGCCTGGCGGCGCTGGAACGCCAGCGGATCCAGGAAAAGCACGCCGAGCTGGAAGCCCTCATCACCGAATACAAGGAGATCCTGGCCTCCGAGCAGCGCCAGCGCGAGATCATCAGCTCTGAACTGGGTGAAATCGTGGATAAGCACGGCGATGACCGGCGCACCAGGATCCTCATGGGCTACGACGGCGACATGTCCATGGAGGACCTGATCCCCGAAGAGGAGATGGTGGTCACCATCACCCGCGGCGGCTACGTCAAGCGCACCCGCAGCGACAACTACCGGTCCCAGCAGCGCGGTGGCAAGGGCATCAAGGGCGCGCAGCTGCGCGGCGACGACGTGGTGGAACACTTCTTCGTGACCACCACCCACCACTGGCTGCTCTTCTTCACCAACCTGGGCCGCGTCTACCGGGCCAAGGCCTACGAGCTGATGGAGGCGGGCCGGGACGCCAAGGGCCAGCACGTGGCCAACCTGATGGCGTTCCAGCCGGACGAGCACATCGCGCAGGTCCTGGACCTCAAGGACTACCAGCAGGCGCCGTACCTGGTCCTGGCCACCAAGAGGGGCCTGGTGAAGAAAACCAGGCTGGAGGACTACGACACCAACCGTTCCGCAGGCGTGATCGCCATCAACCTGCGCGACGGCGACGAGCTGGTCTCTGCCCAGCTTGTCTCGGAAACCGACGACCTCTTCCTGGTGTCCCGCAAGGGCCAGTCCATCCGCTTCACCGCCACCGACGACGCGCTGCGGCCCATGGGACGCGCCACGTCCGGTGTTACCGGCATGAAGTTCCGCGAGGACGATGAACTGCTGGCCGCCGATGTTGTCACCGACGGTTCATTCGTCTTCATCGTGACCGGGGGCGGCTACGCCAAGCGGACGGCGGTTGAGGAATACCGCCTGCAGGGCCGCGGCGGCCTGGGCATCAAGGTGGGCAAGTACCAGGAAGAACGCGGCCACCTCGTAGGGGCACTCATTGTCCAGGAAGAGGATGAAGTCCTGGTGGTCATGGAGGGCGGCAAGGTTGTCCGGTCCTCCGTTGCCGGTGTTCCAGCCAAGGGCCGCGACACCATGGGCGTCATCTTCGCCAAACCGGATAAGAATGACCGGATCATCGAGGTGGCACGCAACAGCGAACGCGGGCTTGAGGACGATGAATCTGCCGGCGATGACGTAACGTTGGCTGAAGATGGCGGGACCGCTGGGGAATCCGCCGCGCCAGCAATGGCAGAAGAATCACCGGCCGTTGAGTCAGAGGACGCCTCGGGCGACGCTGAGCCGAACGAAGACAACACGGAGGTAACGAGTGAGTAATTCCGACTCATTTCCCAAGCCGAACAGTACTGTTCCCGACGGGAACCGGCCTTCAGCGGCGCCCCGCGTGAACGCCCCCGT